>NZ_JBGGKS010000002.1:0-371676 GCF_041287095.1 Mycobacterium sp. pUA109 | reverse complement strand
TGGCGAACACCCGCCGAAGAACTCGAGCGACTACTCTCAAACCCGTCCACATTCGTTGCAGCCACCGCTTGAATCCAAGCGCGAAGCCACAGCCCTGCGGGCAATCTCGACGAGCCAAGGCCGAGTCAGGCCGCGGCGATTGTGCGGATCCATACGCTTTTCGCGCCGAAAGCGTATGAGATCGCACAGTGGGCGCGACGAAACGCTTAGGCCGGTTCCGGTTGACGGCCGCGCACCAACCGACCGGGCCGCGCGTTGGTCGGCACCCCGTTCTCGGCGATGACTTCACCGGAGACGACGGTCGCCACGTAGCCGTCGGCGGTCTGGTCGAGGCGGCGCCCGCCGGCCGGCAGGTCGTGGGTGACCACCGGCTTGTGCAGCCGCAGCCCGGCATGGTTGATGACGTTGAGGTCGGCCTTGTAGCCGACGGCGATGCGGCCCCGATCGGCCAACCCCGCCACCTGGGCCGGCACCGACGTCAGCTCGCGGATCGCGTCGGGCACCGACAGCCGCCCGGATGCCCGGTCGCGGGCCCAGTGCGCCAGCAGGTAGGTGGGAAAGCTTGAGTCGCAGATCATTCCGTAGTGCGCACCACCGTCGCCCAGGCCCAGCACGACGTCGTCGCGGCGGATCAGGGCGCCGACGGTGTCCAGCGAGCCGCCCTCGAAGTTGGCCAGCGCGCCCAGCAAGATGGCGTGCCCGTCATCGTCGAGCAGCCGGTCGTAGGCCTCCTCCAGCGGGGACACTCCGCGGGCCTTGGCGCGCGCGGCGATGCTGTTGGACGGGTCCGGCTCGTAGTTGGCGTCCTCGCCGAGCGGGAAGATCCAGTCGAAGGCCTGGGCCATGTAGATGATCGGATTGGCCGGCTCGCCACCCGGCTTGTCGGCCAGGATGCGTTCGCGGACTTCGGGTTTGCGCATCTGCGCCACCCGCTCGGCCAGCGGCAGCCCGGCGATCTCCTGATAGCTGGGATACAGCACAAACGGGTTGGCGGTCAGCTCCAACCCGATCATCAGCCCGATCGGCCGGGGGAACACCTGCGCGGTAACCCGCGGACCGCCGTTGGCGTTGGCCTTCTCGATCATGGTGATGGCGTCCGGCCAGGTCGGCTCGCCGGCGTTCATCGCGATCAGGGTGAAGGTGACCGGCAGCCCGGCGTCGGCGGCCGCGTCGAAGACCTGTTGCAGCACCGGCTGAAACCCGCCGGTGGGCAGGTCGGGCACGAACTGGATCAGCCCGCCGCCGCCGTCGGCGATGCCGCGGGCGATCTCGAGGAGTTCGGAATCGGCGGCCTCATAGCTGGGGATCTGCTGCCCGTGGTCGGTGCGGTGGGTGGCCAGCCGCGACGACGCGAAGCCCAGCGCCCCGGCCTCGATGGCCTCCTTGGCCAGCGCCCGCATCCGCGCCAGGTCCTCGGGTGTGGCGGGTTCGCGGTTGGCGCCGCGTTCGCCCATCACGTAGACCCGCAGCGGTGAGTGCGGCAGGTAGGCGGCCACATCGATATCCAGCTGCCGCGCCGCTAAGGCGTCCAGGTATTGCGGGAAGGTCTCCCAGCTCCACGGCAGGCCGTCGGTCATCACCACGCCGGGGATGTCCTCGACGCCGGCCATCACGTCGACGAGCACGTCGTGGTCGTCGTGCCGGCACGGCGCGAAGCCGACCCCGCAGTTGCCCATCACCACCGTCGTCACGCCGTGCGCCGAGGACGGGTTGAGCCGATCCGACCAGATCGCCTGCCCGTCGTAGTGGGTGTGCAGGTCCACGAAGCCCGGCGTGACCAGCAGCCCGGTGGCGTCGATCTCGCGGCCGCCCGTCCCGTCGACCGCGCCGACCGCGGCGATCACGCCGTCGCGCACCGCGACGTCCCCGACGTAGGGCTCACCTCCCAGGCCGTCGACGATGGTGCCGTTGCGGATGAGCAGGTCGTAGGTCATCTAAATAATCTACGACGGGGTCGGTGCCCCGTGCCAGGATGCGCTCATGATCGAAGCGGTGTTCCACGGCGCCGCGGGCTGACTGGTGTTGCGCATCCCGATCCGCGCGTACGTTCGCTGATATGACCCAAAACGACGCCGCCGCCGCGCAGGAGCTGCTGCGGGATGCCTTCACCCGGTTGATCGAGCACGTCGACGAGCTCACCGACGGGCTGACCGACGACCTGTCTCGGTACCGGCCGACCGCCGACGCCAACAGCATCGCCTGGCTGATCTGGCACAGCGCCCGGGTGCAAGACATCCAGCTCGCCGACATCGCCGGCGTCGAGCAGGTGTGGCTGCGGGACGGCTGGGTGGATCGGTTCGGGCTGGACCTGCCCCGCAACGACACCGGGTACGGGCACGACGCCGCACAGGTGGCCAAGGTGGTCGCACCCGCGGAGCTGCTGGGCGGCTACTACCACGGCGTGCACAAGCTGACGCTGGAATACCTCGCCGGCCTCAGCGCCGACGAGCTGGCCCGCATCGTGGACCGCAACTGGGATCCGCCGGTGACGGCTAGCGCCCGGCTGGTCAGCATCCTCGACGACTGCGCCCAGCACCTGGGTCAGGCCGCCTACCTGCGTGGCATCGCTTCCGCCCGGTGAGGATGGTCCAGGCCATCCAGCCCGAACTTGACACCTGTCGAGGCCGGGGCGATCTACGTCACACGGCGGGGCTAGCATGGCCGCTATGACCGCCACCACACCCGACGTCAGCACCGACGCAGCCTTCTCCGGTATCGGCACCATCGCCAACCCCGCCACCGGCGCGGAGGCGGGGCAGGTGCACTGGACCGATCCCGCCGACATCCCGACGATCGCCGCCGGACTGCGCAGCGCCCAGCGCGAATGGGAGCAGCGCGGCGCCAAAGGCCGCGCCAAGGCGCTGGCGCGTTTCGCCGTCTGGCTCAGCGACCACCGCGACGAGATCGAGGACCTGCTGATCAAGGAGACCGGCAAGTCGGCCGCCGACGCGGCGCAGGAAGTGCCGCTGCTGATCATGATCCTGTCCTACGTGATCAAAACCATGGAGAAGGCGCTGGCCCCCGAGCGGCGACCCGCCCCGTCGCCGCTGCTGGCGATCAAGAAGATCACCGTGCACTATCGGCCGCGGCCGGTGGTCGGCATCATCGCGCCGTGGAACTATCCGGTGGCCAACGCGCTGATGGACGCGATCGGCGCGCTGGCGGCCGGCTGCGCGGTGTTGCTCAAGCCCTCCGAGCGCACCCCGCTGACCGCCGAGCTGCTGCGCCGCGGCTGGCTGGACTCCGGCGCGCCCGACGTGCTGGCGCTGGCGCAGGGCGCGCGGGAGGTGGCCGGCGCGGTGATCGACAACGCCGACTACATCCAGTTCACCGGCTCCAGCGCGACCGGCGCCAAGGTCGCCGAGCGTGCCGCGCGGCGGCTGACCCCGGTCAGCCTGGAATTGGGCGGCAAGGACCCGATGATCGTGTGCGAGGACGCCGACGTCGAACTGGCCGCCCACGCCGCGGTGTGGGGGGCGATGTTCAACGCCGGCCAGACCTGCGTCTCGGTCGAGCGGGTGTACGTGCTGGAACCGGTCTACGACCAGTTCGTGGCCGCGGTGGTGCGCGACGTGCAGGCGCTGCACGTCGGCGCCGGCGACGGCAACCACTTCGGCGCGCTGATCGACGAGCAGCAGCTGGCCATCACCGAGCGGCACGTCAAAGAGGCGGTGGCCGCCGGGGCGCGGGCGCTGACCGGCGGCCAGCGGGTCGACGGCCCGGGCAGCTTCTATCAGCCCACCGTGCTGGTCGACGTCGACCACTCGATGGCCTGCATGACCGAGGAGACGTTCGGCCCGACCCTGCCGATCATGAAGGTCGGCACCGTCGACGAAGCGATCCGGCTGGCCAACGACAGCCCGTACGGGCTGAGCGCCTCGGTGTTCTCCGCGGATGTCAAGCGGGCCAAAGACATCGCGGTGCAGCTGGATTGCGGCGCGGTCAACATCAACGACGTGATCTCCAACCTGATGTGCACCACCGCCCCGATGGGCGGCTGGAAAACCTCGGGGATCGGCGCGCGGTTCGGCGGCGCCGACGGGATGCGCAAATTCTGCCGGCAGGAAACCGTGGTGGAACCGCGCACCAACGTCGGCGCGGGCGGCAACTACTACCACAATTCGCTCAAGGCGTTGGCGCGGATGAACCGGGTGATGACCCGCACCGCGCTGGCGCGCCCGCGCCGCACCGCCAAGTAGCCGCCCCGCCGGTGCGGTTCGTCGCGACGTGTGTGCTGTGGCTGCTCACGACGGCGGCACTCGCGGTGGCCCTGCCGACGGCCTGGGCGCAGCGCACCCTGGTTGACGTCGACGGCTATGCGGCGCTGGCGCAGCGGGCCGCCGCCGACCCGCAGCTGCGGTCGGCGGTGGCCGCCGAGCTCAGCACCCAGGCGACCGCGCTGATCGACGAGCGCGGCTACGACGTGGATCCCGCGCTGGTCCGCGACGTCGCCGCCGACTACACCGCCGGCCCGGCGTTCGGCCCGCAGTTCGCACAGGCCAATCGGATTGCGCACGGCTGGATGTTTACCGGCGCCGACGCGCCGGCCGGGCCGGACCGCTGGGTCGTCGACCTGGCCCCGATGCTCAACGATCCCGCGTTCGCCCAGCTGCTAGAGGACCACCACGTCCAGGTGCCGACCGCGGTGACGGTCCCGGTGACCGTCACCCCGCCCGCCGGGTTGCGGCCCGGGCGGCTGCGGCCGCTGGCCACCTGGGGGCGGTGGCTGCAGCTGGGGGTGGCCGCGGTGGCCGGGGTGTGCGCGGTGCTGACACTGGCCGCGGCGCGTCGCCGCGGTATGGCACTGGCCAGCTTGGGGGTGGCGGCACTGTTGGTGGGCGCGGCGGGTTACGCGGGCATCGAGGTCGGCCGCGGCCACCTCAACGACACGCTCAACGCCACCGCCGGCGACATCCGCGAGATCGCCGACGTCATGGTCGACTACGCCGAGGCCAGCCTGCACCACTGGCTCAACCTGACCCTGGCCGCTGGCGGTGTGGTGGTGGTCTTCGGGATGTTCGTCGCGATGCTGGGCGGGCTGGCCCGGTTCGGCCGTTGAGATTGCCGTGAGGGCTGCGCTTCGGCGAAAATCGCAGCCCTCACGGCAATCTCAACGCTCGGCCGAGCGCGTCGAGCGCATCACCGTCAATCGTTGATGTGCCGCTGTTGATCCCACCGCTCCAGCCGCGCCTGCAGTTCGAACAGGCCAACGCCGGCGAACAGGCCGCCCACCGAAAGGCAGGCCACTACCACCAAGCCCATCTCGACCTCCCTGGCGTCCTTTAATGTTGACACGGTTGGCGCGTGTAACCGGTTCGACACGCTGGCGCGTATGCGAGCTACCCAGCCAGCGTAAGGCCATGCGGACACCAACAATTACACCAATTCAGTGATTCAGCGTCCGCCACAGGAAGTTGAAACTCAACGCAGACTTAAACGCGACCTGGGCGTTATCGGCGGCGCCGGCATGCCCGCCCTCGATGTTCTCGTAGTACCACACCGGATGTCCGGCGGCCTGGAGCGCGGCGGTCATTTTGCGGGCATGACCGGGGTGCACCCGGTCGTCGCGGGTGGAGGTGGTGATCAGCACCGGCGGGTACTCGCGGTCGGTCGAGATGTTCTGGTACGGCGAATATTGGCTGATGAACGCCCAATCGTCGGGGTTGTCCGGGTCGCCGTACTCGGCGACCCAGGAGGCGCCGGCCAGCAGCAGATGGAAGCGGCGCATGTCCAGCAGCGGCACGCTACACACCAACGCCCCGAACAACTGCGGATATTGGGTGAGCATGATGCCCATCAACAACCCACCGTTGCTGCCGCCTTGCGCGCCGAGCTGGGCTGCGGTGGTGATGCCGCGGTGCACCACATCGGCTGCCACCGCGGCGAAGTCCTCGGCCACCAGGTGGCGGCCCTCGCGCATCGCCTGGGTGTGCCAGCGCGGGCCGTACTCACCGCCGCCGCGAATGTTGGCCAGCACGTAGGTGCCGCCGCGCGCCAGCCACAGCCGGCCCAAAATCCCGTCGTATCCGGGGGTGCGGCTGACCTCGAATCCGCCGTAGCCGCCCAGCAGGGTCGGGCCCGGTTCGGCGTCGCGGGGCCGCACCACAAAGTAGGGGATGGCGGTGCCGTCCTGGGATTTCGCGAAATACTGGGCCACTTCGATGTTTTCGGCGTCGAAGAAGGCCGGGGCGGACTTGATCTCGCGCAGCTGACCGCCGGCCGGGCCGTGCAGCAGCCGGGATGGGGCGTTGAATCCGCTGTAGTCCAGCATGATTTCGTCGCCGAGGTCATCGGCGGCCACGATCACCGCGTTGGTGTTGGCGGGCACCTCGGGCACCGGGTCGCGCCGCCAGCTGCCCGGGGTGACGACCTCGACCCGGCTGGTCACGTCGGCCAGGGTGACCAGCATCAGCCGGTCCCGTGTCCAGGCGTAGTGGTGCAGGCTGGTGCGCTCGTCCGGTTCGAACACCACCCGCAATTCGGCTGTGCCGGCCAGGAAGTCGTCGTAGTCGGCGGCCAGCAGCGAACCCGCGGTATACGAGGCCGCGCCGGTGAACCAGTCGGTGCGCAGCTCGATCAACAGCCACTGGCGGTGCACCGACACCGTCGCGTCGGTGGGGGCGTCGATGCGGATCAGCTCGCCGTCGCGCAGCTCGTAGACCTGGTCGTTGAAGAAGTCGATCGCCCGGCGCACCACCGTGCGCTGAAAACCCGGGGTGCGGTCGACCCCGGCGGCCACCATCACGTCGCTGGGCGACCCTTCGAAGACCGTCTCGGCGTCGGCCAGCGGCTGGCCGCGCCGCCACCGCTTGACCATCCGCGGGTAGCCGGATTCGGTCAGCGAACCTTCGCCGAAATCGGTGCCCACCAGTACGGTATCCTCATCGGCCCAACCGATCTGGGTTTTGGCCTCCGGCAGCGCGAAGCCGTCGGCGACGAATTCGCGGGTGGCCATGTCGAATTCGTGCACGATCGCCGCGTCCGAGCCGCCCGCGGACAGGCTGACCAGTGCCCGGGTGTAGTCGGGTTCGATGACCGCCGCACCCGCCCACACCCAATTCTTGTCCTCGGCGCGGCCCAGCGCGTCGACGTCGATGAGCACGTCCCAGTCCGGGTTCTCGCTGCGGTAGCTGTCCAAGGTGGTGCGCCGCCACAGCCCGCGCGGGTTGGCCGCGTCGCGCCAGAAGTTGTAGAGGTACTCGCCGCGGCGGCGTACGTAGGGGATCCGGGCGTCGGTGTCGAGCACCTCCAGCGCGGCCGCGCGCATCGCCTCGAAATCGTCGCCGCCGAACTCGTCCACGGTCGGGGCGTTGCGGGCGCGCACCCAGTCCAGCGCGTCGGCGCCGGTGATGTCCTCCAGCCACAGGTACGGGTCGTCGAGCGCGTCACCAGCCATAGAGGCCATTGTGGCCACAGCGGTACTGTGAGGTGGATAACACCGTGGAAACGGGACTGATCCGGTGTCCGCCCGCGACGACGCGAAGCGGAAGCGATGAGGAGGAGTGGCGCATGACTGTCTATGCACGCCCGGGGTCCGCGGAGGCCCTGATGTCGTATGAATCCCGGTACGACAACTTCATCGGAGGTCAGTGGGTGGCTCCGGCGCAGGGCCGCTACTTCGAGAACCCGACCCCGGTGACCGGGCAGGTGTTCTGCGAGGTGGCCCGCTCGGACGCGGCCGACATCGAGCGCGCGCTCGACGCCGCGCACGCCGCCGCGCCGGCCTGGGGCAAGACCGCCCCGGCCGAGCGGGCGCAGGTCCTGAACAAGATCGCGGACCGCATCGACGCCCACCGGGAGGCGCTGGCGCTGGCCGAGTCGTGGGAAAACGGCAAACCGATCCGGGAGGCGCTGGCCGCCGACATCCCGCTGGCCGCCGACCATTTCCGCTACTTCGCCGCCGCGATCCGCGCCCAGGAGGGGACGCTGGGCCAACTCGACGAGGACACCGTCGCCTACCACTTCCACGAGCCGCTGGGCGTGGTCGGCCAGATCATCCCGTGGAACTTCCCGATCCTGATGGCCGCCTGGAAGCTGGCGCCCGCGCTGGCGGCCGGCAACGCGGTGGTGCTCAAACCGGCCGAGCAGACCCCGGCGTCAATTCTGTACCTGATGAGCCTGATTGGGGACCTGCTGCCGGCCGGGGTCGTCAACGTGGTCAACGGGTTCGGCGCCGAGGCCGGTAAGGCGCTGGCGTCCAGCAACCGGATCGCCAAGATCGCGTTCACCGGCGAGACCACCACCGGGCGGCTGATCATGCAGTACGCCAGCCAAAACATCATCCCGGTCACCCTGGAACTGGGCGGCAAGAGCCCCAACATCTTCTTCTCCGACGTGTTGGCCGCCGTCGACGACTTCTCCGACAAGGCGCTGGAAGGCTTCGTCGGGTTCGCCCTGAACCAGGGCGAGGTATGCACCTGCCCGTCCCGGTCGCTGATCCAGGCCGACATCTACGACGAGTTCCTGGAGTTGGCGGCCATCCGCACCAAGGCCATCCGGCAGGGGGACCCGCTGGACACCGAGACCATGATCGGCAGCCAGGCCTCCAACGACCAGCTGGAAAAGGTGCTGTCCTACATCGAGATCGGCAAGGAGGAGGGCGCCAAGATCCTCACCGGCGGTGAGCGCGCCGAGCTGGGCGGGGACCTGTCCGGCGGCTACTACATGCAGCCGACGATCTTCACCGGCAACAACGCGATGCGGATCTTCCAGGAGGAGATCTTCGGCCCGGTGGTGGCGGTCACCTCGTTCCGCGACTACGACGACGCCATCGCGATCGCCAACGACACCCTCTACGGGTTGGCGGCCGGGGTGTGGAGCCGCGACGCCAACACCGGCTACCGGGCCGGCCGCGACATCCAATCCGGCCGGGTGTGGGTCAACTGCTACCACGTCTACCCGGCGCACGCCGCGTTCGGCGGCTACAAGCAGTCCGGGATCGGCCGGGAGAACCACAAGGTGATGCTCGACCACTACCAGCAGACCAAGAACCTGCTGGTGTCCTACTCGGACAAGGCGCTCGGACTGTTCTGATGGTGCAGCGGGTGCTCGTCACCGCGGCCGCCGCCGAGCTGCTGGCGCGGCTGATCGAGGAGCACGGCCCGGTGATGTTTCACCAGTCCGGCGGCTGCTGCGACGGGTCGTCGCCGATGTGCTACCCGGACGGCGACTTCATCGTCGGCGACCGCGACGTCTTGCTGGGCGTGCTGGACGTCGGCGACGGGGTACCGGTGTGGATTTCCGGGCCGCAGTTCGCCGCATGGCAGCACACCCAGCTGGTCATCGATGTGGTGCCCGGCCGCGGCGGCGGCTTCAGCCTGGAGGCCCCCGAAGGGATGCGGTTCTTATCCCGCGGTCGGGCGTTCAGCGACACCGAGAACACCGCCCGGCGGGCCGAACCGGTGATCACCGGCGCCGGCTACGCCGACGGGCAACGTCCCCCGGCGCGCAGCCCGGTGGTCGACGCCGTCGGCGCCGAAGTTTGCGCGGCACCCGCCGCGCGCCGCGCCGGGCCGCTGCCACGGTAAGAGCCGGTCGCGGCGTTATCGTCGAAAGCGTGATCCCGGTTCCGCGTGCCTGGCTGCTGACCAGCGCCATGCTGGTCGGCGCCGCGGTGGGCATGCTGGTCGGCATCGCGGTCACCGTGCTGGTCGAGCGCCCGGTGCGCCCCGACCTGGTGATCGGCCTGGTGGTCGGGATACCCACCGCGCTGGGGCTGCTGCTGGTCTTGGTCTCCGGCCGACGCTGGGTGACCGCGTTGGGCGCATTCGTCCTGGCCCTTACCCCCGGGTGGTTCGGCGCCTTGGCCGCGATCGAGGTGGTGCGCGGTGGCTGACGACGACGATGATGTGGGTGCCGCGCTGCCGGCCACCCAGCCGCATCCGGCGCCGATCTTCGACACCGGCCCGCACCCGCAGCCGCTGCAGCCGCTGGCCGCCGACCCCGAACCGTCGGCGCCGATCGCGGTGCTCGACCCCGACAGCGGCAGCGCGCCGCGCGCCTTCCCGGCGTTGGCCTACGCCGAACCCTCTGAGCCGCTGCCGGTGCCGGAGCCCCCGGCTCCGGCGCAACCGGTGGCGGTGCCCGGCCACCATCACCACCTGGTGCCGTGGTGGAAGCTGCTGCTGATCCTGGCCGCGGTGTGGGTGCCGGCGGCCGGGGCGGGCCTGGGCTTGTTCTACTGGTGGTATTCGCTGGCCGACAAAACACCGGCGGTGTTCGTGGTGCTGGTCTACATCGTGGCGTGCACGGTCGGTGCGCTGATGCTGGCGATGGTGCAGGACAAGCCGCTGATCTCGGCGTTGGCGATCGCCGTGATGACCGCGGTGTTCGCCTCCACCGCCGCGGCGGCCCCGCTCTACGGGCACTACTACTGCCAAGCGGTGGGCGGCACCTGCCTGGCCGGCATCATCCCGTACTAAACCCCGCTAAATTGCGCCGACTGTGCGGTCTCATACGCTTTGGGCGCGCAAAGCGTATGAGGCCGCACGGTCACGATCGCTCGGATTGGCCTACTTCTCCAGGGTGAATTGCACGACGTCGACCTGGCGCTGCCGGAACAGGTCGGCGCAGCCGGTCAGGTACTTCATGTAGCGGTCGTAGACCTCCTGCGACTGGATCGCGATGGCCTCCTGCCGGTGTGCCTGCAACCCCGCTGCCCAGGCGTCCAGCGTTTTCGCGTAGTGCGGCTGCAGCGACTGCTTGCGGGTCAGCCGGAACCCGGCTTCGGCGGCGTGCTCTTCGACCATGGTCACCGACGGCAGCCGGCCGCCGGGGAAGATCTCGGTGACGATGAACTTGATGAACCGGGCCAGCTCGAACGTCAACGGGATGCCCAGTTTTTGGAAGTCTTTGGGGTGCGGGCCGCAGATGGTGTGCAGCAGCATCACCCCGTCGGGCGGCAGCGCGTCGTAGGCCATCCGGAAGAACGCCGGGTAGCGCTCGTGGCCGAAGTGTTCGAACGCGCCGATCGACACGATCCGATCGACCGGTTCGCTGAACCGTTCCCAGCCCTCCAACAACACCCGCCGGCCGCGCGCGGTGTCTAAGGCCGCGAACATCGTCTGCACGTGGGCGGCCTGGTTTTTGCTCAGGGTCAGGCCGACGACGTTGACGTCGTAGCGCTCGATGGCCCGCTGCAGGGTCGACCCCCAGCCGCAGCCGATGTCGAGCAGGGTCATGCCGGGTTGCAGGCCCAGCTTGCCCAGCGCCAGGTCGATCTTGGCCAGCTGCGCCTCGTGCAGCGTCATATCGTCGCGTTCGAAGTAGGCGCAGCTGTAGGTCTGGGTCGGGTCCAAAAACAGCCGGAAGAACTCGTCGGACAGGTCGTAGTGGGCCTGCACGTCCGCGAAGTGCGGCGTCAGGCGTTTGCCCGTCACGGTGCCCTCCCGTCGGTCTATTGATTGGGTCACGATGCGCCGGCGCGGGCGGTTCATCGCCGTCGCCGCTGGCCCCTCGCACCGGCTCGGGTACCCCCTGGTGGCGGGCGACCAAACCGGCGGCGCCAGGTCAGGTCCGGCTTGGCCGAGCCCGGCGCAGCGGACCCGTTAGGGTAGGCGGGTGACCCACTATGACGTCGTCGTTCTCGGAGCAGGCCCCGGCGGATACGTCGCGGCCATTCGTGCCGCCCAGCTGGGCCTGAATACCGCCATCGTCGAACCCAAATATTGGGGCGGTGTGTGCCTCAACGTGGGGTGCATCCCGTCCAAGGCGCTGCTGCGCAACGCCGAACTCGCCCACATCTTCACCAAGGAGGCCAAGACCTTCGGGATCAGCGGTGAGGCGACGTTCGACTACGGTGTGGCGTTCGACCGCAGCCGCAAGGTGGCCGAGGGCCGGGTCGCCGGTGTGCACTTCCTGATGAAGAAGAACAAGATCACCGAGATTCACGGCCGCGGCACCTTCACCGATGCACACACCCTGTCGGTGGCCCTCAACGAGGGCGGCAGCGAGACCGTCACCTTCGACAACGCCATCATCGCCACCGGGTCCAGCACCCGGCTGGTGCCGGGCACCGAGCTGTCCGACAACGTCGTCACCTACGAGGAGCTGATCCTGTCCCGGGAGCTGCCGGGATCGATCATCATCGCCGGGGCCGGCGCGATCGGCATGGAGTTCGGCTACGTGCTGGCCAACTACGGCGTCGACGTGACGATCGTGGAGTTCCTGCCGCGGGCGCTGCCCAACGAGGACGCCGACGTCTCCAAGGAGATCGAGAAACAGTTCAAGAAGCTGGGCGTCAAGGTCCGCACCGGCACCAAGGTGGAGGGCATGTCCGACGACGGTGCGGTCGTCACCGTCACCGTGAGCAAGGACGGCCAGACCGAGGAACTCAAGGCCGACAAGGTGTTGCAGGCCATCGGGTTTGCGCCCAACGTCGAGGGCTACGGCCTGGAGGCGGCCGGGGTGGCGCTCACCGACCGCAAAGCGATCGGCATCAACGACAACATGCGGACCTCGGTGCCGCATATCTACGCCATCGGCGATGTGACCGGGCTGCTGCAGCTGGCCCATGTCGCCGAGGCGCAGGCGGTGGTGGCCGCCGAAACCATCGCCGGCGTGGAGACGTTGACGCTGGGCGACTACCGGATGATGCCGCGGGCGACGTTCTGCCAGCCGCAGGTCGCCAGCTTCGGGCTCACCGAGCAGCAGGCCCGCGACGAGGGCTACGACGTCAAGGTCGCCAAGTTCCCGTTCACCGCCAACGGCAAGGCGCACGGCATGGGGGACCCCAGCGGGTTCGTCAAGCTGATCGCCGACGGCAAATACGGGGAGCTGCTCGGCGGGCACCTGGTCGGCCACGACGTGTCCGAGCTGCTGCCCGAGCTGACGCTGGCGCAGAAATGGGACCTGACCGCCAACGAGTTGGCCCGCAACGTGCACACCCATCCGACCATGTCCGAGGCGCTGCAAGAGTGCTTCCACGGGCTGATCGGGCACATGATCAACTTCTAACGGTCGTGCGCGCGGGGGCGGTTGCGGCGGTGATCGCCGTGGCGACCACGATTCATCCTGATTCGAAACCCCGGGTGTCCGGCGGGTGCGATCAGTCGCGCCGAAATACCACTGTTCGCGCTATGCGGTCATTAACGCATCGGCTGCGCAACATCTTTCGCCAAGCGGGCTCACAGGCGGCGGCGGTACCGTGCGGAGTATGCCGAGAACCGATAACGACACCTGGGACATCACCGAAAGCGTGGGCGCGACGGCGCTGGGCGTCGCCGCCGCGCGGGCCGCGGAGACCGAGAGTGAAAACCCACTGATCAGCGACCCGTTCGCGCGGGTGTTCCTCGACGCCGCCGGCCCAGGCATCTGGAGCGTCTATCTCCCCTCGGCGCTGCCCGACGACGTCGACCCGGAGGTGCGGACCCAGGCGCAGGCCATGGTCGACTTCATGGCGGTGCGCACGGTGTTCTTCGACGAGGTCTTTCTGGCTGCGGCCGAGGCCGGGGTGCGGCAAATCGTCATCCTGGCGTCCGGTTTGGATGCGCGGTCGTGGCGGCTGCCGTGGCCGGACGGCACCACGGTCTACGAACTGGACCAGCCGAAAGTGCTGGACTTCAAGGCCGCGACGCTGCGTCGCCACGGTGCCCGCCCCACCGCCAACCTGGTTCCGGTGCCGGTGGATCTGCGCCAGGACTGGCCACAGGCCTTGCAAGACAGCGGGTTTGACCCTTCCCAGCCCACCGCCTGGTCGGCGGAGGGGCTGCTGCGCTACCTGCCGGCGCGGGCCCAGGATCTGTTGTTCGAGCGCATCGACGCGCTCAGCGCCGCCGGCAGCTGGTTGGCCGCCAACGTGACCAGCAGCGACGCCCTCGAGCCCGAGCGTCTGGCCCGCCAGCGTGCGCGGATGCAGCGGTTGCGCTCGGTCGCCGCCCGCCTGGTCGACACCGAGGTCCCCGACTACGAGGACCTGTGGTACCCCGAGGAGCGCACCGATGTCGCCGCCTGGCTCGGGGACCACGGCTGGGATGCCTCGACGGCAACGCTGCGGGAGTTGCTGGCCCACCACGGCCGCCAGGTCAGCGACGATCTCACGGCGGCCGGCGTGTTCGTCTCCGCCCGGCGACCGCGGGGCTGACCGCGCCGAGTCAGCGTGCGGGACCGGCAAGCGAGCCATGACCGCAGATACAGCTGCATCCCAGCATTCTCCCCGCATATGCGGTTGACGCGCGGGTAGAATCTACCCGCTGTCCGCCTATCGACAGCTCCGCCGGGGTAAGAGGCCGCCCCGGCGACGGTGGGCGGCTTCAGCGGAAGGAGGCTGCGGTGAGTTTGCGGCCGTGTTTGCTGGCCTGGGGCCGATCATGACCGCGCCGATTTGGATGGCGGCCCCGCCCGAGGTGCATTCGACATTGCTGTCCAGTGGGCCCGGACCCGGACCGTTGCTGGCCGCGGCGGGCGCGTGGACCTCGCTGAGCGCCACGTATACCGAGGTCGCCGACGAACTGTCCGCGCTGGTGGGTGCGGTGCAGGCCGGGGCGTGGGAGGGACCCAGCGCCGCCCAGTACGCGGCCGCCCATGCACCGTATATCGCGTGGCTTCTCGACGCCGCCGCCAATGCCGCCGCGGCGGCCACCCAGCAGGAGACCGCGGCCGCCGCCTACAGCGCGGCGTTGGCCGCGATGCCGACCCTGCCGGAGTTGGCCACCAACCACGTCATCCACGGGGTGCTGGTGGCGACCAATTTCTTCGGGCTTAACACCATCCCGATCGCGCTCAACGAGGCCGACTACGCGCGGATGTGGGTGCAGGCCGCGGCGACCATGGGGACCTATCAGACCGTCTCGACGGCGGCGGTGACCGCGACCCCGCAAACCACCGCAGCGCCGCAGATCATGAAATCCGATATGGACAGCGGCTCGAGCTCTAGCTCGGATATGGGCAGCGGATCCGGCTCCGGCATGGGCAGCGGCAGCGGCTCCGGCATGGGCAGCGGCTCCGGCATGGGGATGACCAACCCGACCGGGCCGATGGGCACCGAACTGCCCACCAGCCTCAACGAGCTGATCAACGACATCTTCCCGTCGTTTTTCAACCCGTTTTCGAACACCTTCGGCCAAATGCCTAACGGGATGACGATGACCCCGAGCCTGTCGACGTTCATCCCACGCGCCGAAGCCATGCTGTCGGGCTACGCGGGTAACCCCGTGCAATTCGTCGAGGCGCTCGCCTACCTGGGCACCCAATTCGTCGTGCACCGCACCCTGTACTTGACGTGGATTGTGCTGCACAACCCGGCGATGCTGGGGTCGTTTATCGCCGCCAACCCGATCTATTCCGCCGGGTTGGCCGGGCTGGCGACCACGCCCGCCGTCGGTGCGACCGGCGGCTTCGCGGGTCTGGCGGGGTTGGCCGGGATCGCGCAACCGGCGCCCCCGGCCGCCGCCGCGGCGCTCCCGGGCACCCCGGTGCCCACGCCGATGACGTCCCCATCGCCGGTCGCGCCGACGGTGGCGACCCCGGCTTCGGCTCCGGCGTCGGTGCCTGCCCCCACACCGGCGCCCGGTGCGCCGCCAGCACCCCCGGCCCCGCCGCCCCCGTCGCCGGCGGCGCCGCCGGTCACCGGCGCCGAGAGTCTTGCCACCTCCTCCTATCTGGTCGGCGGGCTGCCGCGGGCCGCGGCGTCCGCGGCCAGCGCCAGCTCACGGGCGGCCACCAAGGCGCCCGAACCGGAGATGGCCGCGGCTGCCCCGGCCGCGGCGGCGGCCGCTGGGCCGCGGGTGCGGGCGCGGCGCGGCCGCCCCCAGATGCTGGGCCGCCGCTACGAATACCTGGACCCGGACCCGAAGCAGACGACGTGGACGTCGGATCGCGGCGCCGGGCCGTTGGGGTTTGCCGGAACCGCGACCAAGGCCGCCCAGCCGGCGACCGGATTGGCCACGCTGGACGGCGACCCCTTCGGCGGCGGCCCGACCGTGCCGATGGTGCCCGGCAGCTGGCGGCCCGACGGCAGCTAGCCTGGGTCAGTTCCCGCCTATACTTTCGAGGGCATCGCTGAGTGCGCTCCGAGCTTGCACCGCGGCGCAATTCGATGGCCTCGACCGCGACACGAAAGCAGACAGACTCATGGCCCGTACTGAAGGTGACAGCTGGGATCTGGCGACGAGCGTCGGCTCGACGGCGACCGGCGTGGCCGCGTCGAGGGCGTTGGCGACCAAGCAGCCCAACCCCCTCATCGTCGACCCGTTCGCCGACGACCTGGTCCGGGCGGTGGGCCTCGAGCACATGGTCCGGCTGGCCAGCGGCGAATTGTGTGTCGACGGCGACCAGATGCTCGACCGGCAACGGATGTGTGAGCAGATCGCTGTGCGCACCCGATTTTTCGATGATTTCTTCACCGCCGCAGGCGCATCCGGAATACGGCAGGCGGTGATTCTGGCCTCCGGGCTGGACACCCGTGCCTATCGGCTCGACTGGCCCGCGGGCACGGTGGTGTTCGAGGTGGATCAGCCTGGGGTGATCGAGTTCAAGTCCCGAACCCTGGCCGAGGTTGGCGCCGAGCCGAGCGCCGAACGCCGGGCAGTACCGGTGGACCTGCGCGACGACTGGCAGAAAGCCCTGCGGGACAACGGCTTCGACGCTGCTGCGCCGACGGCGTGGATCGCCGAGGGGCTGCTGATTTACCTGCCGCCCGACGCGCAGGACCGGTTGTTCGACACCATCACCGCGCTCTCCGGGCCCGGCAGCCGGCTCGCCACCGACCACCTGGACATGAACGCGCTACCCGAGGAGTGGTCGAACAAGGTCAGCGAGTGGTCGCGGCGCGTCGGATCCGACGTCGATCTGGTGGACCTGTTCTATTCCGGTGACCGCAACACCGCGGCCGACTATCTCGCAGCGCACGGCTGGGAGGTGACGATCCAGTCGTCCCGCGAGGCCTACGCCGCGCACGGTTTTGAGCTTCCCGACGACTTGGCCGATCTCGCCGCCGACTCGGGCTACCTGTCGGCAACGCGGAAATAGGCCAGCGCCACCGCGCTACTGCGGGTAGTCCAGCGGCACGTTCAGCGCGGTCAGCGTCGCCGCCAACGCGTCGTATTGCCCGGCCAGCGTGATGAATTCGATGAGCTGGGGCCGGTCCAGGTGCTCGGCCAACGCATGCCAGGCGGCGTCGGACAGGGTGCGGGTCTCCAGCAGCTCATCGGTGGCGGTCAGCAGGGCGCGTTGCCGCTCGGTGAGGCCCTCGGCCTGCGGCCCCTCGAAGATTCGGCGCTGCTCGGCCTCGTCGAGTCCGGCGCCCCGCGCGATGCGGCGATGATGTTGCAGCTCATACTCGCAACCGCGCAGATGCCCGACTCGCAGGATCACCAGCTCGGTGTCGCGTTTGGGCAGTTTGCCGAGCGACAGCAGCATGCCCCCGAACGGCAGCCACGCCCACAGCAGCCGCTTGTGCTGTCCGAGGGTGGTGAACAGATGCATCTCGGGGACCCGCAGCCGGCGGGACGCCAAGGTGCAGATCACCCAGTTGATCACCCCCAGCTCGCGCAGGCCGGGGGAGGGGATGCGGGCCACGTCGCTGCTCATAGCTTCCTGTTCTGTTCTGTTCGGGGCGGACCGGTCAGGGCTGTTGCTTCACCAGGTAGGGCGAGACGGTGCTGCGGTGTTCGTCCAGATCAAGGCTGCGGCCCAGGGCCGGGAACGCGCGCTGCGGGCAGTTGTCCCGTTCGCAGACCCGGCAGCCCACCCCGATCGGGGCCGCGTTGTCCCCGGACAGGTCCAGGCCCTCCGAGTACACCAGGCGGTGGGCGTGGCGCAGTTCGCAACCCAGCCCGATCGCGAAGGTCTTACCGGGTTGCCCGTACCGGGACGCCCGGCGTTCGACGGTGCGCGCCACCCACATGTAGTTGCGCCCGTCGGGCATCTGCGCGATCTGCACCAGGATCTTGGCCGGGTTGGAAAACGTCTCATACACGTTCCACAACGGGCAGGTGCCGCCGGATGAGGAGAAGTGAAACCCGGTGGCGGACTGGCGTTTCGACATGTTGCCGGCCCGGTCCACCCGGACGAAGGAGAACGGCACCCCACGCATGGACGGCCGCTGCAGGGTGGACAGCCGGTGCCCGATGGTCTCGTAGCTGACCCGGTAGAACGCCGAGAGCCGCTCGATGTCGTAGCGGAAATTTTCGGCGCTGTCGTGAAACTGCCGATACGGCAGCACGGTGGCGGCGGCGAAGTAGTTGGCCAGGCCGAGTCGGGCCAGCTTGCGCGACTCCTCGCTGGTGAACTTGCCGTCGGTCACCATGGCGTCGATCAGGTCGCCGAATTCCAGGTAGGCCAGCTCGGCGGCCATCTTGAACACCCGCTGCCCCCAGGACAGGTGGTTGGAAATGTCCAGCGTCTTGGCCTGCGGGTCGTAGCGGTGCAGCACCGTCTCGCCCAGATCGATGCGGCGGTTGATGTGCACCCCGTGCACCTCGGAGAGCCGGTTGGCCAGCTCGACGGCCAGCTCGCCGCGGTGCATCCGCATCCGCACGGTGAGATCCTCGGCCGCGGTGTCGAGTTCGTGCAGGTAGTTCTGCCGCTGATAGAAGTAGTCGCGCACCTCCTCGTGCGGCATGGTGATCGCCCCGGAGCCGCTGCCGTCGGAGAACCGCTCCTCGGTGGCGGCGGCCAGTTGCGCGGTGGTGATCCGGTAGCGCCGATGCAGATTGACCATCGCCCGGGCCAGCTGCGGATGCGCGCTGACCATCTCGGCCACCTCGGGCAGGTCGACGTCGATCTCGAGGTCGCGGTCCATGGTCACCTCGCGCAGCTCGGCGACCAGCCGGGTGTCGTCCTGGGAGGCGAAAAACGTCGCGTCCACCCCGAACACCTCGGTGATCCGCAGCAACACGGCCACCGTCAGCGGCCGGACGTCGTGCTCGATCTGGTTGAGATAACTCGGCGAGATCTCCAGCATCTGGGCCAGCGCGGCCTGGCTGAATCCGCGTTCGCTGCGCAGCTGACGCACCCGGGAGCCAACGAACGTCTTGGACACCTGCGCCAGCCTACCCGGCTGCGAAGGTGCACTTCGCATTATTGGCAGCTCCGGTGGGGTCGGCGCGCTGGTTGGCGGCGTCGCGAACCGGCTGGCATGATCACCCTGGGCGGGGGACAGGGGAGAACACCGCATGGCGAGCGATAATTCAGCACCGACCACCGGCTTGGGCAAGGTCTTAATGCCCGTGCCGGACCCGCATCCCGATGTCTTCGACCGGGAATGGCCGATGCGGGTCGCCGACATCGACCGCGAGGGCCGGCTGCGGTTCGACGGCGCCGCCCGGCACATCCAGGACATCGGCCAAGACCAGCTGCGCGAGATGGGCTTCGAGGAGACCCACCCGTTGTGGATCGTCCGGCGCACCATGATCGACCTGATCCGTCCGATCGAATTCCAGGACATGCTGCGGGTGCGCCGGTGGTGTTCGGGCACGTCGAATCGGTGGTGCGAGATGCGGGTGCGCATCGACGGCCGCAAGGGCGGCCTGGTCGAATCCGAGGGGTTCTGGATCAACATCAACCGCGAGACGCAGGGCCCGGCCCGCATCTCCGAGGACTTTTTGGCCGGCCTGCACCGCACCACCAATGTGGACCGGCTGCGCTGGAAGGCCTACCTGAAGTCGGGGGATCGGGACGACGCCGCCGAAATCCACGAATACCCGGTCCGGTTCACCGACATCGACCTGTTCGACCACATGAACAACTCGGTGTACTGGAGCGTCGTGGAGGACTATCTGTCCGGCTACCCGGAGTTGCTGCGGGCCCCGCTGCGGGTCACCATCGAACACGATTCACCGGTCGCGCTGGGCGACAAGCTGGAGATCATCTCGCATGTCCACCCCGCCGGATCGACCGACAAATTCGGACCTGACCTGGTCGATCGCACTGTTAGAACGCTCACATACGTCGTCGGCGAAGAGACCAAAGCCGTCGCCGCGATCTTCCCGCTGTAACACGTTCTAGTCGGCACCGCGTCGTCCGCCGACAGGGCGGTTTACCAGCGCAAATTTGTTACTAGCCGGTAGCTTTTGCCGATCGCGCCGTGCCCGGAGCACTAGTCACATTCTTAACAATCTTCGCAAATTGTGGCCGCGTCGTTGCGAAAATTGGCAATTGAAACGGGTGGACCTGCATCGATGGGCTGTGCCATGGTCGGCTTAGCACAGCAGCCAAGCCGGCGAGGTGTTAACAAACCCGGAAACCCCGTTGGGCGGGGCTCGACGAGGAAAAACCGTAAGGAGTCCATCCGATGTCTACCGTTGGCACGCCGAAGAGCGCGGAGCAGATCCAGCACGACTGGGACCACAACCCGCGGTGGAAGGGCGTCACCCGCACCTACACCCCGGCCGACGTGGTGGCGCTGCAGGGGCACGTCGTCGAGGAGAACACCCTGGCCCGTCGCGGCGCCGAGGTGCTCTGGGAGCAGCTGCACGACATGGACTACGTCAACGCGCTGGGCGCGCTGACCGGCAACATGGCCGTGCAGCAGGTCCGCGCCGGCCTGAAGGCCATCTACCTGTCCGGGTGGCAGGTCGCCGGCGACGCCAACCTGTCCGGCCACACCTACCCCGACCAGAGCCTGTACCCGGCCAACTCGGTGCCGAACGTGGTGCGCCGGATCAACAACGCGCTGCTGCGTGCCGACCAGATCGCCAAGATCGAGGGCGACACCTCGGTGGCCAACTGGCTGGCCCCGATCGTGGCCGACGGTGAGGCGGGCTTCGGTGGCGCGCTCAACGTGTTCGAGCTGCAGAAGGCGATGATCGCCGCCGGTGTCGCCGGCTCGCACTGGGAGGACCAGCTGGCCTCGGAGAAGAAGTGCGGCCACCTGGGCGGCAAGGTGCTGATCCCGACCCAGCAGCACATCCGCACCCTGACCTCGGCCCGGCTGGCCGCCGACGTGTGCGACGTCCCGACCGTGGTGATCGCCCGCACCGACGCCGAGGCCGCCACCTTGATCACCTCCGACGTCGACGAGCGGGACCAGCCGTTCATCACCGGTGACCGGACCAAGGAGGGCTTCTTCCGGGTGCGCAACGGCATCGAGCCGTGCATCGCGCGGGCCAAGGCCTACGCGCCGTTCGCCGACCTGATCTGGATGGAGACCGGCACCCCCGACCTGGAGCTGGCCCGCCAGTTCGCCGAGGCGGTCAAGGCCGAGTACCCCGACCAGATGCTGGCCTACAACTGCTCGCCGTCGTTCAACTGGAAGAAGCACCTCGACGACGCGACCATCGCCAAGTTCCAGAACGAGCTGGGCGCGATGGGCTTCAAGTTCCAGTTCATCACGCTGGCCGGCTTCCACGCGCTGAACTACTCGATGTTCGATTTGGCCTACGGCTACGCCCGCAACCAGATGAGCGCCTACGTCGAGCTGCAGGAGCGCGAGTTCGCCGCCGAGGAGCGCGGCTACACCGCCACCAAGCACCAGCGCGAGGTGGGTGCCGGCTACTTCGACCGGATCGCCACCACGGTGGACCCGACCTCGTCGACCACCGCGCTGGCCGGCTCCACCGAAGAGGGCCAGTTCCACTGAGCCTTTGGCGCCGAGCGTGTCACTGTTGCGTAATTTCGGCCGATTTTTCGCAGTGAGTGCACGTTCGGTGCCGGCCACCACGTGAGTTGACAGCGCAGGCCCCGCCCGGCGATGTTGGGCGGGGCCTGTTGCGGTGTGTGCGGCCATAAAGACTGGAAAGCCGGGAAGGAACATTGTGTCGATCGAACGAGTAGGCGTCGTCGGGGCCGGGCAGATGGGGGCGGGCATCGCCGAGGTGGCGGCCCGCGCCGGTGTCGACGTGAAGGTCTTTGAGACCACCGACGCCTTGGTCACCGCCGGACGCAACCGCATCACCAAGTCGCTGGACCGCGGCGTCAGCGCGGGCAAGATCACCGAGCGGGAACGCGACGCGGCGCTGGGGCAGCTGGCCTTCAGCACCGACCTCAACGACTTCGCCGACCGGCAGCTCGTCATCGAGGCGGTCATCGAGGACGAGAGCGTCAAGGCCGGGCTGTTCGCCGAACTGGACCGGGTCATCACCAACCCCGATGCGGTGCTGGCGTCCAACACCTCCAGCATCCCGATCATGAAGATCGCCGCGGCCACCAAGAACCCGGGTCGGGTGCTGGGCCTGCACTTCTTCAACCCGGTGCCGGTGCTGCCGCTGGTTGAACTGGTCAGCACCCTGGTCACCGACGAGGCCGCCGCCGCGCGCACCGAGGAGTTCGCCAGCGCGGTGCTGGGCAAACAGGTGGTGCGCTGCTCGGACCGGTCCGGCTTCGTGGTGAACGCGTTACTGGTGCCCTATCTGCTCTCGGCGATCCGGATGGTCGAGGGCGGGTTTGCCACCGTCGAAGACGTCGACAAGGCGGTGGTTGCTGGCCTGTCGCATCCGATGGGGCCGCTGCGGCTGTCCGATCTGGTCGGCCTGGACACGCTGAAGTTGATCGCGGACAAGATGTACGAGGAGTTCAAAGAACCCCACTTCGGTGCGCCACCACTGTTGCTGCGCATGGTCGAGGCCGGTTTGCTGGGCAAGAAGTCCGGCCAGGGTTTCTACAGCTACTAATCAGGGTTATTCGTCGTCACCGACACAGCGCTACCCGCCGTCATGGATCCCAGGTAGTGCAGGTAGGCTGCACGACGTCCGAACGAACGAGAGTTGGGTAGCGGTTTCGAATGCCTGAGCTAACACCGTACTACGAAGAATCGCAGTCGATCTACGATATTTCAGACGAGTTCTTCGCATTGTTCCTGGACCCGACGATGGCGTACACGTGCGCTTACTTCGAGCGCGACGACATGACCCTCGAAGAGGCGCAAAACGCCAAATTCGACCTGGCGTTGGGAAAGCTCAACCTTGAGCCCGGGATGACGCTGCTGGACATCGGCTGCGGCTGGGGTGGCGCGATGCAGCGCGCGATCGAGAAGTACGACGTGAACGTGATCGGTATCACGCTGAGCCGCAACCAGTCCGAGTACAGCCGCAAGCGGCTGGCCAGCGTGCCCACCGAACGCCACGTCGAGGTGCGGTTGCAGGGCTGGGAGGAGTTCACCGACAAGGTGGACCGGATCGTCACGATCGGGGCGTTCGAGGCGTTCAAGGCCGAGCGCTACCCGGTGTTTTTCGAGCGTGCCTACGACATTTTGCCGTCCGACGGCCGGATGCTGCTGCACACGATCTTGACCTACCCGATTCAGGGTTTCCGTGAGCAGGGCATCGAAGTGACGATGAGCGACATTCGGTTCATGAAGTTCATCGGCGAGGAGATCTTCCCGGGCGGTCAGCTGCCATGCGTGGAAGACATCGAAGAGCTGGCCAAGAACTCCGGATTCGACCTGCAGCGCATCCACTTGCTGCGCCCCCACTACGCGAAGACCTTGGACATTTGGGCGACCAACCTGGAAGCCAACAAGGAACGCGCCATCGCCGTGCAGTCCCAAGAGGTCTACGACCGCTACATGCACTACCTGACCGGCTGCGCGAACTTCTTCCGCAAGGGCATCAGCAACGTCGGCCAGTTCACCCTGGTCAAATAGGTCGGCGCGCGCCGTCGAGCGTGCATGTAGGGCGGGATTTCCGACGAAATCCCGCCCTACATGCACGTTCGGTGCACCGCCCGGCTACAACAGCGGCGGGATCGGTGACGGGTGGGGCTGGGCGTTGAAGTTTTCCAACGACCCGCCCACTTCGACGATCCCGCACAGCGAGCTCCAGCTCAGCATCGTCAGGTAGTCGATCAGCTCATCGGAGCTCATCCGCGGGTGCGACATCCAGGAGTGGGTGGCCAACTGCACCCCGCCGACGATCAGGAACGCCCACGGCTCGACGCCGCGGGTGTCCATCCCGGCTTCGGCCGCCCGGCGACGCAGCATCACCGCGAGCATGCGGGCAATGATTTGCTCGCTGTCGGCGATCACTTTGCTTTTGCTGGCCGAGTTGTTGGCCATCACGAACCGGTACGGTTCCGGCTCGGCGGCCACGGTCTCCACGTACACCCGGATGATCTCCCGGGTCAGGTCAAACCCGTCCAGGTGCGACGACAGCGCCGCGGCCATATTGGGGATCAGCGTGGTTTGCGCGAACCGCATCATCACCGCGGTGGTCAGGTCGTTCTTGTCGACGAAGTACCGGTACAACACGGTCTTCGACACGCCGATCTCCGCGGCAATCTCGTCCATGCTGACGTTGCTGCCGCGGCGTCGGATCGCCTCCAGCGTGCCCTCGACCAACTCGGTGCGTCGCTCCATCTTGTGCTGGCGCCAACGCCGCTTCCGACCATCGATCTTTACGGTCCCGACCGGGGTCTGTTCTGCCACTATTGCGGATTCCCATTCACTAGACCCTCTCGATACTACGGCCTGTCGGGACCCGTTCTGCGGCACCGTCCCGGTGCCCGGGTGGGTCGAGTCACAGTAACTGGGCCCATGTTGGTTGCTGTGGTAGCGGATGATGGTTGGGTGGCACAACTACCGAACTCGGCGGGGGGCCGGCACCGGTCGGCGGCGCCGCCGGCGCGCCGGCGGGCGACGTCGTTCGCCGAAAGCTTCGCCGGCGCCGACCCGGTGGCCGACGCCGAGCGGCGCCGCGGCCTGCGCCGGATGAAGGTGGTGGCGCTGAGCTTCCTGCTCGGGGCCACCGCGGTGTTCCTCGGCTGCCGCTGGGCGCAGTCCGGCGGCACCGCGGCCGCCTGGGTGGGCTATGTGGGCGCCGCCGCCGAAGCCGGCATGGTGGGTGCGTTGGCGGACTGGTTCGCCGTCACCGCGCTGTTCAAACATCCGCTGGGCATCCCGATCCCGCACACCGCGATCATCAAGCGCAAGAAGGATCAGCTCGGTGAGGGCCTGGGCGCCTTCGTGCGGGAGAACTTCTTGTCGGCGTCGGTGGTGGAGACCAAGCTGCGCGACGCGCAGGTGCCCGGCCGGCTGGGCAAGTGGTTGTCGGAGCGCGCGCACGCCGAACGGGTGGCCGCCGAGACCGCCACGGTGCTGCGGGTGGGTGTGGAACTGCTGCGCGACGAGGACGTGCAGCACGTGATCGACCGGATGATCGTGCGGCGCATCGCCGAGCCGCGGTGGGGCCCGCCGGTGGGCCGGGTGCTGGCCAGCCTGCTCGCCGAACACCGCCAGGAGGCGCTGATCCAGCTGCTGGCCGACCGCGCCTTCCACTGGTCGCTGAACGCCGGTGAGGTCATCCAGCGGGTGGTGGAGCACGACTCGCCGAGCTGGTCGCCACGGTTCATCGACCATTTGGTCGGCGACCGCATCCACCGCGAGCTGATGGACTTCACCGACAAGGTGCGCCGCAACCCCGACCACGACCTGCGCCGCAGCGCCACCCGGTTCCTGTTCGAGTTCGCCGACGACCTGCAGCACGACGAGGCCACCATCGCCCGCGCCGAGGCGGTCAAAGAGCAGCTGATGGCGCGCGACGAGGTAACCAACGCCGCCGCGGCGGCGTGGAAGACCCTCAAGCGGCTGGTGCTCGACGGTGTCGACGACCCGTCCAGTGCGCTGCGCACCCGCATCACCGACACCGTGATCCGGATCGGGGAGGCGCTGCGCGACGACGCCGACCTGCGCGACAAGGTCGACGACTGGCTGGTGCGGGCCGCCCAGCACCTGGTCTCCCAGTACGGCGTGGAGATCACCGCGATCATCACCGAGACGATCGAGCGGTGGGACGCCCAGGAGGCCAGCCGACGCATCGAACTCCACGTTGGCCGGGATCTGCAATTCATCCGCATCAACGGCACCGTGGTGGGCGCGTTGGCCGGGCTGGTGATCTACACCGTCGCGCAACTAGCATTCTGACCTGCGCTAACAACTGCTTGCAAAAGTTAGCACGAGGTTGTAGCGTGGTGCGCGTCAACACCGGCGATCCGACGCAAGGAGTTTGCCAATGCCGCAGGACGAAAAGCTTGCCGCAGTGGTGTCCACCGCCGCGTCGGATATCGGCAGCTTCATCAGGGCGCAGCGTGAGGCGGCCCAAGTGTCGGTGCGACAACTGGCCGATAAGGCTGGTGTGAGCAATCCGTACCTCAGCCAGATCGAGCGCGGATTGCGCAAACCGTCTGCCGATGTGCTCAACCAGATCGCCAAGGCGCTCCGGGTGTCCGCCGAAGTGCTCTACGTCCGGGCCGGGATCCTCGAGCCCAGCGAGAAGAGCGAGGTCCGGGACGCGATCATCGCCGACACGGTGATCACCGAGCGGCAGAAGCAGGTTCTGCTCGATATCTACACCTCGTTTGTGCAACAAAACGACGCTGCCCGTGAGGAGCCCACGCCTGCTTGAGTTCCTGTAGCCCACACCAGACATCCGTTCCCAACATTCATTCGTGAAAGGAAACACCATGGCCGAGAACCCGACCATCGACGACCTGAAGGCCCCGCTGCTCGCCGCGCTGGGTGCCGCCGACCTGGCCCTGGCCACGGTCAACGACCTGCTGGCCGAGCTGCGGGAGCGCGCCGAAGAGGCCCGCACCGACACCCGCAGCCGGGTCGAGTCCCGCCGCGCCCGGCTGAACAAGCTGCAGGAGGACCTGCCCGAGCAGTTCGCCGAGCTGCGCGAGAAGTTCACCGCCGACGAGCTGCGCAAGGCGGCCGAGGGCTACGTCGAGGCCGCGACCACCCGGTACAACGAGCTGGTCGAGCGGGGCGAGGCCGCGCTGGAGCGGCTGCGCAGCCAGTCGAGCATCGAGGACGCCTCGGCGCGCGCCGAGGGCTACGTCGAGCAGGCCGTGGAGCTGACCCAGGATGCGCTGGGCACCGTCGCGTCGCAGACCCGCGCGGTCGGCGAGCGCGCCGCCAAGCTGGTCGGCATCGAGCTGCCCGGCAAGAAGGACGCCCCGGCCGCCAAGAAGGCCCCGGCCAAGAAGGCTCCGGCGAAGAAGGCCGCCGCCAAGAAGGCCCCGGCCAAGAAGGCGCCGGCCAAGAAGGTCACCCAGAAGTAGTTCTGCGACCGGCGGGGTCCGGCTGTCCGGGGGGCAGCCGGACCCCGTCGTCGTTTGTGCGGTCCCGCTACGCTTACAGGGTGATGCTGCAAGCTGTGCCGGGGACCGTCATGTTGATATTGCAGATCGCCGTGTTGGTGACGACGGTGTATGCGTTCGTGCACGCGGCGATCCAGCGGCCCGACGCCTACACCGCCGCCGGCAAACTGACCAAGCCCGCCTGGCTGGGCATCCTGGGGGTCAGCGTGCTGCTGACGTGGTTGCTGCAGATTCTCGGCGTGGTGATCGCCGCCTGCGCGGCCGGGATCTACCTCGTCGACGTCCGGCCGAAAATTCTGGAGATTCAGGGGAAGTCGCACTAGGCCGATGCGGGCTCGGATGACCGCCCCGGTGCTCCTGGCCGCGGCGTTGCTGGCCGCCGCCCCCGCCGCGGCCGATGAGAGTCCGACCCAGGACCCGACGCCGTATGCCCCGCCGTTCGTCGCCCGCACCGAATGGGTGCAGTGGGCCGGTAAGCCCAGCCTGCGGGTGTACCCGACCGCGGCCGGGCGGGCCGCGGCCGGCGACGTCGGCACCGGCGCGCAGGCCGACGAGGCGTGGACCGAGGTCGTGAGGCTGGCCCCGGACGCCGACAGCCCCGGCATGCGGGCGCAGTTCCTCTGCCATTGGCAGTGGGCCGAGTTCGCCGAACCGGGCAAGACCAGTTGGAATCTGGAGCCGTGGCGACCGGTGGTCGACGACGGCACCATGTTGGCCGCCGGCTGCAACCCCGGCGGCGCCGAGGAGCCGTTCTGATGCCACCCACCCGCGATCAGGTCGCCGCCGTCGTCGACCACACCCTGCTCAAACCCGAGGCCACCGCCGCCGCGGTGGTCGCGCTGGTGGGGGAGGCCGCCGAGCTCGGCGTCGCCGCGGTGTGCGTGTCGCCGTCGATGGTGCCGGTCGCGGTGGCGGCCAACGCCACCGCGGTGCCGATCGCCGCGGTGGCCGGCTTCCCGTCCGGCAAACACCTGCCGGCGGTCAAGGCGCAGGAGGCGGCGCTGGCCGTGGCCGCCGGCGCCGCCGAGATCGACATGGTCATCGACGTCGGCGCCGCGGTGGCCAAGGACCTGGCCGCGGTGCGGGCCGACATCGCCGCGGTGCGCGCCGCGGTGCCGGCCGCCGTGCTCAAGGTGATCGTGGAATCCGCGGTGCTGCTGGATCGGGCCGGGGACGCGGTGCTGGCCGACGTGTGCCGCGCCGCCGCGGACGCCGGCGCCGACTTCGTGAAGACCTCCACCGGGTTTCACCCCGCGGGCGGGGCGTCGGTGCAGGCGGTGACGCTGATGGCGCAAACCGTCGGTGACCGACTCGGAGTCAAGGCCAGCGGCGGGATCCGCACCGCCGCCGACGCCGTCGCGATGCTGGAGGCCGGCGCCACCCGGTTAGGCCTGTCCGGCACCCGCGCGGTGCTCGACGGGCTGGATCAGAGCCC
Organism: Mycobacterium sp. pUA109; assembly: GCF_041287095.1. NCBI lineage: Bacteria > Bacillati > Actinomycetota > Actinomycetes > Mycobacteriales > Mycobacteriaceae > Mycobacterium > Mycobacterium sp. pUA109. The sequence continues at coordinate 343,271 of NZ_JBGGKS010000002.1, read as the reverse complement.
GCTGAAGCAGTCCTGACCCGACTGCGGCTGCGACGACGACGCCGGGATGGTGGCGTTGCTGCTGGAGAAGGTGGCCTGCACCCCGCTATCGGTCACCTTCACGTTGTCGGCGTGGATGCCCAGCGGGTAGTTCTTGGTGGCCTTCGAGGTCAGGTCGTCCAGGTGCTGCTGCACCGACTGGGTGGACTTGTCGGAGCCCAGCGCCTTGAGCTGGACCACCTGCAGCGACAGCCCGTTGTCCACGATCTGCGGTTTGACGGTGGCGCTGTCCAGCAGGCCCTTGAGCTTGATGGTGCCGTCGCTGGGGTTGGTTTCCACGCTGCTGGTCACCAGGTCGCCGAGCACCGGGATGGTGTCCTGGATCGACTGTTTGATGCCGTCCGCCGACCAGGTGATGGTGCCGTTCAGCGCGCCGATGGTGCCCTTGGAGTCCCCGGAGCGGTTCACTTCGATGTTCTGGAGGTCCAGGTCGACGGTCATGCCCTTGGCGTCGCGCACCTGGTTGCCGGCGGTGTGCACCGAGATGTTGGTGTAGTGCCCGGTGAGGTACTGCCACAGCACCGGCGGTGTGGAACTGAACGACACCTTCGCGGTGTCTTGGACCTCGCACTGCACCGCGTCGGTGATCAGGCTGGCCGCGTGGTGCCGGGCGTAGACCTCGGTGCCGACCAGCCCGACGACCACCACCGCCAACGCGATCGCCACGATCAACACGATGGACTCCGGGCCGCGGATCAAACCGCGCTTCTGGGGTGTGGTCATCCGCGTGATTCTGCCCGATCAACCTGAACCGTCACTGAAGGGCTCCGTCGCTTAGAGGTTGGCAAAGCACGGGTTTTGACCGTGCGACGGGATGCTGGCGTTGCGGGACGAGAACTTCGCGATCACACCGGTATCGGTGATCTGCACGCTGTCCGGGTGCACACCCAGCGGATATTTGCTGGTCAACTTATTGGTGAACATGTCCAGCTCGGGCTGGATGTTTTCCGTCGCCAACGCCCCCGCGAAGCTGGCCAACCCCGTCAGCTTGACCAGCTGCAGCGACAGCTGGTTGTTCTGCACCTGGGGTTTGACGATGACACCGCCCAACGTGCTCTTCAGTTCGACGGTGCCGTCGTCGGGGTGGGTGGTGACGCTGTCCACCATCTTGCCCAACAGCGGAACCATGTTTTGGATGGTCTGCTCGATGCCGTTGGCCGACCAGGTCAGGGTGGCGTCCAGCGCGCCGATGGTGCCGCCGGAGTCGCCGGTGTCGTGCAACCGGACGTCGGAGATGCTCAGCTCGGCCGTCATCTCCTTGGCGTCCTTGAGCTGGTTGCCGGCGGTCTTGATGGAGATGTTGGTGTAGTGGCCGGTGATGTGCTGCCACAGGAACGGCGGCGACACCCCGAACGACGCCTTGGCCTTGTCTTCCACCTCGCACTCGGTGGCCTTGGTGATCTTGTCGTCGGCGATGTGCCGGGCGTACAGCTCGGCGCCGATCAGGCCGGCGACCACCAACGCCAGCGTGGTGACGAACACCAAAAAGATCGACAGCGGATCGCGCAGGAAGCCGAACAGGTTGCGCTTGGGTGGGGTCGGCGGCGCCGAGAAATCCATCGTCGTCGTCTGGCCGGTCGGTGGCTCCACCGGCAGGTCCTGCGTGGTGATCGGCGGCGGGCCGGGGATCCGACTGGTGGGGGGTTCGTGGGCGTCCCGGCCCACGTTCATCTGCCGGGTCGGGGACTCCGACGGCCGGCTGGACGACGGGCGCGGTTCCGGACCGGACGGCGGCTGCGGGTCCGGCGCGGGCCGCTTCGGCATCGGGGCGGTCGGGCGGGCCCAGGGCGAATGATCGCCGCCGTGCGGAGGTCCTGGTGGGTTGCTCACGTGCGCGATTCTGCCTTATCGGTTAATTGATGCGAACGAAGTCTGCGCGGTTACGCAGCACCGCGAGGGTGTCACGGGCGGCGACGACGGCGTCGACCTCCAGGTCGGCGACCACGAGCTCCGGCCCGGCGCCGGCGGCGGCCACCACCTCACCCCACGGGGAGGCGACCAGGCTGCCGCCAACCCCGGTCGGCGCTTTGGAGGCCAGGGCGCGACCCGGATCGGCCTGCCCGGCCGCGGCGATGTAGCTGGTGGAGTCCAGCGCGCGGGCGCGGGCCAGCAGCGTCCACTGCTCCAGCTTGCCCGGCCCGGACCCCCACGACGCGCACACCGTGATCAGCTGCGCGCCGCGGCGGGCCAACTCGGTGTAGAGCTCCGGGAACCGGATGTCGTAGCAGGTGCTCAACCCGACCCCGATGCCGTCGACGGTGATCACCACCGGCTGCGCACCCGGCGCCACCGTGCGGGATTCGGTGAAGCCGAACGCGTCGTAGAGGTGGATCTTGTCGTAGTGGGCGTCGGTGCCCGGACCGGTCGCGATCAGCGTGTTGGCGACCCGGCCGTCCGTCGCCGGGGTGAACATCCCGGCGACCACCGTGACGCCGGCCTCCGCGGCGATGCGCCGCACCCCGTCGGCCCACCGCCCGTCGGTGGGTTCGGCGATCGGTGTGAGCGGAACCCCGAACCGGCACATGGTGGCCTCCGGGAACACCACCAGCGCCGCGCCGGCCTCGACGGCCCGGCCCGTGTACTCGCGCACCAGCTCCAGGTTGGCCGCCGGGTCGGTGCCGCTGAGGATCTGCGCCAATGCGATCCGCATGCCCGCCACCCTACGAGGTCGCCGGGGGCGGTGCGCGCCGCGCGTCATTTGCGCGAGATTGCGTTCAGGTAGGAAAAGTTCGAGTGCGGACCTGCAGGGTTGCACTTTCGGCGCAGTTGGGCGGTCGGGGTCGGGGCCCTAACCGGCGTCGGCCACCCACCGCGTGGTGAACCGCTGCTCGGCGGTCATCAGCTCGGACAGCTTGGTGCCGATGATGCTCTCAATCTTGCCGCCCACCAATGGGATATCGACGTGGACCGTCGCGGTGAACGTCAACCGGCAGCCGGTCTCGGTGGGCGCCAGCTCCGCCTCACCCGACAGCGACACCGGCGCCGCCAGCACCTTGCCGGTGACCTGGGCGGACGCCTTGCCGCCGCGGACCGGGCTCCACGTTTCGCTGCGGACCACCTCCAGGTCGCCGCGGTGAAACTGGGTGGCCAGCGCCGGCAGCCGCTCCCGGTACAGGGCCTGCGTGGTGGTCACCGCGACCTGCCCGTCGGGCTCCACGGTCATCGAGTCCAGCGTCGCGGTGTCGGCCCCGGAATCGGCCAGCCGGGCCAGCCAATACGCCTCGTCGCAAAACGCCGCATGCACCTGTTCAACGCTGGCGTGGTATTCGGCCGACAAGTCGAATGAACGCGGCATAGCAGGTCAGGCTACCGTTACGGCCCGTGGTGGGAACACTGTTCGCCGGTGCGCGCGTCGCGGACGCGGTGCCGTTGGCGCCGTTGACCACGCTGCGGGTCGGTCCGGTGGCGCGGCGGGTGATTACCTGCACCAACGCCGACCAGGTGGTCGCCACGCTGGGCCACCTCGACGCCCACGCCGACGGCCCGGTGCTGGTGCTGGCGGGCGGCTCCAACGTGGTGATCGCCGACGACCTGACCGATCTGACCGTGGTGCGGCTGGCCGCCGACCGCATCCACATCGACGGCGTCGCGCTGCGGGTGGAGGCCGGCGCGGTGTGGGACGACGTGGTGGCCGCGACGATCGAGCGCGGTCTGGGCGGGCTGGAGTGCCTGTCCGGGATTCCCGGCTCGGCGGGCGCCACCCCGGTGCAAAACGTCGGCGCCTACGGCGTCGAGGTGGCCGACACCCTGACCCGGGTGCGGCTGCTGGACCGGCGCAGCGGTGCGGTGCGCTGGGTGCCCGCCGCCGAGCTGGGCTTCGGGTACCGCACCAGTGTGCTGAAACACTCCGCGGACGCCGTGGTGCTCGAGGTGGAGTTCGCGTTGGACGCGACGGGGGCCAGCGCGCCGCTGCGCTACGACGAGCTGACCGCCGCGCTGGGCGCCACCGGCGGGGACCGCGCCGACCCGGCGGCGGTGCGGGCCGCGGTGCTGGCGCTGCGCACCCGCAAGGGCATGGTGCTCGACCCCGCCGACCACGACACCTGGAGTGCCGGCTCGTTTTTCACCAACCCGGTGGTGGCCCCGGGGGTGTATCACCGCCTGGCCGACAGCCTCGACACCCCCGTCCCGCACTATCCGGCGCCGGACGGGGTGAAGTTGGCCGCCGGCTGGCTGGTCGAGCGGGCCGGGTTCGGCAAAGGCTATCCGGACACCGACGGGGCGCCGTGCCGGCTGTCCACCAAGCACGCGCTGGCGCTGACCAACCGCGGCCGCGCCACCGCCGCCGACGTGTTGGCGTTGGCCCGCACCGTCCGCGACGGGGTCGCCGATGTGTTTGGCATCACCTTGACCCCCGAACCGGTGCTGGTCGGCTGCGTCCTGTAGCTGGCGAATTTCCGGGGTGGTCGTCGCTGCCCGGTATCTTGGTTGCTCGTGAGCACCGCCAGCGACCCGCAGCCGATCAACCGGCGTAAGGCGTTGGCGGCGCTGACGATGGGGATCGCGGCGCCCGGGCTGCTGGCCGCCTGCTCCAAGGAGTCGGGCAAACAATCCGAGGACAGCAGCGCCCCGGCGGCGCCCAGCCTGACCTTTGCGCCGCAAGACGCCGCCACCGACGTGTTGCCCACCGCGCCGATCAGCGTGGAAGTCCGCGACGGCTGGTTTCAGCGGGTCGCGTTGACCAACCCGGACGGCAAGGTGGTGGCCGGGACGCTCAACCGGGACCGCACCCGCTACACCGTCATCGAGCCGCTGGGCTACGGCGCGGCCTACACCTGGTCGGGGTCGGTGGTCGGCCACGACGGCAAGGCCGTCCCGGTGGCCGGCAAGTTCACCACGCTCACCCCCACCAAGGTCATCGACGGCGGGTTTCAGCTGGCCGACGGGCAGACCGTCGGCGTCGCCGCCCCGATCATCATCCAGTTCGACGCCCCCATCTCCGATAAGGCCGCCGTCGAGCGGGCGCTGACCGTCACCACCGACCCGCCGGTGGAGGGCAGCTGGGCGTGGCTGCCCGACGAGGCACAGGGCGCGCGGGTGCATTGGCGCACCCGCGAGTACTACCCGGCCGGCACCAAGGTCAACGTCGACGCCAAGCTGTACGGGCTGGCGTTCGGCGACGGCGCCTACGGCAAGCAGGACTTCAGCCTGAGCTTCGCGATCGGTCGCCGGCAGGTGGTCAAGGCCGAGGTCTCCTCACACCGCATCCAGGTCGTCACCGACGCCGGGGTGATCATGGACTTCCCGTGCAGCTACGGCGAGGGCGACCTGGCCCGCAACGTCACCCGCAACGGAATCCACGTGGTCAGCGAGAAATACGCCGACTTCTACATGTCCAACCCGGCGGCCGGCTACTCCAACATCCACGAGCGGTGGGCGGTGCGGATCTCCAACAACGGCGAGTTCATCCACGCCAACCCGGCCAGCGCCGGCGCCCAGGGCAACAGCAACGTCACCAACGGCTGCATCAACCTGTCCACCGGCGACGCCGAGCAGTACTACGCCAGCGCCATGTACGGCGACCCGGTGGAGGTGACCGGCAGCTCGATCGAGCTGTCCTACGCCGACGGCGACATCTGGGACTGGGCGGTGGACTGGGGCACCTGGGTGTCGATGTCGGCGCTGCCGCCCAAGGAGGGCACCAAACCGGCGCCGGAAACGAAAATCCCCAGCACCGCGCCGATCACCCCGACCAACGCGCCCACCCTGTCGGGCACCCCGACCACGACGTCGACGTCGCCTAGCGCCCGACCCGGCGGGTAGCGCTGGCCTGATCGCGGGGCCGGATGACGATCTGGTCCAGGTTGACGTGCGGGGGCCGGGACGCCACGAACCCGATCACCTCGGCGATGTCGGCGGCCACCAGCGGGGTCATCCCGGCGTAGACGGCGTCCGCGCGCTGCTGGTCGCCGCCAAACCGCACCAGGGAAAACTCCGTCTCCACCGCGCCCGGTGCAATCTCGGTGAGCCGCACCGGTTTTCCGAGCAGTTCGCCGCGCAGGGTGCGGTGCAGCGCGCCCTGGGCGTGTTTGGCGGCGGTGTAGCCGGCGCCGCCGTCGTACACCTCGAACGCCGCGATCGAGGTGATGGTGACGATCAGCCCGTCGCCGGAGGCCACCAGCTTGGGCAGCAGCGCCCGGGTCACCCGCAGCGTGCCCAGCACATTGGTCTCCCACATCCAGCGCCAATGCTCCAGGTCGGCCTGTTCGACCGGCTCCAGGCCCTTGGCGCCGCCGGCGTTGTTGACCAGCACATCGACCCGGCTCAGCCCGGCCGCCAACGCGTCGACGGCCGCGGCGTCGGTGACATCGGCCACCACGGCGGTGCCGCCGATCTCGTCGGCCAGCGCGGTGATCCGGTCCGCCCGGCGGGCCACCGCGACCACGTGAAAACCTTGCGCGGCAAGGGTTCTTGCGGTCGCTTCGCCGATTCCGGCGCTGGCGCCGGTGACCACGGCAATCTTTTCGTGCGCCTGCGATGTCGCCATCTGGCCAACCTTAAGGCGTGTCGGGCGTCACCGCGCTGCGTGCTGCCCGGCGGCCCGGCGCCGCGCCGCCGGGGCCCCCTTACGGCCCGCAATGTCGGCACGCTAAATTTCTCGGTGTGTATCGCAGTGCCGAGTTCTCGCTAACGGCCGCCTGTCCCATGGGCGGTGCGTGTTGTTGCGCACCCCGCCGCACCTGACTTAGCACCGTCCCGCTGAGTCGCCAGGTGTGGCCCGAGCCCACCGTCGGAACTCAGGACAAAGGACATCGCGTGCGCACCACCTCCCTCACCACCCACTCCCACACCGCCACCGTTCGTCGGGCCCGGTCCCACCCGCACGTCGTGGCGCCGTCGCTGCATTTGGCCGACGGGGCCGCGGCGTCGGTGTTCTGGGCCGCGCGGGTGCGCGGACCGATCGCCCGGGACGCCATCGCCGGCGCCACCTCGCTGTCCATCGCCACGGTGAACCGCCAGGTCACCGCGCTGCTGGACGCCGGGCTGCTGCGGGAACGCGCCGATTTGGCGGTGTCCGGCGCGATCGGCCGCCCCCGGGTGCCGGTCGAGGTCAACCACGAGCCATACCTGACGTTGGGCATCCACATCGGGGCGCGCACCACCAGCATCGTGGCCACCGACCTGCTGGGCCGCACCCTCGACGTCGTCGAAACCCCGACGCCCGGCGGCGGGCACGCGCCGGCGCTGGCGGCGCTGGCCGGCAGCGCACGCCGCTACCTGAGCCGCTGGCACCGCCGCCAGCCGCTGTGGGTGGGGGTGGCGATCGGCGGGGCGGTCGACGGCGCCACCGGCCACGTCGACCACGCCCGGCTGGGCTGGACGCAGGCGCCGGTGGGGCCGGTGCTGGCCGAGGCGCTGGGGCTGCCGGTGTCGGTGGCCTCCCACGTCGACGCCATGGCCGGCGCCGAGCTGCTGCTGGGGATGCGACGGCTCGCGCCCAGCCCGGCAACCAGCCTGTACGTCTACGCCCGCGAAACCGTCGGCTACGCGCTGGTGATCGGGGGGCGGGTGCACACCCCGGCCAGTGGGCCGGGCACCATCGCCGGGCTGCCCGCCTCCTCGGAGCTGCTGGGCGGGTCGGGGCAGCTGGAGTCCACCGTCAGCGACGAAGCCGTGCTGGCCGCCGCCCGCCGGCTGCGGATTTTGCCCGCCGGCGCCCGCGCGGGCGGCTCCGGGGCCGCCCTGACCGGGCTGCTGAAGGCGGCGCGCGGCGGCGATGAGCAGGCCGTCGGGCTGCTGGCGGAGCGGGCCCGGGTGCTCGGGGAAGCCGTCGCGCTGCTGCGTGACCTGCTCAACCCCGACGACCTGGTGGTCGGCGGGCAGGCGTTCACCGAATATCCGGAGGGCATGGCGCAGGTGGAGGCGGCGTTCACCGAGCGTGCGGTGCTGCCGCCGCGGGCCCTGCGGGTGACCGCGTTCGGCAACCGGGTGCAAGAGGCCGGGGCCGGCATCGTGTCGCTGGGCGGGCTGTACGCCGACCCGGTCGGCGGGATGCGCCGGGCCCGGGCCCGCCGGCCCGGGCTGGTCACCGAGGTTCCGGAGGCAAGCGCGTGACCTGCGCCGTCGGAGCCCGTCGCGGCGGGCTGCAAAGATGGCCGTGTGTGGTTCGGCGAGATTTCCGAAATCGATGACCCGTTGAGCAGGCTGCGGCGGGTGGCGGTGTTGTCGGTGCACACCTCGCCGCTGGCCCAGCCCGGCACCGGCGATGCCGGCGGCATGAACGTCTACGTGCTGCAGAGCGCGCTGCACCTGGCCCGCCGCGGCGTGGAGGTGGAGATCTTCACCCGGGCCACCTCGTCGGCCGATCCGCCGATCGTGCGGGTGGCGCCCGGGGTGGTGGTGCGCAACGTGGTGGCCGGTCCGTTCGAGGGCCTGGACAAATACGACTTGCCCACCCAGCTGTGCGCCTTCGCGGCCGGGGTGCTGCGCGCCGAAGCCACCCACGAACCGGGCTACTACGACATCGTGCACTCGCATTACTGGTTGTCCGGCCAGGTCGGCTGGCTGGCCCGGGACCGCTGGGCGGTGCCGTTGGTGCACACCGCGCACACCCTGGCCGCGGTGAAGAACGCCGCGCTGGCCGACGGCGACACCCCCGAGCCGCCGCTGCGCGCGGTCGGCGAACAGCAGGTTGTCGACGAGGCCGACCGGTTGATCGTCAACACCGACGACGAAGCGCGCCAACTGGTTTCGCTGCACCAGGCCGACCCGGACCGCATTGACGTCGCGCATCCCGGGGTCGACTTGGACGTGTTCACCCCCGGTGACCGGGATGCGGCGCGGGCGGCGCTGGGGCTGGCGGTGGGCGAGCCGGTGGTGGCGTTCGTCGGCCGGATCCAACCGCTGAAGGCCCCCGATGTGCTGCTGCAGGCCGCCGCCAAACTGCCCGGGGTGCACATCGTGGTGGCCGGCGGGCCGTCCGGCAGCGGGCTGGCCGCCCCGGACGGGCTGGTGGCGTTGGCCGCCGAACTGGGTATCACCGACCGGGTGACGTTCTTGCCGCCGCAGTCCCGGGAGAATCTGGCCACCCTGTTTCGGGCCGCCAACTTGGTGGCGGTGCCGAGCTATTCGGAGTCGTTCGGGCTGGTCGCGGTGGAGGCGCAGGCGTGCGGGACGCCGGTGGTGGCCGCCGCGGTGGGCGGGTTGCCGGTGGCGGTGCGCGACGGGGTCAGCGGCACCCTGGTGCCCGGCCACGACGTGGACCGCTGGGCCGCGGCCATCGACGAGCTGCTGCAAGCCGGGGCCGGGCCGCGCGGCTGGGCGATGAGCCGGGCCGCGGTCAGCCATGCCGCGAAATTCTCCTGGGAACGCACCGTCGACGCCCAACTGGCTTGCTACGCCAAGGCGATCGACGACTTCACTGCCGGTCGCGCCGTGCGCGACTTCGGGGCGGCGCGGCGGGCCCGGCGCTGGACGGCGCGTCGGGAGGTGCGGGCATGAGCGGCGCCGGCGACGATGCAGAGCGAAGCGATGAGGAGGAGCGGCGCCTGTGAGTGACGTGCAGCAGCTGATCGAGGACACGCTGCAGGCCAACGAGCTGACCTACTCGCCGCACCAGGGTGCGCACGGCGGGCTGCCGGGGCTGATCGTGGAACTGCCCGGGGAACGCAAACTCACCACCAACACCTTGTTGAGCATCGGTGAGCACTCGGTGCGCGTCGAGGCGTTCGTGTGCCGCAAACCCGACGAGAACCACGAGGGCGTCTACCGGTTTCTGCTCAAACGCAACCGTCGGCTGTACGGGGTCGCCTACACCTTGGACAACGTCGGCGACATCTACCTGGTCGGCCGCATGTCGTTGGGGTCGGTGACCGCCGAGGAGATCGACCGGGTGCTCGGCCAGGTCCTCGAAGCGGTGGACACCGACTTTAATACGTTGCTGGAGTTGGGTTTTCGTTCCTCGATTCAGAAGGAATGGGAGTGGCGGGTGTCGCGCGGTGAGTCGCTGAAGAACCTGCGGGCCTTCGAGCATCTGATCGACGACGACGACTGATCAGCGGGCGTGCCAGCCGTGAAAGATGACGGGGGGAGCCGAGTCGGCTTCGATGCGGCGCGCCGCGAACGCCGCGGCCTCGGCGGGCATGCCGTTCGTCGGGTAATCCATATGCCCGAGCGGGAGGCCGTCGCCGCCGTCGCAGACGGTGTCGTTGCGGGCGCAGTACTCGCGGGTCTTGGCCGCATACAGTGGGCCGACCGTGACCGGCGGTGCGTCGTAGCGGCGGATGAACCTGGGTGAGGGTTTCCCGAACAGGATCACCGCCGCGACGTGATCGGCCACCACCTCCGGCATCGGCTGCGGGAGGTCCGGCACCAGCTCGGCCGGCACCCCGGTCGGCACCGACGGCGACGTGGTATACCCGGTGACGGCGGCGCCCTGGGAGTAGCCGCCCAGCACGATCCGCGTATCGGGGCAGTCCAGCGCCGTCCACTCGATATGGCTGGCCTCGTCGCGGATCCCGGCGATGACGCTTCGGTCGAAATCGATTCCGCTGCTCAAAGCGCTGGCGGCAGCGTAGTTGACCGGGTACACCGCGATCGACTGGTCGGTGTGCGCGGAGCGCAGCGCGTCGACGAACGCCTGCCCGACCTTGCCGACGCCGGGTGGCTCCTCGCTGCCGCGGGCGAAGATCACCTCGGTGCCGGCGCACGGCTTGGCGGCTGCGATCGGGGCCGCCAGCGTCGGCAGCACCGTCGACGTCGCCAGCAGCGCGACGGCCACGAGGCGGGGGCCGGGGCGCAATCGGCGTACGTTCACCGCCATACCTCCGATCCACCATGTTGGACCTTCCTACGACGGTAGCGCGAATTCGCGCTCGTGAGAGACTGTCGCGCATGACAGATTCCACGTTGGTGCTGCTGCGCCACGGCGAAAGCGAATGGAACGCGAGCAACCTGTTCACCGGGTGGGTGGACGTCGACCTGACCGACAAGGGCCGCGCCGAAGCGGTGCGCGGCGGGCAGCTGCTGGTCGACCACGACCTGCTGCCCGATGTGGTCTACACCTCGCTGCTGCGCCGGGCCATCACCACCGCCAACCTGGCGCTGGACACCGCCGGGCGGCACTGGATCCCGGTGCACCGCAGCTGGCGGCTCAACGAGCGCCACTACGGCGCGCTGCAGGGCCTGGACAAGGCGCAGACCCGGGACCGCTACGGCGACGAGCAGTTCATGGCGTGGCGGCGCAGCTACGACACCCCGCCGCCGCCGATCGAGGCCGGCAGCCAGTACAGCCAGGACACCGACCCGCGCTACGCCGACATCGGCGGCGGCCCGCTGACCGAATGCCTGGCCGACGTGGTGGCCCGGTTCCTGCCGTACTTCACCGACGTCATCGTGCCGGATCTGCGGGTGGGCAAGACGGTGCTGATCGCCGCGCACGGCAACTCGCTGCGCGCCCTGGTCAAACACCTGGACGGCATGTCCGACGAGGAGGTCGTAGGGCTAAACATCCCCACCGGCATCCCGCTGCGCTATGACCTGGACGCCGACCTGCGCCCGCGGGTGCCCGGCGGCACCTACCTGGACCCGGAGGCGGCGGCCGCCGGCGCCGCCGCCGTCGCCAGCCAAGGCGCCAAATAGGGCGGCCCGCCACGACGAGCGGCGTTACCGGTGGCTGTCCTGGGCAAACACCGCGTGAACGGCGGGGGAACACCTGCGCCCGGGACTGTGACATGTCCCGATTTGGCCGCACGCTGACCAGGTGACGTTCATCGGATGCGTACGATTTTGTCGTGTCTGTGATGTCAGCCCTGGTGCTGGCTGGAGTGTCGGCGATGCTGGCGCTCGCGGTCGGCGTCCTGGTGGGGGTCCGGCTGACGCCGCGGATCGTCGAGCGCCAACGGCGCGAGGCCGCCGAACGCGCCGGGATCACCGTCGGTCAGATGCTGCAGCGCATCGTGGCGCTGGCGCCGGTGGGCACCGTGGTGGTCGACAGCCATCGCGACGTGGTGTACCGCAACGACCGGGCCGGGGAGCTGGGCCTGGTGCATGACCGGCTCGTCGACGACCGGGCCTGGGTCGCGGCGCAACGGACGCTGGCCAGCGGCCAGGATGTCGAGTTCGACCTGTCGTCGAGCAAACGCGCCGCACCGGGCCGGTCCGCCTTGTCGCTGCGCGGCTACGCCCGGCTGCTGTCCGAAGACGACCGCCGCTTCGCGGTGGTCTTCGTCGACGACCAGTCCGAGTACGCCCGGATGGAGGCCTCCCGGCGTGACTTCGTGGCCAACGTCAGCCACGAACTCAAAACCCCGGTCGGCGCGATGGGCGTGCTGGCCGAGGCGCTGCTGGCGTCGGCGGACGACCCCGAGACCGTGCGCCGGTTCGGCGAAAAGGTGCTCGTGGAGGCCAACCGGCTGGCCGACATGGTCGGCGAACTGATCGAACTGTCCCGGCTGCAGGGTGCCGAGCCGCTGCCGGCGCTGGCCGAGGTCGAGGTCGACACCGTGGTCTCCGAAGCGATCTCACGCCACAAGGTGGCCGCCGACAACGCCGACATCAAGGTCAGCACCGATGCGCCCAGCGGGTTGCGGGTCCTCGGCGACGAGGCGCTGCTGATCACCGCGCTGGCCAACTTGGTGTCCAACGCGATCGCGTACTCGCCGCACGGGTCGTCGGTGTCGATCAGCCGGCGCCTCCGCGGCGAAAACGTGGAGATCGCGGTCACCGACCGGGGTATCGGGATCGCCCGCAAAGACCAGGAACGCGTCTTCGAGCGGTTCTTCCGCGGTGACAAGGCCCGGTCGCGCGCCACCGGCGGCAGCGGGCTGGGGCTGGCCATCGTCAAACACGTGGCGGCCAACCACAACGGCAGCATCAGGCTGTGGAGTCAACCCGGAACCGGGTCGACGTTCACCCTGTCGGTACCGGCGTACCAGGACAACGGGCAGCAGCACTCGGATCCATTGCCCGCCCAACGAAAGGAAGAAGTACGGCGATGACCCGCGCTTACGACGATGCAGAGCGAAGCGATGAGGAGGAGCTGCGCCGATGACCAGTGTGCTGATCGTGGAAGACGAGGAGTCGCTGGCCGATCCACTGGCGTTTCTGCTGCGCAAGGAGGGGTTTGAGGCCACCGTGGTGACCGACGGTCCCGCCGCATTGGCGGAATTCGACCGGGCTGGCGCCGACATCGTGCTGCTCGACCTGATGCTGCCGGGCATGTCGGGGACCGAGGTGTGCAAGCAGCTGCGCGCCCGGTCCAGCGTGCCGGTGATCATGGTCACCGCCCGGGACAGCGAGATCGACAAGGTCGTCGGCTTGGAGCTGGGCGCCGACGACTATGTGACCAAGCCGTATTCGGCGCGGGAGCTGATCGCGCGGATTCGGGCCGTGCTGCGGCGCGGCGGCGAGGACGACGCCGGTGTCGGCGACGGGGTGCTGGAGTCGGGCCCGGTGCGGATGGACGTGGAGCGCCACGTCGTCTCGGTGAACGGTGAGCAGATCACCTTGCCGCTCAAAGAGTTTGACCTCCTCGAATACCTGATGCGCAACACCGGTCGGGTGTTGACCCGCGGCCAGTTGATCGACCGGGTGTGGGGCGCCGACTACGTCGGCGACACCAAGACGCTCGACGTGCACGTCAAACGGTTGCGGTCCAAGATCGAAGTCGACCCGGCCAACCCGGTGCACCTGGTGACGGTGCGCGGCCTCGGCTACAAGCTCGAGGGGTAGCGGCGCAACGCCGAGCAGACGCAAAAGCCCCCATTTCGGCCCGGAAATGGGGGCTTTTGCGTCTGCTCGCGGGCCTCGGCGGCTACTCGGCGGCGCGGGTGGCCGGGTGCACCGCGATCAACCCCAGCCCGCTGCGCCGCCGGCACATCGCGGCCAGCTCGGCGTAGGCCTTCTCGCCGAGCAGTTCGGTGAGTTCGGCGGCCAGGCTTTCCCACACCTGCTGGGCACCGACGTGGGCGGCCGGGTCGCCGGTGCAGTACCAGTGCAGGTCGGCGCCGCCGGCGCCCCAGCCGCGGCGGTCGTATTCGGTGACCGTGGTCTTGAGGATCTCGCTGCCGTCCGGGCGGGTCACCCACTCCTGGCTGCGCCGGATCGGCAACTGCCAGCACACATCCGGCTTCATCGTCAGCGGTTGCACCCCCAGCTTGAGCGCCTTGCTGTGCAGCGCGCAGCCGGGCCCGGTCGCAAATCCGGGCCGGTTCAAGAAGATGCAGGCGCCCTTGTGCTTGCGGGTGCGCCACGCGGGTTCACCGTCGTGTTCGTCACGTTCCAGATACCCCTTGCGGCCCAAGCCCTTCTCGCGGAACTGCCAGTCGTCGTCGGTGAGCTGCGTCACCGCGGCGTCGAGCCGGGCGCGGTCGTCGTCGTCGGACAAAAACGCCCCGTGCGAACAACATCCGTCGTCGGGGCGGTCGACCACCGTGCCCTGACAGGCCGGGGTGCCGAACACGCAGGTCCACCGCGACAGCAGCCAGGTCAGATCGGCGGCGATCAGGTGTTCGGGGTTGTCCGGGTCGTAGAACTCCACCCATTCGCGGGGGAAATCCAGTTCGACCTCGCCCGGGTGGGCTGGATCCAGGGTTGCCACGGCTCCCACGGTACCGGCTGAACGGACGCAAAATCGCACGGTCACGGCCACAAACATGCGATTTTGTGTCTGCTCGCCGGGTGACGCCGCGCACCGGATAGGTTGTCTTTCGTGCGATTGGGTGTGCTCGACGTGGGCAGTAACACGGTGCATCTGCTGGTGGTGGATGCCCGCCGGGGCGGTCATCCGACGCCGATGAGCTCCACCAAGGCCGCGCTGCGGCTGGCCGAGGCCACCGACAGCTCCGGCAAGATCACCCGCAAAGGCGCCGACAAACTGATCTCCACGATCGACGAGTTCGCCAAGATCGCGGCCAGTTCGGGCTGCGCCGAGCTGATGCCGTTCGCCACCTCCGCGGTGCGCGACGCCTCCAACTCCGAGGACGTGCTGGCCCGGGTCCGGGCCGAGACCGGGGTGGAGTTGCAGGTGCTGCGCGGGGTCGACGAGTCCCGGCTGACCTTCCTGGCGGTGCGCCGCTGGTACGGGTGGAGTGCGGGACGCATCATCAACCTCGACATCGGCGGCGGCTCGCTGGAGGTGTCCAACGGCGTCGACGAGGAACCCGAGGTGGCGTTGTCGCTGCCGCTGGGCGCCGGGCGGCTGACCCGGGAATGGCTGGCCGAGGATCCGCCCGGCCGGCGTCGGGTGGCCATGCTGCGGGACTGGCTGGACACCGAGCTCGCCGAGGCCAGCGCCACCGTGCTCGACGCCGGGCGCCCCGACCTCGCGGTGGCGACCTCGAAAACGTTTCGCTCGCTGGCCCGGCTCACCGGGGCGGCACCGTCGGCGGCCGGGCCACGGGTCAAGCGGACACTCACCGCCAGCGGTCTCAGACAGCTCATATCATTCATCACTAGGATGACCACTGCTGACCGTGCCGAATTGGAAGGAGTCAGTGCCGAACGAGCGCCGCAGATCGTGGCAGGAGCTTTAGTAGCGGAGGCGAGCATGCGAGCGCTGTCGATTGAGACGGTGGACATCTGCCCGTGGGCGCTGCGAGAGGGCCTGATCTTGCGGAAACTCGACAGTGAAGCCGACGGAACCGCCTTTATGGAAACTTGGTCCATGGAGACCTCCGTGCGCGATGCTGGAAGCCTGGCAGTTGATCGGAACGTGGCTGACCGATCGAGAGGCGACAAACGATGACTGGACCACACTTCGACACCGAGGACCCGGGGACCGGTGGGACCCGGCCGATTTCGGTTGCCGAGCTCCTGGCCAAAAACGGCACCATCGGCTCCCCGCCGGTCACCGGGCGCCGCCGCCGTCGGCGCGGCAACAGCGATGCGGTGACGGTCGCGGAGCTGACCGGTGAGATCCCGGTCATCGACGGCGAGGACGACGAGGACCACCCGCCCGACGACCAGCCCGACCCCGGCCCGCAACCGCGCCCGCAGCGACCCAACGGCACCGCGCGGCTCGACGACGCCCCGCCGCCCCGGCCACCCCGCGAGGTCGAGCGCCGCCCCGAGCCGGTGACCTGGTCCGAGCCCGGCCCGCGGTGGCCGTCGTCGCCGCCGCAGCCCCGGCGCGGACCCGGCCCGGAGCGCAGCGCCTACCCGCGCCCGATCCGCCGCGGCGAGGCATACGGGCGACCGGGCGTGGAATCCGGCGCCGAGCAGATGAGCCCGGATCCGGTCGACAACTACGCCGACATGGAAGTCGACGTGATGGACACCGACGTCCGCGACGCCGAGCTGCCCACCGACGATTCCGCCTACGTGCGGTCCTACCTGGGGTCGGCCCGCAACTTCTTCGGCAAGCGACGCGGCGGCCACGACGTCGACGACGACCTGGCCGACCTCGACGAGGATCTCGGCGATGAGGACCTGGTGGACCTCGACGAGGACCACGACGATATCGAGGACGACCTGGTCGACGACGTCGCCGACGCGCACCCGCTGACCCGGCGCGAGGAGGTGCTGCGCGGCGGCTGGGTGGTGTTGCAGTCCATCCTGGCGGTCGCGTTCGGCGCCGGGCTGTTCTTGGCCTTTGACCAGCTGTGGCAGTGGAACAAGATCGTCGCGCTGGTGCTGTCGGTGCTGGTCACCTTGGGCCTGGTCGCCGCCGTTCAGGTGGTCCGCAAGACCGTCGACACCACCAGCACGCTGATCGCAGTGGCCGTCGGCCTGCTGATCACGTTGGGACCACTGGCCCTGTTGCGATCCGGCTAGGCGCCCGCCAGACAACTAAGACAACCCAGTGCGCCCCGCCATCAAGGTCGGCCTGTCGACGGCCTCGGTCTACCCGTTGAGGACCGAGGCCGCCTTCGCGTACGCCGCCAAACTCGGCTACGACGGCGTCGAGCTGATGGTGTGGGGGGAGGGGGTCAGCCAGGACATCGCCGCGGTCGCCAAGCTGTCCCGGCGCTACGGGGTGCCGGTGCTGTCGGTGCACGCGCCCTGCCTGCTGATCTCGCAGCGGGTGTGGGGCGCCAACCCGATTCCCAAGCTGGAGCGCAGCGTGCAGGCCGCCGAACGGCTCGGCGCGCAGACCGTCGTGGTGCACCCGCCGTTTCGCTGGCAGCGGCGCTACGCCGAGGGCTTCGCCGATCAGGTGGCGGCCCTGGAAGCCGGCAGCGACGTCATGGTGGCGGTGGAGAACATGTTCCCGTTCCGGGCCGACCGGTTCTTCCGGGACTCGATGGAGCGGATGCGGCGCCGCGGCGGCGGGCCGGGGCCCGCGATCTCGGCGTTCGCACCGTCCTACGACCCGCTGGACGGCAACCACGCGCACTACACGCTGGACCTGTCGCACACCGCCACGGCGGGCACCGATGCGCTGGAGATGGCCCGACGGATGGGCTCGGGGCTGGTGCACCTGCACCTGTGCGACGGCAACGGGATGCCGGCCGACGAGCACCTGGTGCCCGGGCGCGGCAGCCAACCCACCGTCGAGGTGTGCCAGATGCTGGCCGGCGGGGACTTCGCCGGCCACGTCGTGTTGGAGGTGACCACCTCGGGGGCGCGGTCGGCGCACGAGCGCGAAGCGCTGCTGAAAGAGTCGTTGCAGTTCGCCCGCACCCACCTGCTGCGCTGACCGGCCAAGGAGATTCTCGATGAGCTCGACGCTGTTCACCGACGCCATGAAGCTGGCGCGGGTCGACGACGACACCTTCGCCGGCGAGCTCAACGAACACTGGACGATCGGCCCCAAGGTGCACGGCGGGGCGATGCTGGCGTTGTGCGCCAACGCCGCCCGCACCGCCCACGGTGATGCGTTGCAGCCGGTCGCGGTGTCCGGCAACTTTCTGTGGGCGCCCGACCCGGGCCCGATGCGACTGGTGACCTCGATCCGCAAACGCGGCCGCCGGATCAGCGTCGTGGACGTCGAACTCAACCAGGGCGACCGCACCGCCGTGCACGCCGTCATCACGCTGGGGGAGCCCGAACACCACGCGCCGCCGCTGCTGTCGTTCAACCCGGTGGTGCCGCTGATGACCCCGGAACCCCCGCCGGGGCTGGCCGCGATCGGGCCGGGGCATCCGATGGAGCACATCGTGCACCTGGCGCACGGCTGCGACATCCGGCCCGCGCTGACCACGCTGGGCCCGCGCACCGACGGCGGACCGCCGGTGATCGAGATGTGGGTGCGGCCCAAAGACGCCGCGCCCGACGTGCTGTTCGCGTTGCTGTGCGGCGATGTGTCGGCCCCGGTGACCTTCGCGATCAACCGCACCGGCTGGGCGCCCACCGTGCAGCTCACCGCCTACCTGCGGGCGATGCCGGCCGACGGCTGGCTGCGGGTGATCTGCACCACCGTGCAGATCGGGCAGGACTGGTTCGATGAGGACCACACCGTGGTGGACTGCGAGGGCCGCATCATCGTGCAGAGCCGGCAGCTGGCGATGGTGCCCGCGCCGTAGCCCGTGTGGTCTGCCATGCTGTCGGCCATGGCCAGAATCGCACTCATCGGTGGCGGCAGCATGGGCGAGGCCCTGCTGTCGGGCTTGCTGCGGTCCGGGCGCCAGGTCAAAGACCTGGTGGTCGCCGAGAAGCTGCCCGCCCGCGTCAAGTACCTGTCCGAGACCTATTCGGTGCTGGTGACGTCGCTGGCCGATGCGGTGGAGACCGCGACGTTCGTCATCGTCGCGGTCAAACCGTCCGACGTGGAAGCGGTGATCGGCGAGGTCGCCGACGCGGCCGCCCAAGCCGCCGAGGACAGCCCCGAGCAGGTGTTTGTCACCATCGCGGCCGGTGTCACCACCGGCTACCTGGAATCCAAGCTGCCGGCCGGGACGCCGGTGGTGCGGGCGATGCCCAACGCGCCGGCGTTGGTCGGCGCCGGGGTCAGCGTGCTCGCCAAGGGGCGCTTCGCCACGCAGGAGCAGCTCAAGGAGGTCGCGGCGCTGTTCGACAGCGTGGGCGACGTGCTGACCGTGCCCGAGACGCAGATGGACGCGGTGACCGCGATGTCGGGCTCGGGACCGGCCTACTTTTTCCTGATGGTGGAGGCCCTGGTGGACGCCGCCGTCGGCGTCGGCCTGACCCGCCGGGTGGCCACCGACCTGGCGGTCAAGACCATGGCCGGTTCGGCGGCGATGCTGCTGGAGCGCATCGAGCAGGACCGGCAGGCCAGCGAGGCGGGGCTGGACACCACCCCGGCGCAGCTGCGGGCGACAGTTACCTCGCCGGGCGGTACCACCGCGGCGGCGCTGCGCGAACTCGAGCGCGGGGGTTTGCGGGCGACGGTCGACGCCGCCGTGCAGGCCGCAAAAAACCGCTCTGAGCAGCTAAGAATTACAACGGAGTAATTCAGGAATTTTTGACTAATTACCCCACACCAGTCGCAGTAACCCCATTGGTCCCGCTATTCTCCTTTCTGGAAGCACTTGTGCGTGCCAGCGGAGGGGAAGCCGCTGGGGCTGCAGGTGCCTGATTGGATTGGGTTGCGATGACGTCAATGAACGGGCCTTCGGCGCGGGATTCGGCTAGTGGAAAATCGGTGCGAGACTCCAATGCACCAGACAGTCAGCAGGGCAGAACTCAATTTCTCACCGTGGCCGAGGTAGCCGCGCTGATGCGGGTCAGCAAGATGACGGTGTACCGCTTGGTGCACAACGGTGAGCTGCCTGCGGTACGAGTCGGGCGATCCTTCCGGGTGCACGCCAAAGCCGTGCATGACCTGTTGGAGAGCTCTTTCTTCGACGCGGGCTGAGCTTCGGCGACCACACCACACCCGGCCCGTGGGGGCCGGGCGATCGGCATGCCCATCGACCCTGCGGCTGCGGCGGCGAGTCTGCGGCTGCGGCGTCGAGCCTGCGGTCAGGGCTACATCCGGCCTCGACGGCGCGCCCTCATCGCAGAGTCGACGCCCCCACCGCAGCCTCAAGACGGTGGACGCAGCCTCGAGACCCCCACCGCAGCCTCGCCGCGGCCCAGGAGCGCGACGGCGGCACCCGCCCGTCCGGCCCACCATCGCCGACCCCCACGCCCGCGGCCGGGTGCGCGGTTTTCCGTTCCGTGCACCCGCCCAGGTAAGGTAGCCAGGTCGATTCAGCAGCCAGCCACAGTTAGGCGCAGGCAGAGTTAGATAGCGGAGTTCATGGGTTCAGTCATCAAGAAGCGGCGCAAGCGCATGTCGAAGAAGAAGCACCGCAAGCTGCTTCGTCGCACCCGGGTGCAGCGCAGAAAACTCGGTAAGTAGCCCCCGCGTTTTGCCGCGGTTCGCGGCTCGTCCTGCCCAACTGCCGTCCGGCCGTTAGGCTATCGGCGTGGATTCGGCGGGGCCCCCAACCGGCGGCGGCAGTGACATCCGGCATTACCCCAAGGTGGTGTTGGTAACCGGCGCCTGCCGGTTCCTGGGTGGCTACCTGACCGCGCGGTTGGTGCAAAACCCGTTGATCAGCCGGGTCATCGCGGTGGACGCGATCGCGCCGAGCAAGGACATGCTGCGCCGGATGGGCCGCGCCGAGTTCGTCCGCGCCGACATCCGCAACCCGTTCATCGCCAAGGTGATCCGCAACGGCGAGGTCGACACCGTGGTGCATGCCGCGGCGGCGTCCTACGCCCCGCGATCCGGGGGCGGGGCGGCGTTGAAAGAACTCAACGTGATGGGCGCGATGCAGCTGTTCGGGGCCTGTCAGAAGGCGCCGTCGGTGCGCCGGGTGATCTTGAAGTCGACGTCGGAGGTCTACGGGTCCAGTTCGCGCGATCCGGTCGCCTTCACCGAGGACAGCACCAGCCACCGTCCGCCCAGCGAGGGGTTCCCGCGGGACAGCATCGACATCGAGGGCTATGCCCGCGGGCTGGGGCGGCGCCGGCCGGATATTGCGGTCACCATCTTGCGGTTGGCGAACATGATCGGCCCGGCGATGGATACCGCATTGTCGCGGTACCTGGCTGGCCCGCTGGTCCCGACGGTGCTCGGCCGCGACGCGCGGCTGCAGCTGCTGCACGAGCAAGACGCGCTGGGCGCGCTGGAGCGCGCCACCATGGCCGGTAAACCCGGCACCTTCAACATCGGCGCCAGCGGCATCATCATGATGTCGCAGGCGATCCGGCGGTCGGGTCGAATCCCGGTGCCAGTGCCGGGTTTTGGGCTGTGGGCGGTGGATTCGTTGAGACGGGCTAACCGCTACACCGAGATCAATCGTGAACAACTTGAGTATTTGAGCTTTGGTCGAGTGATGGACACGACTAGAATGCGTGACGACCTTGGCTACAGCCCGAAATGGTCCACAGCCGAGGCCTTCGATGATTATTTGCGGGGTCGTGATCTCACTCCGATCATCGACCCGCAATGGGTACGCTCGTTGGAGCGCCGCGCCGTGGCGGCAGCTCAGCGTTGGGGCAGCCGCGCATAGTTTCTCGATCGGGGGAGGGGAGGTAGGCATGGTGGCGGGCGATTCGAAGGCGAAAGTCATTCCGTTGCACTCGAATTCGAGTCGTGCAACGGCGCAGCGGCGCGCCGACGCGGCGCGCCGGCATCCCTCGGTGGCCCACGACGGCAAGGGCCGGGCCTCGGCCGAGGAGATCGCCGCCGTCGTCCGCGAGATCGACCAGCGCCGCGCCGCCAGCGGTGCCATGGCGGCGCAACCCTCCGCCAACGAATTCGCTGAACGGGTCGCCGCGATCGCCCAGTTCATCCGGGAACGGATCACCGGGGACTACAGCGTCGACGAGTACGGCTTCGACCCGCACTTCACCAACGCCGTCGCGCTGCCTTTGCTGCGGTTCTTCTTCAAGTCATGGTTCCGGGTCGAGGTCAGCGGTGTGGAGAACCTGCCGGACACCGGGGCGGCGCTGGTGGTGGCCAATCACGCCGGGGTGCTGCCGATCGACGCGCTGATGACCTCGGTGGCTGTGCGCGACGAACACCCGGCCCACCGGGATTTGCGGCTGCTGGCCGCCGACCTGGTTTTCGACCTGCCGGTGATCGGCCCGGCCGCCCGCAAGGCGGGCCACACCATGGCGTGCACCGCCGACGCCCACAAGTTGCTGGCCGCCGGCGAACTGACCGCGGTGTTCCCGGAGGGTTACAAGGGGCTAGGCAAACGCTTCAAGGATCGCTACAAGCTGCAGCGCTTCGGCCGCGGCGGTTTCGTGTCGGCCGCGCTGCGGGCCAAGGCGCCGATCGTGCCGTGCTCGATCGTCGGCTCCGAGGAGATCTACCCGATGCTGGCCGACGTCAAATTGCTGGCCCGGCTGCTCGGGGTGCCGTACTTCCCGATCACCCCGCTGTTCCCGCTGGCCGGCCCGGCCGGGCTGGTGCCGCTGCCGTCGAAGTGGCATATCGCGTTCGGTGAGCCGATCCCCACCGTCGACTACGACGAGTCCGCCGCCGACGACCCGATGGTCACCTTCGAGTTGACCGACCAGGTGCGCGAGACCATCCAGCAGACGCTGTACCGGCTGCTGACCGGCCGGCGCAACGTGTTCTTCGGCTGAGTTCCGCGGCCGAGCAGACGCAAAAGCACCCTATTTCGGCACGAAATGGGTGCTTTTGCGTCTGCTCGCGGGGGCTACTTGACCAGGGTGAACTGGCAGACGTTGGTGTTGCCGTTGCGGAACAGGTCGGCGCAGCCGGTCAGGTACTTCATGTAGCGGTCGTAGACCTGCTGCGACTGGATCGCGATGGCCTCGTCGCGGTGCGCCTCCAGCGCCGCGGCCCACATGTCCAGCGTGCGGGCGTAATGCGGGCGCAGCGGGTGCACCCGCGCCACCGTGAAACCCGCCTTGGTGGCGTGCGATTCCACGTTGGCCACCCGCGGTAGCTGACCCCCGGGAAAGATCTCGTCCATGATGAACTTGATGAACCGCACCAGCGTCATGGTCAGCTTCAGCCCGAGTTCCTCGGCCTCTTCCGGGCTCACCATCGTGATGGTGTGCAAGAGCATCACGCCGTCGGCGGGCAGCAGCCGGTAGGCCCGGGCGAAGAAGTCGTCGTAGCGGTCGTAGCCGAAGTGCTCGAACGCGCCGATCGACACGATCCGATCCACCGGCTCGTCGAACTTCTCCCAGCCCTCCAGCAGCACCCGTTTGCTGCGCGGGCTGTCGATGGTGTCGAACAGGTTCTCGACGTGAACCTGCTGGTTTTTGCTCAGGGTCAGGCCGATGACGTTGACGTCGTAGCGTTCGATGGCCCGCGCCAGGGTGGCGCCCCAGCCGCAGCCGATGTCGAGCAGGGTCATGCCGGGTTGCAGGCCCAGCTTGCCCAGTGACAGGTCGATCTTGGCCAGCTGTGCCTCGTGCAGCGTCATATCGTCGCGTTCGAAGTAGGCGCAGCTGTAGGTCTGGGTCGGGTCCAAAAACAGCCGGTAGAACTCGTCGGACAGGTCGTAGTGCGACTGGACGTCCGCGTAATGCGGTACCAGTCCGGCGTCGGGTGAGCGCTCTCCCCGGTCGGTCATAGCCGCCGAGGTTAGGCCTGGCCGCGGATCGATGCAATCGCGGCGATGGTCGCCGCTTCGGTGTCGGCGTCCTGGTTCGCCGACTCACCGAGCATGGTGACCACGCTGGTCATCACCGGCTGACCGTCGGCGTCGGTGACCTCGCTGCGGATCTCGCTGATCACCGTGCCGTGCGACTCGATCACCGAATCGAGGTAGGTGTCGAAGTACAGCTTGTCGCCGGCCTGGATCGGCCGGTGGAACTCGAACTTCTGGTCGCGGTGGAAGACCCGGGCGATGTTGATCGGGATGTCGAACTTGGTGAAGATCTCCAGCTGCACGCGACGCCCGGCGACCGCGAGGAACGTCAGGGAGGCGACCAGGCTGTCGTAGCCGGCCTCCTGGGCCGCGGACTCTTCGAAGTGGGTCGGGTGGTCGTCTTTGACCGCGGCGGCGAACTCGCGGATCTTTTCCCGGCCGACCTGGAAATAGTCCGGGAACCGGTAGTGAGTACCGATGATTCCCTGCGATTCTGTGTGCACTGACATGCCCGGTCGCCCTCCGCTCGCAATAGTGCCCGGCGGCGGAAGCCTATCAGCGCGCAGGAGCGCCCCGCCTAGCCGCGACGCAGCCGCGGCCTCACCTGCCCCCGCCGTCCGCGAATGGCACTTTCACGACGCGTCTCCGGCGAGTCGCATCGTGAAAGTGCCACTGGGCACCATGCGTCCTGCGACAGCCGCTTGCGAACGGAAATCGCGCCCTCTCAGCGGTCGTGGCGACGCGACACGGCTGCCGCCAGCGCCCCGCCGGCGGCCCCCAGCGCCAGCGCCGACGGCACACCGATCCGGGCCGCCTTGCGGGCGGTGCGGAAATCGCGGATCTCCCAGCCCCGCTCCCGGGCCAGCTCCCGCAGCGCGGCGTCGGGGTTGATCGCCACCGCGGTGCCGACCAGCGACAGCATCGGCACATCGTTGAAGCTGTCGGAGTAGGCGGTGCACCGTTTGAGGTTGAGCCCCTCCCGGATCGCCAACGACCGCACCGCGTGCGCTTTGCCCGCGCCGTGCAACAGTTCGCCGACCAGCCGGCCGGTGAACACCCCGTCCACCGACTCCACCACGGTGGCCAGCGCCCCGGTCAGCCCCAGCCGGCGGGCGATGGTCTCGGCCAGCTCGTAGGGGGTGGCGGTGACCAGCCACACCTGCTGGCCGGCGTCCAGATGCATCTGGGCCAGCTCCCGGGTGCCCGGCCAGATCTTGTCGGCGATGATCTCGTCGTAGATCTCCTCGCCCAACGCGGCCAGCTCCGCGGTGGTGCGGCCCTCGACGAACGCCAGCCCCTGGCGCCGACCGGCCGCGACGTCGTCGCTGTTTTCCCGCCCGATCACCTGGAACTTGGCTTGCGCGTACACGAACCGCAGCACGTCGCGGTAGGTGAAGTAGTGGCGGGCCGCCAAGCCTCGGCCGAAGTGCAGCAGCGAGGACCCCTGCACCAAGGTGTTGTCCACGTCGAAGAACGCGGCGGCGGTCAGATCGACCGGTGACGGGCTGTCCGCCGGGGGCACGGCCGCGTCGGCGGCCACGCCCTCCACCGCGCGTTCGGCGCTGGCGTCGGCGGCCACCGTGTCGGCAGCGGCCACGGCCGGATCCGCGCTGCCCGGGTCGGAGAACGCCATCACGGACTCCTTCAAATGTGTGCCGCAGTGTTGGCTCAACCTTATCTGGCACCCGCGTGGCCACCGGTGCCACACTGGTCGCCGTGAACCAGCCGCAGCGCCCGCAGGTGGAGTTGCTGACCCGCGCCGGCTGCGCGGTGTGCGCCCGGGTGTACGCCCGGCTGGGCGAGTTGGCCGGCGAGCTGGGCTTCGACCTGACCGCCACCGACGTCGACGCGGCCGCCGCGGCGGGTAACGCCGCAGCGCGGGCCGAATACGGGGACCGGCTGCCGGTGGTCCTGCTCGACGGCCGCGAGCACAGCTACTGGGAGCTCGACGAGGACCGGCTGCGCGCCGACCTGGCCTGATCCGCCGGCCTGTGAGCAACCTCGCAGCGGCTGTGCGGTCTCATACGCTTTCGGCGGCCAAACCGTATGAGATCGCACACTCACCGGCCGGCAGCCGCCGGCCCGGGCGAGCAACCAACGGGCACGCAAATTTGGTAGCCCAGCTGGTAAACGTTTACCGTGGAGGTCAGTTCGTTCACTGGTGAATGCGAGGGAGCAGGCCAGGTGATTAAGCCGTGAGCGTCCTGCTCTTCGGGGTTTCGCACCGCAGCGCGCCGGTCTCCATCCTGGAGCAGCTGAGCACCGACGAAGCCGATCAGGTCAAGATCATCGACAAGGTGCTGCAGTCGCCGCTGGTGACCGAGGCCATGATGCTGTCCACCTGCAACCGGGTCGAGGTCTACGCCGTGGTGGACGCCTTCCACGGCGGGCTGTCGGTGATCGGGCAGGTGCTCAGCGAGCACGCCGCCATCTCGATGGCCGACCTGACCAAATACGCCTACGTCCGCTACAGCGAGGCCGCCGTCGAGCATCTGTTCGCGGTGGCCAGCGGCCTGGATTCGGCGGTGGTCGGCGAACAGCAGGTGCTCGGGCAGGTGCGCCGCGCCTACGCCTCCGCCGAGACCAACCGCACCGTCGGCCGGGTGCTGCACGAGTTGGCGCAGCGGGCGCTGTCGGTGGGCAAACGGGTGCACTCCGAAACCACGATCGACGCCGCCGGGGCCTCGGTGGTGTCGGTCGCGCTGGGCATGGCCGACGCCAAGCTGGGCGGGCTGGCCGGGAAAACCGCCGCGGTGATCGGCGCCGGGGCGATGGGCGCGTTGTCCGCGGCGCACCTGACCCGGGCCGGGATCGGTCACATCCACGTCGTCAACCGGTCCTTGCCGCGCGCGCAGCGGCTGGCCCGCAAGATCCGCGAATCCGGCACCCCGGCCGAGGCCCTCACCCTGGACCGGCTGGCCGCCGCCCTGGCCGACGCCGACGTGGCGGTGAGCTGCACCGGCGCGGTGCGCCCGGTGGTGACGCTGGCCGACGTGCACCACGCGCTGGCCGGCGGCCACCGCGACGAGGTGGCGCAGCCGCTGGCGTTCTGCGATTTGGGCATGCCCCGCGACGTCGACCCGGCGGTGGCCGGGTTGCCCGGCGTGTGGGTGGCCGATATGGACCGGATCCAGCGGGAACCGTCGGCGCGGGCGGCCGCCGCCGACGCCGAGGCCGCCCGCCAGCTCGTCGCCCGCGAGGTTGCCACCTACCTGGCCGGGCAGCGGATGGCCGAGGTCACCCCGACCGTGACCGCGCTGCGGCAACGCGCCGCCGACGTCGTCACCTCGGAGTTGCTGCGGCTGGACAACCGGCTGCCCGGGCTGGACAGCGCCCAGCGCGAGGAGGTGGCCCGCACCGTGCGCCGGGTCGTCGACAAGCTGCTGCACGCCCCCACCGTGCGGGTTAAACAGTTGGCCGGCGCCCCCGGCGGCGACAGCTACGCCGAGGCGCTGCGTGAGCTGTTCGAGCTCGACCCGCAAGCCGTCGACGCGGTGGCCACCGCCGGCGAATTGCCGCTGGTATCAACGGGGTCCGACATCCCCGACCCTACGGACAGCATCTCGGGTGGCAGCACCGAGTCGCGGCAGTAGCCGCGTGGAGCCGTCTTGGCCGATGTGATCCGGATCGGAACGCGGGGCAGCGCGCTGGCCACCACCCAGGCCGGTACGGTGCGCGACGCCCTGATCGCCAACGGCCATCCCGCGGAGTTGGTGATCATCCGCACCGTCGGCGATCAGTCGATGGCGCCGATTGCCAGCCTCGGGGTGGGGGTGTTCACCGCCGCCCTGCGCGAGGCCATCGACGACGGCCGCGTCGACGCCGCCGTGCACTCCTACAAGGATTTGCCCACCGCCGCCGACGCCCGGTTCGCCATCCCGGCCATCCCGGCGCGGCAAGACGCCCGCGACGCGGTGGTGGCCCGCGACGGGCTGGTGCTGGCGGAGTTGCCGACGGGCTCGCTGGTGGGCACGTCCTCCCCGCGGCGGGCCGCACAGCTTAGAGCACTGGGTCTCGGTTTGGAAATTCGCCCCCTACGAGGCAACCTAGATACCAGGTTGAACAGGGTAAGCAGCGGTGATCTCGACGCCATCGTGGTAGCCCGGGCGGGTCTGGCCCGGCTGGGCCGCCTCGAGGAAGTCACCGAGACGCTGGAGCCGGTGCAGATGTTGCCAGCCCCGGCTCAAGGTGCGCTCGCCGTCGAGTGCCGCGCCGGCGACACCGCGCTGGCGGCGGCATTGGCGGAGCTCGACGACGCCGATAGCCGCGCGGCGGTCACCGCCGAGCGAGCCCTGCTCGCCGAACTGGAGGCGGGTTGTTCCGCACCGGTGGGCGCGATCGCCGAGGTGGTCGAGTCCATCGATGAGGACGGGCACGTCTTCGAGGAGCTGTCGCTGCGCGGCTGCGTGGCGGCGCTGGACGGATCCGATGTGATCCGCGCGTCCGGCATCGGCACCGTGGGCCGAGCCCGGGAGCTGGGGCTCTCGGTGGCCGCGGAGTTGTTCGAGCTGGGTGCGCGGGAACTGATGTCGGACGCGCGGTGAGACACCCGCGTACGAGAGGTGACTGGGAGTAACTGATGACGACGCGAGGGCGTAAGCCGAAGCCGGGCCGCATCGTGTTCGTGGGGTCGGGTCCTGGTGACCCGGGCCTGCTGACCATGCGGGCGCGGACGGTGCTGACGAACGCCGCCCTGGTGTTCACCGACCCCGACGTGCCCGAGTCGGTGCTGTCGCTGATCGGTGCCGACCTGCCGCCGGTCTCCGGACCGGCACCCGCCGACGCCGAGGCCGCCGACGACGCTGCGGCGGACGCCGCGGTGGCCGGGGGTCCCGACATCCGCCCCGCGTTGGGGGACCCGGCCGAGGTGGCCAAGACCCTGACCGCCGAGGCGAAAGCCGGGGCCGACGTGGTGCGGCTGGTCGCCGGCGACCCGCTGTCGGTGGACGCCGTCATCGCCGAGGTGAACGCGGTGAGCCGCAGCCACCTGCACTTCGAGGTGGTGCCCGGGCTGCCGGCCAGCAGCGCGGTGCCCACCTACGCGGGGCTGCCGCTGGGTTCGTCGCATACCGTGGCCGACGTGCGCGGCGACGTGGACTGGTCGGCGTTGGCCGCCGCCCCCGGCCCGCTGATCCTGCAAGCCACCGGCTCGCATCTGGCCGAAGCCGCACGCACCCTGGTCGAATATGGGCTGGCCGACTCCACCCCGTGCGTGGTGACCGCCAACGGCACCACCTGCGCGCAGCGGTCGGTGGAGACCACCCTGCAGGGCCTGACCGACCCCGCCGTGCTGGGCGGCACCGACCCCGCCGGCCCGCTGACCGGTCCGCTGGTGGTGACCATCGGCAAGACGGTGAGCAACCGGGCCAAGCTGAACTGGTGGGAAAGCCGGGCGCTGTACGGCTGGACCGTGCTGGTGCCGCGGACCAAGGACCAGGCCGGCGAGATGAGCGAACGGTTGGTGGCCCACGGCGCGCTGCCGATGGAGGTGCCCACCATCGCCGTCGAGCCGCCGCGCAGCCCGGCCCAGATGGAAAGGGCCGTCAAGGGTTTGGTCGACGGCCGGTACCAGTGGGTGGTGTTCACCTCCACCAACGCGGTGCGCGCGGTGTGGGAAAAGTTCGGCGAGTTCGGGCTGGACGCGCGGGCGTTCTCCGGGGTGAAGATCGCCTGCGTCGGCGAGGCCACCGCCGATAAGGTCCGCGCCTTCGGGGTCAGCCCCGAGCTGGTGCCGGCCGGAGAACAGTCCTCGCTGGGGCTGCTGGATGAATTCCCGCCGTACGACAGCGTTTTCGACCCGGTGAACCGGGTGCTGCTGCCGCGCGCCGACATCGCCACCGAGACGCTGGCCGAGGGTCTGCGCGAACGGGGTTGGGAGATCGAGGATGTCACCGCCTACCGGACGGTGCGCGCCGCCCCGCCGCCGGCGGCCACCCGCGAGATGATCAAAACCGGTGGGTTCGACGCGGTGTGCTTCACCTCGTCGTCGACGGTGCGCAACCTGGTCGGCATCGCTGGTAAGCCGCACGCCCGCACCATCGTCGCCTGCATCGGCCCCAAAACCGCCGAGACCGCCGCCGAATTCGGGTTGCGGGTCGACGTGCAGCCGGAGACCGCGGCGGTGGGCCCGCTGGTGGAGGCGCTGGCCGAGCACGCCGCCCGGCTCCGCGCCGAGGGGGCGCTGCCGCCACCGCGTAAGAAGAGCCGCAGGCGCTAGCTCGATGGCGTATCCGCGGCAGCGTCCGCGCCGGCTGCGTTCGACGCCGGCGCTGCGCCGCTTGGTTGCGCAAACCTCGCTGGAGCCACGGCAGTTGGTGCTGCCGATGTTCGTCGCCGACGGGATAACGGAGCCTCGCCCCATCCCGTCTATGCCCGGCGTGTACCAACACACCCGGGATTCGTTGCGGGCGGCGGCCGCCGACGCCGTCGCCGCCGGGGTGGGCGGGCTGATGCTGTTCGGGGTGCCCCGCCCGGGCGACAAGGACGCGGTGGGGTCGGCCGGCACCGACCCCGACGGCATCCTCAACGTCGCACTGCGGGATTTGGCCAAGGACCTTGGCGATGCCACGGTGTTGATGGCCGACACCTGCCTCGACGAGTTCACCGACCACGGGCACTGCGGCGTATTGGACGCGCGCGGCCGGGTGGACAACGATGCGACCTTGGCCCGCTACGTCGAACTGGCGGTGGCCCAAGCCGATTCGGGGGCGCACGTGGTGGGGCCCAGCGGCATGATGGACGGCCAGGTCGGCGTCATCCGGGACGGGCTGGACGCGGCCGGACACACCGACGTGGTGATCCTGGCGTACGCCGCCAAGTTCGCGTCGGCGTTTTACGGCCCGTTCCGCGACGCGGTGGACTCCAGCCTGGCCGGCGACCGGCGCACCTACCAGCAGGAGCCCGGCAACGCCCGCGAGGCGCTGCGCGAGGTGATGCTGGACCTCGACGAGGGCGCCGACCTGGTGATGGTCAAACCCGCGCTGGGCTATCTGGACGTGGTGGCCGCGGCCGCCGAGGTGTCGCCGGTGCCGGTGGCCGCCTATCAGGTGTCCGGGGAGTACGCGATGATCTCCGCGGCGGCGGCCAACGGCTGGATCGACGGGCCGGCGGCCGCGCTGGAGTCGCTGATCAGCATCCGGCGCGCCGGCGCCGACATCGTGCTGACCTATTGGGCCGCCGCGGCGGCCGAGTGGCTGACGTGATGCGCGCCGTTGGCGCCGTTGAGACTGCGCGGAGGGCTGTTGATTCGCGAAATTCGCGACCCTGGATGCAATCTCACCGCAGTGACCCGAGCCCGCTACTCTGACCCGAGCATGCAAGCCGACCCGCCCGTCCCGCCGCCGCATCCCGCGCCGCTGTTCCACGAACGCGGCGCCAGCTGGTATTGGGTGCTGGCCGGCCCGGCGTCGGCGGTGACGATGCTGCTGATCCAGGCGCACAGCGGCTACGGGTTCAACCTGTTGATGCCCAGCATCTTCCTGGTGCTGGTGTCGGGGTTCGTCGGCCTGCAGGTCAAGGCGGCCCGGATCCACACCTCGGTCGAGTTGACCGCAGACACCCTGCGCCAGGGCACCGAAACCATCCCGGTCGGCGACATCATCAAGATCTATCCGGAGGCCGACAACAAGGCGGCGGCGGAGGAAGAGGTGGTGGCCTGGCAGTCGGCCCGGGCGCTGGGCGAGCTGACCGGGGTGCCGCGCGGACGCGTCGGGATCGGGTTGCGGCTCACCGGCGGCCGCAAGGCGCAGGCCTGGGCCCGGCACCATCGTCAACTGCGGGCGGCGCTGGCCCCGCTGGTGGTGGAGCGCACCGAACCGGTTAACGACGACGACGAGGAGTCGCGGTGGTGACCGCCAAGGTCCGCGCCGCCGTCGAACTCGGTTTGGCCGCGGCGGCGGCGGTGGGTTGCGCGCTGAGCTGGTCGCAGGTGCGCTCGACGGTGGCCGTCGCGCCGATCAGCGCCGGGCAGCCGGCCACCACCTCGGTGGTCTACGACCCGCCGATGTTGCTGCTGACCCTGCTGCTGGCGACGCTGGCCGGGGTGTTGGCCGTGGTCGGGGTGGCCCGGCTGTGGCGAAGCAGACATACCATTAATACCCCCTAGGGGTATGATCGTCGGCATGGTGACCACCGATCTGCAGCTGCGCGGCATGACCTGTGCCGCGTGCGCGGCGCGGATCGAGCGGGGCCTCAACCAGCTCGACGGGGTGCAGGCCACGGTGAACTTCGCCGTCGAACGCGCCCACGTCCAACACGAATCCGGCGTGTCGGTCGCCGACCTGATCGCTGCGGTGCAGTCGTCGGGCTACCAGGCATCGGTGGTGGGCGCCGCCGCCGACCAGGACACCACGGGGACCGGGCTGCGGCCCCGGCTGATCGGGTCGGCGGTGCTGGCCGTGCCGGTGGTCGCGCTGTCGATGGTGATGGGCTGGCAGTTCCCCGGCTGGCAGTGGCTGGTGTTCGCGTTGACCACGCCGATCGTGCTGTGGGGCGGTGCCCCGTTCCACCGCGCCGCGCTGCGCAACGCCGTGCACGGCGCCTCCACGATGGACACCCTGGTGTCGCTGGGGACGCTGGCCGCCTACGGCTGGTCGGCGGTGGCGGTGCTCGCCGGCCGCGGCCATGTGTATTTCGAGGTCGCCGCGGCGGTCACGGTGTTTTTGCTGGCCGGGCGGTACGCCGAAGCGCGCGCCAAACGGTCCGCCGGGGCGGCGCTGCGGGCGCTGCTGACCCTGGGCGCCAAGGACGCCGCGGTGCTGCGCGACGGGGTCGAGGTGCGGGTGCCGGTCGACGAGCTGCACGTCGGCGACGTGTTCGCGGTGCGGCCCGGCGAGCGGGTGGCCACCGACGGGGTGGTGGTCGACGGCGCGTCGGCGTTGGACACCGCGGCGCTGACCGGGGAGTCGGTGCCGGTCGACGTCGGCCCCGGCGACCAGGTGTTGGGCGGTGCGCTGAACACCTACGGCCGAGTGCTGGTGCGCGCGGTCAAGGTCGGCGCCGACACCCAGCTGGCCCGGATGGCCAAACTGGTCAGCGACGCCCAGAGCGGCAAGGCCGCCGTGCAGCGGCTGGCCGACCGGGTCTCGGCGGTGTTCGTGCCCGCCGTGTTGGTGATCGCCGCGCTGACGTTGGCCGGGTGGCTGCTGGCCGGGCAGGGCGCCGCGGCGGCGTTCACCGCGGCGGTGGCGGTGCTGATCATCGCCTGCCCGTGCGCGCTGGGGCTGGCCACCCCGACGGCCATCCTGGTCGGCACCGGCCGCGGCGCGCAGCTGGGCATCCTGATCAAGGACCCGCAGGTGCTGGAGACGGTCCGGCACATCGACACCGTCGTGCTGGACAAGACCGGGACGGTGACCACCGGCGTGATGGCCGTGACCGACGTGGCGCCCCGGCCCGGCGAGGACGCCGACCTGCTGCTGGCCCGCGCCGCGGCCGTCGAATCCGCCTCCGAGCACCCGGTGGCCGCCGCGATCGTGGCCGCCGCCCGCGATCGGGGACTGGACCCGGCGGTGCCCGACGCCTTCGTCAACGAGCCGGGCACCGGGGTGTCCGGGCTGGTCGACGGGGTGCGGGTGCGGGTGTCGCGGGCCGGGTCGCTGGCCGGGGTGGACCTGCTGGCGCCGGCGCCGGCGCAGCGCGGCACGACGGTCGAGGTCGGCTGGGACGACCGGGTGCGCGGCGTGATCACGCTGGCCGACACCGTCAAACCCAGCAGCGCCGCCGCGATCGCCGAGCTGAAGGGGATGGGCATCACCCCGGTGCTGCTGACCGGCGACACCGCCGCCGTCGCGCAGCGGGTGGCCGCCGAGGTCGGCATCGACCGCGTCATCGCCGGGGTGCTGCCCACCGATAAGGCCGACGCCGTCAAGGCGCTGCAGGCCGACGGCGCCCGGGTGGCGATGGTTGGCGACGGCGTCAACGACTCGGTGGCGCTGGCCACCGCCGACATCGGGATGGCGATGGGCACCGGCACCGACGCCGCCATCGAGGCCGGCGACCTGACCCTGGTGCGCGGCGACCTGCGCACCGTGCCGACCGCGCTGCGGTTGTCGGCGCGCACGCTGCACACCATCCGGGTGAACCTGCTGTGGGCGTTCGGCTACAACGTCGCCGCGATCCCGCTGGCCGCCGCCGGGCTGCTCAACCCGATGATCGCCGGCGCGGCGATGGCCTGCTCGTCGGTGCTGGTGGTCACCAACAGCCTGCGACTGCGCCGGTTTGGCCGCTAGCCTGCGCTCATGGCGCCGAGCCTGTACTCAGAGCGTCTGGGCGCCGCGAAACACGCCCTGATTACAGTCTCGGCGCCGTAGATTCAGCCTCGACGGTCGGCATCGACCAGGAACACGACCGAGGGAGCAATACGGTGAATCCTGCAATGGTTTCCGGTGTCCGTCGCCGCATCGCCAAGACCGCGGCGCTGGCCGTCGTGATCGCCGCACCGGTCCTCGCCGTGGCCGGCCCCGCGCAGGCCGATCCCGCCAACCCCGACCCGTTCAACCCCGGCGATTGCATGGCCAATGCGAACGCGGTCTGCAATCTCGGGCCGTACGGCCCGAACAGCCCGACGAACCCGGCGAATATCAATAGCCCGCTCAATCCGAATAATCCGGCCAACCCGGCCAGCCCGATGAACCCCAATAATCCGGCCAACCCGATGAGCCCCGATAACCCGGCCAACCCGGCGAGCCCGCTGAATCCGAACAACCCGGCGAACCCCAGTTTCCCGGGCTAATGGCTAGCGGCTAGTTGGGGGCCTGCGCGCTGTCGACCAGTTCGCCGATCGCGGGCCCCAGCGTCGTCGCGTACTGGCCGGTGAGGTGGTTGTCGTCGCGGAACACCAGCTGGTCGCCGACGATCACCGGGCACACCTCGGCGGTGCAGAACAGCGCGGTCAGATCGGCGTAGTGGCCGCCGCCGGCCGTGGTGGCGGCCCGCTCGGCGTCGATGCCGGCCTGGTGGACCGCCGCCGACCGGGTCGGCGCGCAGGCGCTGGCGTCGTCGAGGTGCGCCGACAGGCAGGCCGGCACCGCGGTCTGCGGATCGGGCACCGGCCCGAGCACCACCACCGACGCGCCCAGGCCGCGCAGTGCCGCCACCGCGCGGGTCAGCGCGCCCAGCCACGCCGCATCGTAGGAGGCGAAGCTGAAGTCCGGGGCGTAACGGCGGCTCATGGTCAACACGACCAGCTGCGGGTGCTCGGCGGCTAGCCGCGCCATCATCTCGCCGCGCCACTGTTCACACTCGCGGTACGGCCGACCCAGGTACGGGCTGAGGATCGGCAGGCCCAACAGCGGGCAGGTGACCTTGGTCAGCGTCTCCAGCCGCCAGCCGCGCTGCGCGGCGACGGACTGCAGGGCCGGATCCCACATCGCGGCGTGCGAGTCGCCGACCAGCACCACCCGGGTGGGGGAGCCGGGGTCGCCGGACGCGCAGTCGCCGTGCCCGACGTCCAGCCAGGACCGCAGGCAGCCGTCGACGAACACGGCCGGTTTATCGGCGGCGGCGTCGGCCAGCGGCGGCGACAGGTTGGCCGGGACCGGCCGCGCGGTGGTCGCCGCCGCCACCGCCGCCTGGATCTGCGCGGTCGGGGACCGCGGGACCGCATCGGTGCCGGGCGCCGCGGTCACCGCCGGCGCGGCGGCACCGTGGCCGGCCGGAACGGGGACCAGCATCTGCAACACCAGGGCGGTGCCCACCCACACCGTGACGGCGCCGGCGCCCACCGCCAGGCTCTTCCCCGGCGAACCGCGCAGCGGCGCCGCGAACCGGGCCGGGTTCTCGATCAGGTGCAAGGTCAGCACGGCCAACCCGGCCGCGACGCCGGCCGCCGCCACCCGGCCGGCCAGCCCGAGCGGGTGACCCAGCGCCAGCGGCGCCAACAGCAGCACCGGCCAATGCCACAGGTACCAGGAATACGACATCCGGCCGACCGCGCGCAGCGCCGGCACCGCCAGGACGCGGCCCGCCCCGGCCGCCGGGTTTGGGCCGCCGGCGCCGAGCACCAACGCGGTGCCCAGCACCGGCGCCAGCGCCGCGGTGCCCGGATAGGCGGTCGTGGGCCCCAACTGGACACAGGACAGCGCCACCAACCCCAGGCCGCCCCAGCCGGCGACCGCGGCGCACGGCCCGGGCAGCCGCCGCCACCGGCCGGCGCTCAGCGCCACCAGGCCGCCGGCGGCCAACTCCCAGGCCCGGGTGGGCAGCGAAAAGAACGCCCACGGCGGCGACGTGCGGGTCCAGGTCAGCGACAGCACCAACGACCCCGCCGCGACCAGGCCCAGCGCCAGCAGGTACGGGCGCGTCGACGTCGCGGCCCGGATTC
The DNA here is from genome assembly GCF_041287095.1 of Mycobacterium sp. pUA109. Classification (NCBI taxonomy): domain Bacteria; kingdom Bacillati; phylum Actinomycetota; class Actinomycetes; order Mycobacteriales; family Mycobacteriaceae; genus Mycobacterium; species Mycobacterium sp. pUA109. The sequence goes on along the minus strand of NZ_JBGGKS010000002.1, from coordinate 307,502 downwards.
CCAGCTGGCGCCGCAGATGCCAGGCCGTGCCGAGGATCAGGACCGGCCACAGCAGATAGAACTGCTCCTCCACACCCAGCGACCAGTAGTGCTGAAACGGCGACGGCGTCGCGTCGGCGGCCAGGTAGTCGGTGCCAACGATGGCGAACCGGTAGTTGCCGACGTAGAGCGCGCTGGCGATGCCGTCGCCCAAGACGCCGCGAGAGGACAACGGCGGCAGCAGGATTGCCGCGCTCACCGCGGTGGCGACGCCGACGGTGGCCGCCGCCGGCAACAGGCGGCGGGCGCGGGCCGCGTAGAACCGGCCCAGCCGCACCGTGCCGGTGTCGGCCACGTCGGCCCACAGCAGCCCGGTGATCAAGAACCCGGAGATCACGAAGAACACGTCGACGCCGACGAAACCCCCACGGACGCCGGGGACCTCGGCGTGAAACAGCACCACGGCCAGCACCGCGACCGCCCGCAGCCCCTCGATGTCGGGGCGAAACCCGGGCCGTGGGACCGCTCCACCGGGCTCTTCCCGGCGGGAAGCGCGAGCGTGGTCGAGCTGTCGCACTGTCACCAAATAGCGGTGACCTCGTTTCCGGTTGGCGCGTTAGGAGCCCAACCAGGCTAGCTCGTCGGGCAGGTGTTGCCGCCAGAACGACACGTCGTGTCCGCCGGGGGAAAACCCGCCGGCCGGTTTGGTGGGCAGCTGGTCGACGAATTGTTTGGTGGCCGCCGAGAAGCGGTCGCCGGTGCCGCAGTCGACCCGGATCGGGATCGACGCCAGCGCCGGCTGGCCGAACACCGAGTTGCTCCGCCAGTCCTCGACGCTGTCGAACGCCGTCTGCCCGGAACCCCAATACGTCAGGAACAGCGCCGGGCTGACCGCGCAGATCCCGGCGGTGCGCGCCGGACCCAGCCGCGACCCCAGCAGCAACGCCCCGTAGCCGCCCATCGACCAGCCGATGAAGCCCACCCGCGAGGTGTCCAGCCCCTTGCTGGCCAGCATCGGGATCAGCTCGTTGAGCACCATCGCCCCGGAGTCCTCGCCGGAGGCGCGTTTGTGCCAGTAGCCGTCGCCGCCGTCGACGCTGACCACCGCGAACGGCGGTCGGCCGGCCCGGGCCAGCGCGGCCAGGCCGTCCTCCACGCCGAGGTCCATCACCCCGGCCGCGTTGCCGCCGAAGTGGTGCAAGGCGATCACCGGGCGCAGCGTGCCGGTCTGGCCCGGCGGCCGCGCGATGATCCAGTTGGTTTCGACGCCGCCGCGCGCCGCGGACACGAACGAGCCCGAGTCGCGGGTCGGCAGCGCGCTGCTCGCCGGCGCGGGGTCGCTGGGGCCGGGGGCGGCGCGGGGTCGGGGCGGATCGAGCAGGGCGCCCAGCGCGAGGAGGCCCGCGGTGCCGGCGCCCGCGACCGCACCGGTGACACTCAGACGCAGTGCGTCCCTGCGGGTCAGCGATTTCACCAGCGCATCATGCCAAGCCGACGCGAGCCGCGGGTCTCGGTGCGCCACACGATCCGGCCACAGCCCGATAACGGTGACCCGCACCACGTTGGTACAAAGTGCAAAATGTGTAACACTGTTCCGCATGACCGAGCTCGCGGAAACCACGCCGGACACCGACGCCCTGCCGCTGGGCCCGCAGTCGCTGGTGTGGCGGTACTTCGGGGACAACCGGATGTTCTTGATCGGGCCCCGCCCGGCGGTGCTGCAGAACATGCTGGCCGAACTGGGCCAGGGCGTGCTGGATCACTCGGTGTTCTTTGCCGACACCGCCGCCCGGGTCAAGCGATCGCTGCCGCCGATCTTCATGACCGTCTACGGCTCGGAGTCCGACAACACCGGCCAGCGGGTGCGCGACTTCCACCACAACATCAAGGGCGAGATGCCCGACGGCAGCCGCTACCACGCGCTGGACCCCGACACCTACTTCTGGGCGCACGCCACCTTCGTCGACCAGGTGCTGTACTTCGCCGACACCTTCGTCAAGCGGCTGACCCGCGCCGAAAAAGAGCAGATCTACGCCGAATCCAAGACCTGGTATCGCCGCTATGGCGTCAGCGACCGGCCGATGCCGGTCGACTACGCCGCGTTCGAGCAGTACTGGAACCGGATGCTCGACGAGGTCGTGGTGCCGCACAAGACCGCGCGCTACGGCGTCGGGTATGTCACCAAGGGATTCCCCTGCCCCAAAGGGGTGTCCCCGGCGGTGTGGCGGGTCGTGTCGGCGGTGTTCAACCCGATCGCGGCGTTTTTGACCACCGGCGGGATGCCGCCCAACACCCGCGCGCTGCTGGGGCTGCCGTGGAGCGACCGGCAGGACCGCCGCTACCGGCGCTTCGCCGCGGTGTGCCGGTCGCGGCCGGTCAACTGGATGTGGGATCATCTGCCGATGCGGCTGCGCTACAACAAGTTCGCCTGTGCCGGCTACGCCCGGGGCTGACTCCGCCACCACCGCCATCCTCGACGCCGCGGTCGTCGAGTTCGAGCGGCACGGCTTCCGCCGGGTCGCCCTCGACGACGTGGCCCGGCGCGCCGGGGTCAGCCGCACCACCATCTACCGCCGGTTCGCCGGCCGCGACGAGCTGGTCGCCGCCGTCATCGACCGGGAGAACGCGGTGCTGTTCGCCGACATCGCCGCCGAGTTGAAAAATACTGGGCCGCAGTCGAATTACTACGTCGAGGCGTTTGTCTCGGCGATTCTGCGGTTCCGCCGGCATCGGGTGCTGAACCGGATGATCAACGACGAACCCGGGCTGATGCTCGAGCTGGCCGGGCAGCACTGGGCTCCGGCGGTCGGGCGAATTGCGGCCGCGTTGCGGGTGATATTTCCCGCCGGGTTCGCTGAACGCATCGGCGAGCAGGCCGTCACCGACCTGGCCGACACCATTTTGCGGTACGCCGCGATGGCGCTGTTGTTGCCGACGCGCGAGCCGTTGGCGACCGCCGAGGACATCCGCGCGTTCGCGACCACGCATTTCCTGCCCAGCCTGCCGGCGGCACTGCGATCCGTGCCGGTGTAACGGGAGACGCCGCGCCGCTCATCACCTTCCTGTAACGGTGCCCACATCGTGGTTGGCAACAGGTTGCGCACCAGCCGCCGTCACCCTAATATCGGAATCGATATTCGCATTCTGGTTTCTGATAGAGGGGTTCACGGGGCGATGGCAAACACCTCCGCGGGGCGGCGCGCCCTGGTCGTGGGGCTGGGTATCAGCGGTATGGCCACAGCGTTGCGGTTGCATCAGCTCGGGTGGACACCGGTGCTGGTGGAGCGCGCCGCGGGCCGGCGCACCGGCGGCTATTTCGTCGGGATCTTCGGTTCGGGCCGGGCGGCCGCCCAACGGTTGGGCCTCGCCGGGCACCTGCACGACCGCCGCCCGCCCGGGGTCGCCTTCGACTATGACCGGCGCGGCAACCGACGGGTCGGGATGAGTTTCGCCGACCTTCCCGGCGAGGCGTGGACGGCGCTGCGCGGCGACGTGGAGGCCGCGGCGTTTTCGGCCCTGCCCGATGACGTCGAGATCCGGTATTGCACGGTGCCGACCAAGATCGACCAGCACGAAACCGGCGTCACGGTGACGTTGACCAACACCGCCGACGGCACGGTGACCAGCGAGGAATTCGATCTGGTGGTAGGTGCCGACGGGCTGCGCTCCACCGTCCGCTCGTTGGTGTTCGGCCCGCACGAGAAGTACCTGCGCCGACTCGACCACATGATCGCCACGTTCGAACTGCCCTCCAAGCTGAGTGATCTGGCGATCGGAGATGGCGCATTTCTGATGGAGTCCGGTCGCTCACTGATCGTCTACCCGTTCAAGGATCACCCGCCGACGGCGTTGTTGACCTATCACACCGACGATGTCGACGCCGAGTTCGGTGAGGCTCCCGCGGCGCGGCTGCGCACGGTGTTCGGGCCGCAACCGTTGGGGCGGCTGCTGAGCGAGGTGATCGATGCGTTCGAGGCCGCCGACGAATATCTTTTCGACTCGGTCGAACAGGTGCACATGGACAGCTGGCATGACGGCCGGGTGGTGCTGGTCGGCGACGCGGCGTGGTGCGAGACACTGTATTCGGGGTTGGGGGTGTCCTCGGCACTGGCCGGCCCCGACCTGCTGGGCAGCATGCTGGAGCGCTACCCGCACGACCTCAACCGGGCGCTGATCGAATGGGAGCGCGGCCTGCGCCCGTTCGTCGACGCCTACCAGCGCTTCGGTGTGCGGCAGCGGTTCTTTTTCAGCCCGGACAACCGGATCGAGCTGCTATTCCGGCAGGGGATGGCCCGGCTGCGGCAAATCCCGCTCGCGATGCCGCTGTTCACGCGTCTCGCCCAAGGCAGCACCACCGCGCAGCTCAAAGACCAAGACATCGCGTCGGTGGCCTGACCCGGCGCCAGCGAGATAAGGAGCAGGCTATGTCACCCACAGCAGCACCGCGGGCCTCCTCGGGGGTGCGCCCGCCGCAGCAGGCCCGCAGCCGCGCGGCGCTGCAACGCCTCCTCGCGTCGGCCGAGCACGTGCTGATCAACGACGGCTTCGAGGAGTTCACCATCGCTCGGGTCGCCGAGCACGCCGGGGTGTCGGTCGGTGGCGTCTACCGGCGCTTCGCCAGTAAAGAGCAACTCATCGACGCGGTACGGCGGGAGTTGTTGGCGCGGTTGGAAACCGGCATGACCGACGCGCTCGATGCGGCGCAGCCGTCGCTGGCCGGCGTCCTGGATGCGCTTACCGCGGCGCTGAGCCAGACCCTGGCAGACAGCGGCCGCGTCATTCCCGCGATCTTGGCCGGTGGACCCAGCGCCGAGGCGCCCGAGCAAGCGCTGCGCATGCTCACCACCCTGCAGCGACGATTTTTCGATGCGGCGGCGCCGCACCGTGACCAGATCCGACACCCCGATCCCGACACCGCGCTGACCCTGGCTTTTCGCAGCGTGATCGCCGCCAGCGTACACCGCGCCGCTGTATCACCGGTGTGGCCCGACGGCCTGACCTGGCCGCAGTGGGCCCGCGAAATCGCCGGCATGACAACGGCTTATCTGACCGCAGAGCGCCCGCACCGTTAGGACGTCCACCATGACCACCGTGGCACCATCCACCGCACCGCCGGCCAAGCCGTGGCTCAAGCCGCTGGCCGCTGTCGGAGGCACCGCGATGCTGTTGGCGATTCTGGTGATCGCCTTCGCCCTGCCCGCGTCCAAGTCCGGACCTCATGACGTGCCGATCGGCGTCGTCGGGGCACCCGCCCAGATCGTCGCCTTCGAAAAGGCGGCGCAGGGATTCGACGTCCACATCTACGCCTCGGAATCCGACGCCCAAGCCGCGATCACCGACCGGGAGATCTACGGCGCACTGATGCTGGACTCACCGAGCGACGTCAACGTGCTCTACGCCACCGCCGCCAGCCCGGCGGTGGCCGCCATGGTGCAGTCGGTCGGCCAGCACCTCGCCGATGCCACGCACCGCACCGCGCACCTGACCGACCTGCGGGCCTTTCCCGACCGCGATCCCAAGGGCACCGGACTGGCGGCCGGCGCGCTGCCGCTGGCGCTGGGCGGCTGGATGGGCGCCATGATCATCATGTTGTTGGTGCCCAGCCCGCGCGGCCGGATCCTGTCCGCCCTCGGGGTAGCCGTCGTCGGCGGGCTGACCATCGTCACCATCTTGCGGTTTGTGATCGGCACCTTCGACACCAACTTCTGGCTCATCAGCGTGGCCGGCATGTTCGGTATCGCCGCAACCTGTTTCACCGTCCTGGGATTGCGTGAACTGCTCGGCGGCGCCGGGCTGGGCGTCGCCGCGGTGCTGCTGGTGCTGCTCGGCAACCCGCTGTCCGGGCTGGCCAGCGCCCCGGAGATGCTGCCCCGGCCCTGGGGGCGGCTGGGGCAACTGCTGCCGCCCGGGGCCACCGGCGCGTTGATGCGCGACGTCGGCTTCTTCGACGGCCACGGTGCCACCCGACCTCTTATCGTCCTGGCTTGCTACCTGATCGTCGGCGTGGACCTCTACCTGCTCGGTTTGGCCCGCGCCCGACAAAACGACACCGTCGACGTCGACAAAATCGAATTCGACCACCGGCCAAGGCATCCCGCCGTGCCGCCGAACGGGGCTCCGGCGATCACCGAACCTATCGATGCTCGGTGCCCGCAGGGCCCGAGCCGGCGGGTCGGTCCCGCCGCGGCCGCAGTCGCCCGGCCACCGCACGCATCGCCGCGTCAGCGACAGCCGAGCTTCCGGGACGAAGGCCGAAGCTTCAGCCCCGCCGGTCCGCACGCGTACGCACCGCGGCCGCTGGTTCGGGATCGCTGGTGAAGAAGGTCTGCAGGAGCGCGGCGGCTCGTTGGATGTAGGGGGCGGGGGAGTCGTCGTTGCCGTCGACGGGCTGGGTGGCCCAGCGCTCCAGCCCGGCGCGCACCGTGGCGATGGCCAGCGCGGCGATCAACACCGGTACTTCGTCGTCGGGGGCAACGTTGATGCGTTGTGCCACCACCGACGCTAGGCCCTGGTGCAGGGTTTCGAACTGGGTCAGCGCCGCCGAGGTCACCGCCGCGCTGCTGTGCGCGATGGCCAGCATGTCGGCCATGTCGGTGCGGTGCGGTGGGTTGCGTTCGAACTGTGTTGCGGTTAAGCCGATTAACTCGGCGAGCACCACCGGGTTCGGTGCCGGCCCGGCGGCGATGAAATCGCTGGCCAAATCCGCGGACATGTCCAGGGGGACGTAGACGATCGCCGATTCCTTGTTGGGGAAGTAGTTGAAAAAGGTGCGGGGTGATACGCCGGCCGCGCTGCTGATTTCCTCGACCGTGACGTTGTCGAAGCCGCGTTCCCGGGCGGAACGCAGTGCCGCGTCGTGTATTTCGAGCTTGGTCTGCCGGCGACGTCGCTCGCGTAAGGAAGGCGTCACACCTGCATGGTCGCACATCATCGGCTCACTTCCGTCAAGGGCCGCGCCAACAAAGCTGCACTTGCTGTAATTACTGCACATACTGCAAAATAGACGGGTGATGCAATCAGGTGGGTTCGCGGGGCCGTCTGGATACGGGTGGGACGGTCGATGATCGCGGCGATACGGCGGTCCTGGTTGCCATTGCTGGCGCTGCTGGCGGTGGCGGTCGGTGGGTTCGTGGTGTTCCGGTTGCACGGGGTCTTCGGGTCGACCGACCAGACCAGGCGGGAAGGTTCCGGGATCCTCAACGACGCCAAACCGTTTAACCCCAAGCGGGTGACCTACGAGGTGTTTGGCCCGGCGGGCGCGGTCGCGACCATCAACTACCTCGACCTGTCGGCGAATCCGCAGAGTCTCAAGGACGCGCCGCTGCCGTGGTCGCTGACCCTGACCACCACCGCACCAGCCACCAGCCCGAACCTGATCGCGCAGGGCGACGCCGAGACCATCGGGTGCCGCATCACCGTCGACGGTGAGGTCAAGGACGAGAAAACGAGCCACGGTGTCGACGCGTTCACTTTCTGCCTGGTGAAGTCGGCATGACCCGCCGCGACGCGGCCTCACGTCCGATCCTGCCCCGGTTCATCCGAATCTTCGCGCTGCCGATCCTGCTGGGCTGGGTGGCCTTGACCGTGCTGGTCAGCATCGCGGTGCCCTCCCTGGAAGAGGTGGGCCAGGAGCAGTCGGTGTCGCTCAGCCCCGACGACGCCCCGTCCATGCAGGCCATGAAGCACATCGGGAAGGCATTCGGAGAATCCGATTCTGACGCCTCGGCGATGGTCGTGCTCGAAGGCGACCAGCCGTTGGGCGATGAGGCGCACCGCTTCTATGCCGAGTTGATCAAAAAATTCCGCGCCGATCCCACCCACATCACCCATGTGCAGGACTTCTGGGGTGACCCGCTGACATCGGCCGGTGCCCAAAGCGGCGACGGCAAAGCCACCTACGTGCAGCTCAACTTAGCCGGCAACCAGGGCCAAGCGCTGGCCAACGAATCCGTCGCCGCCGTGCGCAACATCGTGGCCAGCACACCGGCACCGCCCGGTATCCACGTGTATGTCACCGGATCGACCGCCCTCATGTCCGATCAGCACAACGTCGGCGACACCAGCCTGAAATTGGTTACCGCGCTGACCCTGCTGGTCATCTTGATGAGTTTGTTCATCGTGTACCGCTCGGTGATCACGGTGGTGCTGGTGCTGGTGATGGTGATTCTGGAAGTGGCGGCCGGTCGCGGGGTGGTTGCAGCCCTCGGGCATTACCACCTGATCGGATTGTCGACGTTCTCGGTGAATCTGCTGACCATGCTGGCGATCGCCGCGGGCACCGACTACGCGATCTTCGTGCTGGGCCGCTACCACGAAGCCCGCAACGCCGGCGAGGACCGCGAAACCGCCTACTACACCATGTATCGGGGTACCGCCCACGTCGTCCTCGGTTCCGGCCTGACGATCGCCGGCGCCACGTTCTGCCTGCATTTCACCCGGCTGCCGAATTTCCAGACCCTCGGGATCCCGATGGCGATCGGCATTGTGGTGGCGTTGGCCGCGGCGCTGACGATGGCGCCGGCGATGCTGGTGATCGGCAGCCGGTACGGGTTGTTCGAACCCAAACGCGCCACCCAGACGCGGGGTTGGCGGCGGATCGGCACCGCGGTGGTGCGGTGGCCGGGCCCGATCCTGGTGGCGACGCTGGCGGTGTCGCTGGTGGGCCTGTTGGCGCTGCCGGGCTATAAGACCAGCTTCAACGAACGCAAGTTCATGCCGAAGAGCATCCCGGCGATGCAGGGTTTCGCCGCCGCGGACCGGCATTTCTCCCAGGCCCGGATGAACCCGGAAGTGTTGATGCTGCAAGCCGATCAGGATCTGCGCAACTCTGCGGACATGCTCATCGTTGAGCGGATCGCCCGCAACATCTTTCACACCCCCGGGATCGCGCGGGTGCAGACGATCAGCCGCCCGTTGGGCACCCCGATCGACCACAGCACCATCCCGTACCAGATGGGTATGCAAGGTGTCGGACAGCAGATGCAGCGCGACTACATGCAGTCCGAGATGGACAACATGCTGGTGATGGCCAACCAGATGGAAACCATGATCGGCACCATGGAAAAGATGATCGCGATCATGAAGGAGCTCACCGGTATCACCGGTGAGCTCACCCGGCAGGTCAAGGACATGGTGGCCCTGACGAATGAGTTGCGGGACGGCATCTCCGATTTCGACGATTTCTTTCGGCCGATCCGCGCCTACTTCTACTGGGAGCCGCACTGTTTCGACATTCCGTCCTGCTGGGCGTTTCGGTCGATCTTCGACTCGCTCGACGGGGTGGACACCCTCAGCGATGCCATTACCGACATGATCCCGCTGATGGACAAACTCGACGCGATCATGCCGGAAATGATGAACCTGCTGACGCCGATGGTCGCGATGCTGAAGTCGATGCACACCATGATGCTGTCGATGCACAGCACCATGGCCGGTATCCAGGATCAGGGTGCCGCGGCGGGCGGCAAGGGCAACCAGATGGGTCAGGCGTACGACGAATCCAAGAACGACGATTCGTTCTACCTGCCGCCGGAGGTGTTCGACAACCCCGACTTTAAGCGGGGGATGAACATGTTCTTCTCCCCGGACGGCAAAGCGGTGCGGTTCATCATCTCGCATCAGGGGGATCCGGCCAGCCTGGAGGGCATCGCCCACATCGACGCCATCCGTAACGCCGCCTTCGAAGCCATCAAGGGCACCCCGCTGGAGAACTCCCACATCTATATCGCCGGCACCGCGGCCAACGCCAAGGACATGAAGGAGGGAGCCACCTACGATCTGCTCATCGCCGGGGTGGCGGCGCTGATCCTGATCTTCCTCGTCATGCTGGTCGTGACCCGCGCCATTGTCGCCGCCGCGGTCATCGTCGGCACCGTGGTGCTGTCGCTGGGGACCTCGTTCGGGCTGTCGGTGTTGATCTGGCAGTACCTGTTGGGCACCCAGCTGCACTTCATGATCCTGGCGATGTCGGTGATCATCCTGCTCGCGGTGGGATCCGACTACAACCTGCTGCTGGTCGCCCGGTTCAAAGAAGAGATCGGTGCCGGCATCAAAACCGGCATCATCCGATCCATGGCCGGCACCGGCGCCGTGGTCACCTCGGCCGGGCTGGTGTTCGCCTTCACCATGCTGTCCTTCGGGCTGAGCGCGCTGCTCATCCTCGCCCAAGTGGGCAGCACCATCGGCATGGGCCTGCTCTTCGACACGCTGATCGTCCGGTCCTTCATGACACCGGCGATCGCCACACTGCTGGGTCGCTGGTTCTGGTGGCCCCAAGTGGTTCGCACCCGTCCGGCGCTGACCCCGACCGACATCGCCGATACGGTGCCGGTCGCGGTGACCACCGGGGGTGGGTGAACTTCTGCAGCCCCCGGAGCCGGACGCTAGCGTCACCTACGAGAGGGGGCGCCCGAATTGGCGATAGGGATTTGGCAGCGACGGCATCGGGAGTCGATCGGTACCGCCGCGCGCTGGTCCATGCTGGCGATCGCGTCGTTGGCGACGCTGTCGTCCTTCCTGTTCATCAACGGCGTCGCGTTCCTGATCCCCGCGCTGCAGGCCGACCGCGGCGTCACCCTGACCCAAGCCGGCGTGCTGTCGTCGATGCCGAGCTGGGGCATGGTGGTCACCCTGGTCGCCTGGGGCTATGTGGTGGATCGGGCTGGGGAGCGCATCGTGCTGCGGCTGGGGTCGGCGCTGACCGCGGCGGCCGCGTTTGCCGCGGCGTCGGTGCACTCGCTGATGGCGGTGGGGGTGTTGCTGTTTCTCGGGGGCATGGCCGCCGCGGGCGCCAACTCGGCCACCGGCCGGCTGGTGACCGGCTGGTTCCCGCCGAACCGGCGCGGCCTGGCGATGGGCATCCGCCAGACCGCGCAACCGTTGGGAATCGCGTTGGGCGCGACGGTCATGCCCGAGCTGGCCGAGCACGGAGTCGGGGCGGCCCTGGTGTTTTCGGCGGTGATGTGCCTGGTGTCGGGGATGGCATGTGCCCTGGGCGTGCTCGACCCGCCACGCCGGTCACGCAAGACCGCTACCGACGCCGAGCTGTCCAATCCGTACCGGCAGGGTCACGTGCTGCGGCGCATCCACGCCGCCTCGGCGCTGCTGATGATGCCGCAGAACATGACCGTGACCTTCATGCTGGTCTGGCTGATTGACCGCCATGGCTGGTCGATCGGCGCGGCCGGGGCGCTGGTCACCGTCTCGCAGCTGCTCGGTGCGGTGGGCCGCCTGGCGGTGGGCCGATTATCCGACCGGATCGGCTCCCGAATGCGGCCGGTGCGCGTCATCGCTGCTAGCGGCGCGGCGATCCTGCTGTCGTTAAGTTTCACCGACTACCTGGGTTCGGCAGTCGCCGTGGCACTTATGGTGGCCGCGGCGGTAATCGCGATGCTGGACAACGGGTTATCCTCCACCGCGATCACTGAGTACGCCGGTCCGTTCTGGAGTGGACGCACGCTGGGCGCCCAAAACACCTACCAGCGGCTGGCGGCCGCCGCGGCGCCGCCACTGTTCGGGGCGCTGATTACCGGAGCCGGCTACCCCGTCGCGTTCGCGGTGTGCGCACTGTTCCCGCTGGCGGCGGCCCCGTTGATCCCGGCCGGGTTGCTCCCACCCGGGCTGGAAACGACAGCGCGGGCGCACTCGGTGCGTCGCCATCGGTGGCGCAACGCCATTCGGACCCGCACGCGGTGACGCGCGGGACCCGGGTGTAAGCATTCCGGGTCGCGGCGACGAATGCGGTGCTAGCGTCCCGTCATGTCGCGCACGCGAGGCCGCACCGAGGCCCGGCGCCGCAGCGCGCCCACCACGTTGCACCAGGGGCTTTCGCAGCGCCAGCTCAACATGATCGCCATCGGCGGGGTGATCGGCGCTGGGCTGTTCGTCGGATCCGGGGTGGTGATCGCGGCCACCGGCCCCGCCGCGATCCTGACCTACGCGATCTGCGGCGCGCTGATCATCCTGGTGATGCGGATGCTGGGCGAGATGGCGACCGCCCACCCGTCGACCGGATCGTTCGCCGACTACGCCCGCGACGCGCTGGGCGGCTGGGCGGGCTTCTCGGTCGGCTGGCTGTACTGGTACTTCTGGGTCATCGTGGTCGGCTTCGAGGCCGTCGCCGGCGCCAAGGTGCTGACCTACTGGTTCGACGCGCCGCTGTGGCTGCTGTCGCTGCTGCTGATGGCGACCATGACCGCGACCAACCTGATCTCGGTGGCGTCCTTCGGCGAGTTCGAATTCTGGTTCGCCGGAATCAAAGTCGCGACGATCCTGGCCTTCCTGGGCCTGGGCAGCTGTTACGCACTGGGCATCTGGCCGGGTGGCCGGAGGGATTTTCACCACCTCACCGCGCACGGGTTCTTCCCGCACGGGGTCGGCGCGGTGTTCGCCGGCATCGTGGTGGCGATCTTCTCCATGGTCGGCGCCGAGGTGGCCACCATCGCCGCCGCCGAAACCGCCGACCCGCGCCGCGCCGTGCACCGGGCCACCAACACCGTGGTGGCCCGCATCGCGATCTTCTTCGTCGGCTCGGTGTTTTTGCTTGTGGTGATATTGCCCTGGAACTCAAGCGAACTCGGCACCTCGCCGTACGTCGCCGCGTTCAAGGCGATGGGCATCCCCGGAGCCGATCACCTGGTGAACGCGGTGGTGCTCACCGCGGTGCTGTCCTGCCTGAACTCCGGCCTGTACACCGCGTCGCGGATGCTGTTCGTGCTGGCCGCCCGCCGCGAAGCCCCCGCCCAGCTGGTGGCGGTCAGCGCGCGCGGCGTCCCGCACGTGGCGATCCTGGCCTCCTCGGTGGTGGGTTTCGGCTGCGTGCTCGTCGCCTGGATCGCGCCCAACACCGTGTTCAGCTTCCTGCTCAACTCCTCGGGCGCGGTGATCCTGTTCGTCTACCTGCTGATCGCGCTCTCCCAGATCGTGCTGCGCCGACGCACCCCGGCGGCGGCGCTGCGGGTCACGATGTGGTGGTTTCCCGGGCTGTCGCTGCTCACCGCCGCCGGCATGGTCGGGGTGCTGGTGCAGATGGCCTTCGACCGCACCGCCCGCACCCAGCTGTGGCTGAGCCTGCTGTCCTGGGCCGTCGTGCTGGCGCTGTACTGCGTGGGTCTGCGGTGGCGTGGCCCGGCCCCGACACCCGAGGTGGCGCCGACCGGCACCGCCCGTCGGGTCCTGGTGCTGGCCAACCAAACCCTGTCGGCCACCGCATTATTGGAGGAGTTGACCCGCGTCGACGCGGACCATCACGCCGAATACTTCCTCTGCGTGCCGGCCAACCCGATCGACACCGGACAAGCCGAGCACACCGGCCCGCTCTATGTCTCCGACGCGACCGTGGCCGCGGCGCAGCAGCGCCTCGACGACATGTTGGCCGCGCTGCATGATCTGGGCCTGTCGGCCAGCGGGGCGCTCGGCGATCACCGACCCGCCCACGCCCTGCACGGCGCGGTGACCGGCTTTGCGCCCGATCAGGTGGTCATCTCCACGCTGCCGGTGGCGCGGTCGGTGTGGCTGCGGCACGGCCTGATCGAGCACGCCCGCGCCACCTATCCGATCCCGATCACTCATGTGCTGGCCGACGCCTGATCGAGCATTAGTGTGCTCATATGGTGGATTTCGCCCTGCGCTCGTGCGGGCTGCGCGGCCACGCGACCTTTGCTCCCGATGAGCCGACGCTGCGGGAGCGGCTGAAGGCCGACACCCCGGCCGGGGAGGCGTGGCGGTGCCTGCGCTGCGAGACGTTTGTGGTCGGCCCGCCGCGCGGCAGCGGCCCGGCCGACACCGCACCGGAGGTGCCGCGCGGGCGGCTGTTGCGGGACCGCACCCTGATGCGCCTGCTCGCCGCCGAACGCGCGCTGCGGTGCGTGGTCTTCCTATTGTTGGCCGTCGGCGTGGTGAAGGTCCGGGGATCACGCGCCCAGTTGCAGCAGGCATTCGAACAAGACCTGCCGTTGCTGCGGCCGTTGGCCGACCAGATCGGCTGGAACCCGGACGAATCCAAGATCGTCGCGCACATCGCCGCCGCGTTCACCCTGTCCTCGGCGACGCTGCTGTGGATCGCGGTGGGCCTGGTCGGGTACGCCCTGATTGAGCTCATCGAAGCCGTCGGGTTGTGGCTGATGCGGCGCTGGGGGGAGTACTTCGCGGTGATCGCCACCAGCGTGTTCATTCCGCTGGAGATCTACGAGCTCACCGAAAAGCTGACGGTTCTGCGGTTGGGTGCGCTGGTGGTCAACGTGATTGCGGTGATCTGGCTGCTGTGGAGCAAACGGCTGTTCGGGCTCAACGGCGGCGCTGCGGCCTACCGGGCAGAACATGCCACCGAAAGCCTGCTGACCGTCGAACGCGCCGGGCTGGAGGGCGCGGCCGGGACGCAATGACTCTGCGCTGAGGGCGCGGTCCACTCGAACTTTTGTCTGGTGGACGCAGAGTCAGCGCGTCACGGCTGAGTCACGGCAGCCTGCTGCAGGCGTCCCTTCAACCGCGCGACCCTGCGTAGCTGAATGGTGATGTTGGTGGCCCCCAACATGGGGAGCAGCCCGATGAACGTTCGGACGGAGGGCGTGGCCCCGTGCAACTGTTGCAGACACCCAACGATATAGAAGCATCCCATGGTGAAGATGGTCGCGGGTATCGCGTACGCGGGTAATGATCGGGCATCGGAAATGAGCTCCGCCGCGTAAGCCACCTCGCTCGGCGACATCGGCTCGCGTTTGCGCACTTTATCCAAGACCGCTTTGTGGGCCCCCACTACCTCACCTAACGGAGCCGGTGTTCGACGTTCCAACCGCTTGATGAATGAGAACGCACGACCGGCGAACACCAATCCCAACACAGCGGCCAGTATCGTCAGACCACCCCACAGGCCGAAATCCACCCACCCGCTCCCTTACTCGAACGTTACGTCACGCCTGAAAATGCGGGACCTCACGGTGGCGTGTCGGAGGTCACCGCCGCGTCGTCGTCTTCCCACAGGAGCAGTTGCCGCACCGCGGGGCGGGATCCGTAGGGCTGCAGCATTTGGCTGGCCGGGCGGGGCCGCACCCGTTGCGGCCACCAGAACCAGCGCCCGAGCAGCGCGGCGATCGACGGCGTCATGAACGACCGCACGATCAGCGTGTCGAACAACAGACCCAACGCGATGGTGGTCCCGATCTGAGCAAGCACCTGCAACGAGGCGAAGACGAAGGAGGCCATGGTGGCGGCGAACACCAAGCCGGCGGAGGTCACCACCGAGCCGGAGCCGGCCATCGCCCGGATGATGCCGGTGTTTAACCCGGCGCCGATTTCCTCCTTGAACCGCGAAATCAGCAGCAGGTTATAGTCCGATCCCACCGCCAACAGCAGGATCACGGCCAGCGCCAGCACGATCCAGTACAGCTGGATGCCGAGGAGGTCCTGCCACACCAGCACCGACAGCCCAAACGAGGCGCCCAAGGACAGCGCCACCGTGCCCACAATGACGATCGCGGCGACCAGACTTCGCGTGATGAACATCATGATCAGCAAGATCAGGCTCAGCGCGGCCAATCCGGCGATCATCAGGTCGTATTTGGCGCCGTCCCGGATGTCTTTGTAGGTGGCCGCGGTGCCGGTGAGGTAGATGTGGGAACCCTCCAGCGGAGTGCCCTTCACGGCCTCTTTCGCCGCGTTGCGGATCGGGTCGATATGTGAGATGCCCTCCGGGGTCGCGGGGTCACCCTCGTGGGTGATGATCATCTGCACGGCCTTGCCGTCCGGGGAGAGAAACAGTTTCATGCCCCGCTTGAACTCCGGGTTGTTGAAGGCCTCCGGGGGCAGGTAGAAGGAATCATCGTTTTTGGCTTGGTCAAACGCCTGTCCCATGGCGGCCGGGTTGTCGTTCGCGACCACCGACTGGTCGTTGATCCCGGAGTTGGTGGCGTAGTTATTCAGCGTCAGTCCCAAATTCTCCAGCTGGCTGTCGATCTGGGGCGGCAGCAATGCAACCAGTTGCGGCTGGAGCGCATCCAATTTATCGAGACTGGCTGTGATACTGGCGAACTGATCGCTCAGCTGGTTGATACCGTCGAGTGCGTCAAAGACCGACCGGAACGCAAAACAAGCGGGTATGTCGTAGCAGTGCGGCTCCCAATAGAAGTAGTTGCGCACCGGCCTGAAGAAGTCATCGAAATTCGCGATCTTATCCCGGAGGTCGTTGATCACCGTGATGGTGTCGTGAAAGCTCTGGGTCTGCTCGTGGGTGGCGGCGGCGCTCTGCTGCTGCAGCGCGTACTGCTGCCGCAAAATGCCGATCGTCTCCTTCAGCACGCCGGCCTGCTTCAGCAAGTCGGCAGCGCGATCCGCCTGATAACTGAGGTTCTGGGTCTGCGCGACGTTGCCCTGGCTGATCTGAAACGGTATCGAGGTGTGCGACAGCGGGGTGCCCAACGGCCGGGTCATGGACTGCACCTTGGCGATACCGGGCAGGTGAAAGATGGCCTTGGCGACGCGTTCCAAGACGAGAAAGTCGGCCGGGTTACGCAGATCGTGATCCGCCTCGAGCATCAGCAACTCCGGATTCAACCGGGCCGTGGAAAAATGCCGCTCCGCGGCCGCGTAGCCGACATTGGCCGGGGCGCTGGCCGGCATGTAGGGGCGGGTGTCGTAACTCGTCTTGTACCCCGGCAGGGCGATCAGCCCGATCAGCGCGATCGCGATCGTGACCAACAGAATCGGCCCCGGCCAGCGCACGATCGCCGTGCCGATGCGCCGCCAGCCGCGGGTACTCAGCGCGCGCTTGGGGTCGAACATCCCGAAATGCCGGCCGACGGCGAGCATGGCCGGCGCCAGGGTGAGCGCGGCCACCAGCGCGACCAGGACGCCGATCGCGGCGGGAATGCCCAGGCTCTGAAAGTACGGGAGCCGGGTAAAGCGCAGACACAGCACCGCGCCAGCGACGGTTAAGCCGGAGCCCAAGACAATGTGGGCGGTCCCGCGATACATCGTGTAAAAGGCGGTTTCCCGATCCTCGCCGGCCCCGCGCGCCTCTTGATATCGACCGAGGACAAATATGGCGTAGTCCGTTCCGGCGGCGATGACCAGCAACGTGAGCAGATTGGTCGAGTACGTCGACAGCCCGATGATGCCGGAGTTCGCCAGCAGGGCGACGACGCCGCGGGAGGCGGTCAACTCAACCATCACCGTGAAGAGGACCACCACCACGGTGACCGACCGGTAGATGAAAAACAGCATGATCGCGATGACCGCGATGGTGATGAGAGTGACCTTCAGGGTGCCTTGGCTGCCCACCTCGAACTGATCGGTGATCATCGGCGCGGCGCCGGTGACATAGGCTTTGACCCCCGGTGGCGCCGGCGTGTGGTTCACGATGTCGCGCACCGAATCGACGGACTCATTGGATAACGTCTCGCCCTGATTGCCGGCGAGGTACACCTGCGCTAGTGCGGCTTTGCCGTCGGCGCTCTGTGAGCCCGCCGCCGTCAGCGGGTCCCCCCAGAAATCCTGGATGTGTTCGACGTGCTTGGTGTCTTGGGCGAGTTTACGCACCAGGGTGTCGTAGAACCGGTGCGCGTCGGCGCCGAGCGGCTGATCACCCTCCAGCACGATCATCGCCGCGCTGTCGGAATCGAAGGTTTGGAAGACCTTGCCGATGCGTTTGCTGGCCTGCAGCGACGGCGCATCCTGGGGGCTCATCCCCACGTTATGTGCTTCGGCGACCTTCTCCAATTGCGGCACAAAAACATTCGTGACCGTCGCCAGGGCCAACCAGAACACCGCGATCGGCACCGAAAGCCGCAGGATCGTCCGCGCCACCGCGGACCGTGGGCTCTCCTCGTTGCTCATCCGGACTTGTCCAAGCAGAAGGTGTAGGCGCGCACTTCGTGGACGGTCCTTTCGTCTTTGAGTTCGCCGTCGATGATGATGCGGCAGCCGAGGGTGTTGCCGTCGCCCTGCGCCACCAGGTTCCCGATCACCGCGGGCTCCGTCGTCGTCGCCTCGTACCGCCACGGCAACGGGGCGTCGTTGACTTGCTGCGGCGCAGCGTTGACGTCTAAGTAATGGATGGTTGCGACGGCGCCGGGGGCGCCGAAAACCTCGTAGACCATGTCCTTGGGGTTAAAAGGAATGATCTCATTCTCGCCGCCGGTACCGGTCGAGGTGACGTCGTGTGAGCCGAAGATGCCGTGCAGTCGATCGATGCCGAACGCCGCGACGCCGACCACGACCGCCGCGACCAGCAGCATCCACCCGCGCCTGACCAGTCGGGCTACTGAAATCCCCTTCACCCGTTAGCCTTTCGATATCCGGTGCCACGACGATAGCCGAGGTCAGCGTTGTTGCGCAGCGAACCGCAAATCTCGGCTCACAACGGTACGGTACGGTACTGGACCGGACTGGACAAGGGGCGCGACCGTGGGGCTGCGGGAGCCCGAGGCGGCCGCGTTAGCGGGTCAGGCTGGGCAGGACGACGTCGTCGACCAGGGTTTGCACGGTCCGTGGGGTCGGCGGCCGGTTCTGGATGACGTTCCGGAAGATCAGGTAGCCGGGCAGCAGATCCCACAGGTCGTCGTTGATGGCGGTGGCGTCGATCTCACCGCGGTCCACGGCCTGCTGCAGGATGTGGCGGAACAGCGCCTTGCGTTGCTCGATGAACTGGTACTGCATGACGTCGTTGAGGGCGGGGTTGCGGGAGACCTCGACCAGTACGGCGCGGATGGTGCTGGCGTGCTGGCGGGTCTCGTGGGAGATCAGCTCCCCGAGCCGCAGCAAATCGCCCCGCAGGGTGCCGGTGTCGGGTGGGACCGCGATCTGACGGATGCCCTCGACCAACGCGGCCAACACCAGCTCGGCTTTCGACGGCCAGCGCCGGTACACGGTGGCTTTGCTGGCCCGCGCGGTGGCCGCCACCGCGTCGACCGTCAACCGGTCGTAGCCGTGTTCTTGTAGCAGTTGCAGCGTGGTCGCCAGCAGTTCGTTCTCGCGCGGCGACCACGGCGACGGCTCGGCGGCGCGATCGGCGGTTTGGGTCACAGCGTCCACCATAGAAGTGTCGGGGTAGTACCGACCAGTACCGTACCGTGTCGGTTTCGCGTCGCCCGACGGGCCGGCGCCGAACTATTGGCTACGCGCCTCCATCCAGTGTGAATTTGACGACGCGACCCTCGCGTGTCGCGTCGTCAAATTCACGGTCGCGGCTGTGCGCGTTTAGTGTCAGTCGGCTGACACGGGCAGTTCCGCGGTCACCGCATCCTCGGCCGGCTCGCGCGTTAACCGGCCCGCGTCAGCAATAGGGTGGACTCCACCCCGGCGTGCGGTAGCAGCTGCCGCCACGGCGCCTTGAGAAACCCGACTGCCTCCGAGGTCGGCACCACCCGCGGGTTGGTGACGTCAAACGTCTTGCCGCTCAGCTTGACCCGGCCGCCGCCGGAGGTCTGCAGGTTCTTCAGCCAGTCGCGGTCGGGTCCGTACACCAGCAGCACCGCGACACCATCGGGCGTGCTGAACATCGTCACCGGCGTGCGGTAGGTCTTGCCGGAGCGCCGGCCGGTGTGTTCGATGATCGACCACGCCGGCACCCAGCCGGAGACCGGGCGCACCAGCGGGTTGGTCACCACCCGGTTGAACCGGGCGCGTCGCTGTGAGAACTGCATTCTTAGCTCGCTTTGGCGAGCAGCACCGCCTGCTCGAACGGCAGCCGCGCGAAAACCGCCTGCGCCCGTCCGCGCACGTGGGTGGCCGCCTCGGCCTTGGTGACCTGCCGCGGGTCGGTCACCGCGAACGTTTTGCCATTGCGCCGCATCCGGCCCCCGCCGGCGGCGGTGATGTTCTTCAGCCAGTCGCGGTTGGGGCCGTAGGTCAACAGGATCGCCACCCCGTCGTCGGTGCTGAACACACTGAGCGGGGTGCGGTAGGGCTTGCCGGAGCGCCGCCCGATGTGTTCGAGGATCCCGAACGTCGGCGCCCAGCCGGCCCACAGCCGCTGGATGGGGTTGGTTACGTAACGGTTGAACCGGGCCAGCCATTGGGGGAGTTGCATTCCCTCATCCAACCCGTCGGTCGCTGCCCTGCCAACACCGAAATCGACGCCGGCGTGGAAAAGGTCGAGTGGCTAGCTCGCCAACGTCGATCTCGGCGCGGCAGGCGGCGCGCAGGGGGCCCAGGGCACCACCACACGAGAACTACACCCTGTAGTCGACGGGTTTTCCGCGGCTGGGACACTGGTAGTCATGCATGTTGACCAGGCCACCGCGGCCTCCGCGCGGCTGTTCGACGAGGCCTGCGCGGTCATCCCCGGCGGGGTGAACTCGCCGGTGCGGGCCTTCGCGGCGGTCGGCGGCACCCCGCGGTTCATCGAGCGCGCCGAGGGCTGCCGGCTCACCGACGCCGACGGCAACCGCTACGTCGACCTGGTCTGCTCCTGGGGTCCGATGATCCTGGGCCACGCCCACCCCGCCGTCGTGGAGGCCGTGCAGCGGGCCGCCGCCGGAGGCCTGTCGTTCGGCGCGCCCACCGCCGCCGAGGTGGAGTTGGCCGCCGAGATCGTCGAGCGGGTCACGCCGGTGCAGCAGGTCCGGCTGGTCAACTCCGGCACCGAGGCCACCATGAGCGCGCTGCGGCTGGCCCGCGGTTTCACCGGCCGGCCCAAGATCGTCAAGTTCTCCGGCTGCTACCACGGCCACGTCGACGCGCTGCTGGCCGACGCCGGCTCCGGGGTGGCCACCCTGGGGCTGCCGTCCTCGCCGGGGGTGACCGGCGCCACCGCCGCCGACACGATCGTGTTGCCCTACAACGACGTCGACGCCGTGCACCAAACGTTCGCCGCGCACGGCGCCCAGATCGCCGCGGTGATCACCGAGGCCAGCCCCGGCAACATGGGGGTGGTGCCGCCGGCGCCCGGCTTCAACGCCACGCTGCGCGCGATCACCGCCGAGCACGGGGCGCTGCTGATCTCCGATGAGGTGATGACCGGTTTCCGGGTCAGCCCGGCCGGCTGGTACGGCCTCGACCCGGTGGACGCCGACCTGTTCACCTTCGGCAAGGTGATGAGCGGCGGGCTGCCGGCCGCCGCGTTCGGGGGCCGCGCCGAGGTGATGGCCAAGCTGGCGCCGCTGGGTCCGGTGTATCAGGCCGGCACCCTGTCCGGGAACCCGGTGGCCACCGCCGCCGGGCTGGCCACGCTGCGCGCCGCCGACGCCGCCGTATATGAAGCGCTGGACGCCAACGCCGACCGGCTGGCCGCGCTGATCTCCGCGGCGCTCACCGACGCCGGTGTGCCGCACCAGATTCCGCGGGCCGGCAACATGTTGAGCGTGTTCTTCACCGAGACACCGGTCACCGATTTCGGCACCGCCCGGGACAGCCAAACTTGGCGCTACCCGGCGTTCTTCCACGCCCTGCTGGGCGCCGGGGTGTACCCGCCGTGCAGCGCCTTCGAGGTGTGGTTCGTTTCGGCCGCCCTCGACGAGGCGGCGTTCGACACCATCGCGGCGGCGCTGCCCGCGGCCGCGGCCGCCGCCGCCCGAGAGGAGAAGCCCTGATGGCCGAGCCCACCCGCATCCACCTGGTGCGCCACGGCGAGGTGTACAACCCGGACGGCATCCTGTACGGCCGGCTGCCCGGGTTTCGGCTGTCCGACAAGGGCAACCGGCAGGCCGCCGCGGTCGCCGACGCGCTGGCCGGCCGGGACATCGTCGCGGTGATCGCCTCACCGCTGCAGCGCGCCCAGGAGACCGCCGCCCCGATCGCCGCCGCCCACGGCCTGCCGGTCGACACCGACGACAACCTGATCGAGTCCACCAACTTCTTTGAGGGCCGGCGGGTTTCGCCCGGCGACGGCGCCTGGCGCGACCCGCGGGTGTGGTGGCAGCTGCGCAACCCGTTCACCCCGTCGTGGGGCGAGCCGTACGCGGCGATCGCGGCCCGGATGACCACCGCGGTGGACAAGGCCCGGGCCCGCGGCGCCGGCCACGAAGTGGTGTGCGTCAGCCACCAGCTGCCGGTGTACACCACCCGGCTGCATCTGACCGGCAAGCGGCTGTGGCACGACCCGCGCGGGCGCCAATGCGCGGTGGCCTCGGTGACCACCCTGGTCTACGACGGCGACCGGTTCGTCGACGTCGAATACTGCACCCCCGCGGACGCGTAACGATGCGGCGGCTGGTGATCCTCGGGGCGGCGCTGGTCGCCCTGGGCTGCACTGGCTGCTCCACCGGCGACGACGCCGTCGCCCGCGGCGGCACCTTCGAGTTCGTCGCGCCCGGCGGCAAGACCGACATCTTCTACGACCCGCCCGCCGACCGCGGCCGCCCCGGCCCGGTGTCCGGGCCGGACCTGCTGGACCCGGCCCGCACCCGCGCGGTCGACGACTATCCGGGCCAGGTCGTCGTGCTCAACGTGTGGGGCCAGTGGTGCGGGCCGTGTCGCACCGAGATCGGCCAGCTGCAGCAGGTGTATGACGCCACCCGCGCCCAGGGCGTGGCGTTCCTGGGCATCGACGTGCGCGACTACAACCCGCAGGCCGCCCAGGATTTCGTCACCGACCGGCACGTCACGTTTCCGTCGATCTACGACCCGGCGATGCGCACCCTGATCGCGTTCGGCGGCAAATACCCGTCCTCGGTCATCCCGTCCACCCTGGTGCTGGACCGCGACCACCGGGTCGCCGCGGTGTTCCTGCGGGAGTTGCTCGCGCAGGATCTGCAGCCGGTGGTGCAGCGGCTGGCCGCCGACAACACCGCGGCTGCGCCGGGGCCGCCATGAGCAGCGGGTTGACCGACACCGCCGCCACCGGGCCGCTGCTGGTGGCGCTGGCGGTGTCGGTGCTGGCCGGGCTGGTGTCGTTCGCGTCCCCGTGCGTGGTGCCGCTGGTGCCCGGCTACCTGTCCTATCTGGCCGCGGTCGTCGGCGTCGACGAACAACCGCCGCCGGGCGCGATCAAAGCGCCCCCCGCCGCGCGCTGGCGGGTCGCCGGGTCGGCGGCGCTGTTCGTCGCCGGGTTCACCGCGGTGTTCGTGCTGGGCACCGTCGCGGTGCTGGGCATGACCACCACGCTGATCACCAACCAGGTGGCCCTGCAGCGGGTCGGGGGAGCGCTGACCATCGTGATGGGGCTGGTGTTCGTCGGCTTCGTCCCGGCCCTGCAGCGCCAAGCCCGGTTCAGCCCCCGGCAGCTGTCCACGGTGGCCGGCGCTCCGCTGCTGGGGGCGGTGTTCGCGCTGGGCTGGACGCCGTGCCTGGGGCCGACGCTGACCGGGGTGGTCACCGTCGCCTCGGCCACCGACGGGGCGACCGTGGCCCGCGGGGTGGTGCTGGTGCTGGCCTACTGCCTGGGGCTGGGCATCCCGTTCGTGGCGCTGGCGTTCGGGTCGGCGTCCGCGGTGGCCGGGCTGTCCTGGCTGCGCCGGCACACCCGGGCCATCCAGATCCTCGGCGGGGTGCTGCTGATCGCGGTCGGGGTCGCGTTGCTCACCGGGGCGTGGGGGCAGTTCGTCGGCTGGGTGCGCGACGGGTTCGTCTCCGATGTCAGGCTGCCAATCTGATGGTGACCCTGGCCACGACTGTGCGGTTTGATCCGCGACACGCCGGGGTGGGCGGATGAAACCGCACAGTCGGCGCGCGAACGTGGGGCTCGCGCTGCTCCGCAACACCTGGCGCAGCTTGACGTCGATGGGCACCGCGCTGGTGCTGCTGTTCCTGCTGGCGCTGGGCGCGGTGCCCGGCGCGCTGCTGCCGCAACGCAACCTCAACGCCAGCAAGGTCGACGAATACCTGGTGCAGCATCCGGTGATCGGGCCGTGGCTGGATCGGGTGCAGGCATTCGACGTGTTCTCCAGCTTCTGGTTCACCGCCATCTACGTGCTGCTGTTCGTGTCGCTGGTGGGCTGCCTGACCCCGCGCACCCTTGAACACCTGCGCGGCCTGCGCGCCACCCCGGTGCCCGCCCCGCGCAACCTGGCCCGGCTGCCCAAACACGCCACCGCCGAGGTCACCGGGGAGCCGGCGGCCACCGCGACGGCGATCGCCGGGCGGCTGCGCGGCTGGCGCACCACCATCCGGGAAGCCGACACGGCCGAGGTGTCCGCCGAGAAGGGTTACCTGCGCGAATTCGGCAACCTGGTGTTCCACTTCTCGCTGCTGGGCCTGCTGCTCGCGGTCGCGGTCGGCAAGATGTTCGGCTACGAGGGCAACGTCATCGTGATCGCCGACGGCGGGCCCGGCTTCTGCTCGGCGTCCCCGGCCGCGTTCGACTCGTTCCGGGCCGGCAACCTGGTCGACGGCACCGCGCTGCACCCGATGTGCATCCGGGTCAACGGCTTCGACGCGCACTACCTGCCGTCCGGGCAGGCCACCTCCTACGCCGCGGACATCGACTATCAGGCCGGCGCCGATTTGACCACCGGCCAATGGCGGCCCTACCCGCTGGAGGTCAACCACCCGCTACGGCTCGGCGGCGACCGGGTGTACCTGCAGGGCCACGGCTACGCGCCGACCTTCACCGTCACCTTCCCGGGCGGGCAGACCCGCACCGCGACCGTGCAGTGGCGCCCCGACAGCCCGCTGACCCTGCTGTCGTCGGGGGCGGTGCGGATCGACCCGCCGGCCGGCAGGTACCCCGATCCGCGGGAGCGCCGCCAGCACCAGATCGCGATCGAGGGCCTGTTCGCGCCGACCAAGCAGCTCGACGGCACCCTGCTGTCGTCCAGCTTTCCCGCCCTCAACGACCCCGCCGTGGCCATCGACATCTACCGCGGCGACGCCGGGCTGGACACCGGCCGACCCCAATCCCTGTTCAACCTTGATCCCCGGCTCAAGGCGCAGGGCCGGCTGACCAAGGTCAAACGCACCAACCTGACCGCCGGCCAGCAGGTCACCCTCGACGACGGCACCGTGGTGCGGTTCGACGGCGCGGTGCCGTTCATCAACCTGCAGGTGTCGCACGACCCCGGCCAGCTGTGGGTGCTGGTCAGCGCGATGACGATGATGGCCGGGCTGCTGGTGTCGCTGGTGGTGCGGCGCCGACGGGTGTGGGCACGGATCACCCCGGCGACCCCGGGTACGGTGAACGTCGAGCTGGGTGGGCTGGCCCGCACCGACAACTCCGGATGGGGTGACGAGTTCGAGCGGCTAACCACCCGGATGCTGGCCGGACTCGACACCACGACGCAGCCCGTAGTGACGGCCGGTAAGGAAGGCCCCCGAACATGAACACCCTGCACGTCGACGCCGCACTGGCCCGCTATTCGGACTGGGCGTACACCTCCTCGCTGGTGGTGCTGGTCATCGCGCTGCTGCTGCTGGCCGTCGAACTCGCCTACACCCGCGGCCGGGTCGAGCCCCGCGAGCTGGTCGCCGCCGGGTCGGTGACCGCCGACAGCGCCACCCCCGGGGTGGTGCTCGACACCGGAACCCGCTCCCTCGACGAACGGGTGGGCCGGGCCGGCCTGGCGCTGGTCTACCTGGGCATCGCGCTGCTGGTGGGCTGCGTGGTGCTGCGCGGGCTGGCCACGCTGCGGCCGCCGTGGGGCAACATGTACGAGTTCATCAACCTGACCTGTTTATCCGGCCTGGTGGCCGCCGCGGTGGTGCTGCGCCGCCCCCAGCATCGGGCGCTGTGGGTGTTCGTGCTGCTGCCGGTGCTGATCCTGCTGTCGATCTCGGGCCGCTGGCTGTACGCCACCGCCGCCCCGGTGATGCCGGCGCTGCAGTCCTACTGGCTGCCGATCCACGTCTCGGTGGTCAGCCTCGGCTCGGGGGTCTTCCTGGTCGCCGGGGTGGCCAGCCTGCTGTTTCTGCTGAAGACGTCGCCGCTGAGCGACCCCGACCGGCCCGGGGTGCTGGCGCGCGTCATGCAGCGGCTGCCCGACGCCCAGACGCTGGACCGCATCGCCTACCGGACCACCATCTTCGCGTTTCCGGTGTTCGGGTTCGGGGTGATCTTCGGCGCGATCTGGGCCGAGGAGGCCTGGGGCCGGTACTGGGGCTGGGACCCCAAGGAGACGGTGTCGTTCGTCGCCTGGGTGGTCTACGCCGCCTACCTGCACGCCCGGTCGACGGCCGGGTGGCGGGACAGCAAAGCGGCCTGGATCAACGTGGTCGGGTTCGTCGCGATGGTGTTCAACCTGTTCTTCGTCAACCTGGTGACGGTGGGGCTGCACTCCTACGCCGGAGTGGGCTGACCTGCGGCCAGGCGCCGCGCCGGGGTGCTGCGCTACTCTTCGTTAACAAGCATTCTGTGCGGAGCATTAGCCAAGCGAACCGAAACACAAGGGGAGTGCAGGTGTCTGTCAATCCGCCGCATGGCGGCGATGCTGCCCGAGGCCGCAACGTCACTGACCATCCGACCAGGGAGTTCCCGCCGTACGAGCAGTCCGGCGAACCGGCACCCGAGACGCAATCGTTCGGTCCACCCGAGGGCGGTGCGCCCGAGACCCAGTCCTTCGGCGGGTTCCGCACCGAGCGGCGCTTCGCCGAGCCGCTGGAGACCCGCCCGGTGCCGCCCCTGGAGACCCAGGTGCAGCCGCGGGCCTGGACGGCCACCCCGGCCACCGGAATCCCGCACGCCATGGAGAACCCGCCGCCGGCCTACTACCCCGGCGCGTCTGACCTGCTGCCCGCCGACATGCCGTACCGGCAGCCGGCGCCGCCCGGGCCGTACTCGGATCTGTCCACCAACTCGTTGCTGCGGCAGGTCAAGCCGCCGCCCTCGAGCGGCTGGCGGCGGGCGCTCTACGAGCTGTCCGGGCATCTGATCAACGTCGGGGAGAGCCCCCGCACGGTGCGCTACAACGACCTGGTGGTCCAGGCCAACCGGCCGCTGCAGGGCTGCTACCGGATCGCGTTGCTGTCCCTGAAGGGCGGGGTCGGCAAGACCACCATCACCGCCACGCTGGGCGCCACCTTCGCCTCGATCCGCGGCGACCGGGTGGTGGCGGTGGACGCCAACCCCGACCGCGGCACGCTGAGCCAAAAGGTGCCGATGGAGACCCCGGCCACGGTGCGGCATCTGCTGCGTGACGCCGACGGCATCGAGCGCTACAGCGACGTCCGCAGCTACACCAACCAGGGGCCCAGCCGGCTGGAGGTGCTGGCATCGGAGAGCGACCCGGCGGTGTCCGAGGCGTTTTCCGCCGAGGACTATGCCGGCACCCTGCGGGTGTTGGAGCGGTTCTACAGCCTGGTGCTCACCGACTGCGGGACCGGGCTGATGCACTCGGCCATGTCGTCGGTGCTGGCCAAGGCCGACACGCTGATCGTGGTCAGCTCCGGCTCGGTGGACGGGGCCCGCAGCGCCTCGGCGACGCTGGACTGGCTGGACGCGCACGGCCACGAGGAGTTGGTGAAAAACTCGATCGCGGTGATCAACGCGGTGCGGCCCCGGTCCAACAAGGTCGACATGCAAAAGGTCGTCGACCACTTCTCCCGGCGTTGCCGGGCGGTGCGGCTGGTGCCGTTCGACCCGCATCTGGAAGAGGGCGCCGAGATCCACCTGGAACGGTTGAAGCGGGAGACCCGCGAGGCGTTGATGGAGCTAGCGGCCGTGGTCGCCGACGGGTTCCCCGGCAACGAGCGGTTCCACCAGCGCTTCGTCTGAGGGCGTCTACGAGTTGTTGTCGCCGTGGCTGAGCCGCCACAGGAACTCCGGATCGTCGTCCGGTCCGATCACCCGAGTTTTCGGCCGCTCGGCTTGGGCTCGCGCCGCACGCACACCGAGGTAGACCAGCGTCCCCAAAACCAGGACGAGGAGCAGGTAGAACACTCAACACCTCCTTGGCCCGAATATACCTGCACGCTCTAGGCTCGTCGTGTGTCGGAACCGCAGACCTCCACCCGCCGCGCGGTCGGCGACATCGCGCTGTACGCGGCGGCGCGGTTGCTGCTGGTGGCGGCGCTGAGCGTGGTGATCTACGTGGTGGGCCGGCTGCTCGGTATCCGTGATTTCCCGCCGATCGTGGCGCTGCTGTTCGCGTTGATCGTCGCGCTGCCGATGGGGATTTGGGTGTTCGCGCCGCTGCGCCGCCGCGCCACCGCCAGCGTCGAGGCGGTCAGCGAGCGCCGCCGCCGCGACCGCGACCAGTTGCGGGCGCGGCTGCGCGGCGAGGAGTCCCCGGAGTAGCCCTCGTCGCTGACTGTGCGTCTACCACGCCGTCCACTCGCACTTTGCCGTGGTGGACGCAGACTCAGCCCGGTTGTCAACGTTTATTGACAGCTTGATGCCTGTCAAGTTATCTTGACGGGTATGAGTGAGGTGTCCGACGCGTCGTTGGGTGCCGCCGCCGACGGGGCGGCCAGCGCCGATCCGGCCGTCGGCTTGCGGGCGGTCCGCGCCCTGCAGCGGCTGCAGGAGCGGTTGGAGGCCATCCACGTCGTCAACGCCCGCGAGCAGGGCTGGAGCTGGCAGGCCATCGCCGACGCGCTCGGGGTGAGCCGGCAGGCCGTGCATCAGAAGTACAACCGGAGGAGATGAACCATGGTCTTCGAGCGGTTCACCCGCGATGCCCGGGTCGCGGTCGTGCTGGCCCAAGAGGATGCCCGGGAATTGGTGGCCGGCGAAATCGGGTCCCAGCACTTACTTCTCGGGCTGCTGCAAGCCGCCGAGCCCGACTTGTCGGCGGTGTTGGGCGGTTTCGGGCTGACCGCCGACGCGGTGCGGGCCCGGCTGGCGGCGGGGGAGGCCAGCGGCGAGTCGTTCGACACCGACGCCGAGGCGCTGCGGTCGCTCGGGATCGACCTGCGCGCCGTGCGTGACAGCGTGGCCCGTACCTTCGGCGCCGACGCGTTCGACAACGCGCTGCGCAAATCCGGGCGGCGCCGCCGTCGGCGCGGACATATCCCGTTCACCCGGGCGGCCAAGAAAGCCCTGGAGTTGGCGCTGCGGGAAGCGTTGGCGCACAAGGACAAAGAGATCCGGTGTGAACACGTCGTGCTGGGCCTGCTGCGCGGTGGTGATCCGGCGGCGCTGGCGCTGATCACCGAGCATGTCGACCCGGGGCGGCTGCGGGCGTCGGTCGTCACCCTGTTGGACCGGGCGGCCTAACCGGCCCGGCGCCCGGTCACAGCCGTCACTTGCGTACCGGCACCCGGGCGGGGTGTGACTGCGGAATCGGATAGCGCGGGCGATACCAGTCGGTCGAGTGGAGGCCGTGGTAGCGCAGGCGCCATCGTTTTCGAGCGGGCATGTGCCCCCGAGACAGGGACGCCTGCGACCGGTGAGGCTAGTGGTGCGCAGCCAGCGCCGCAGCCACCGCAAAAGACCACACCAGCATGGTCAGCCCGGTGTCGCGCAGCACCGGGATCAGTGCGGCCCCGCCCAGACCGGTCCGCACCGGGCGTGCGGCCCGCACCGCCGGCGGGACCGCGACCAGGCCCGCCGCGCACCACGGCGTGGCCAGCAGCATCAACACCACGGTCAACACGCCGGCCACCGCCAGCAGCCCCTGATACAGCACCCGGGTGCGCGCGTCCCCGAGGCGCACCGCCAGCGTGGTCTTGCCGGCCTGGGCATCGGTGGGGATGTCGCGCAGGTTGTTGGCCACCAGCACCGCTGACGACAGCGCCCCGATCGCCACCGCCAACGTCAACCCGACCCAGTCCACCCGCAGCGCCTGGGTGTACTGGGTGCCCAACACCGCGACCAGCCCGAAGAACACGAACACCGCGACCTCGCCCAGCCCGGCGTAGCCGTACGGCCGCGACCCGCCGGTGTACAGCCAGGCCCCGGCGATGCAGGCCGCCCCGACGGCGATCAGCCACGGCGCGCTGACCACGGCCAGCGCCAGCCCGGCCACCGCCCCGACGGCCAGGCTGGCCACCGCGGCGGCCAGCACCGCGCGCGGCGCGGCCAGCCGGGAGCCCACCAGCCGCACCGGGCCTGCCCGGTCGTCGTCGGTGCCGCGGATGCCGTCGGAGTAGTCGTTGGCGAAGTTGACCCCGATGATCAGTGCCACCGCCACCGCCAGCGCCAGCAGCGCCTTCCACCACAGCGCGGCACCCAGCCACGCCGCCGCCCCGGTGCCGGCGATCACCGGCGCGACCGCGTTGGGCAGCGTGCGCGGCCGCGCCCCCTCGATCCACTGCGCGAAACTGGCCACCGCACGATCCTTGCACGGCGATACCGGACAATGATCGCCATGCTCGCAGTCATCGGCGGTAGCGGTTTCTACACGTTTTTCGGACCCGACGCCCGCAGCATCACCCTGGACACCCCCTACGGTGCGCCCAGCGCCCCGATCACGGTCGGCGCCGTCGGCGACCACGAGGTCGCGTTTTTGCCCCGGCACGGCGCCCGGCACGAATACTCGGCGCACACCGTGCCGTACCGGGCCAACATGTGGGCGCTGCGCGCCCTCGGGGTGCGGCGCATCTTCGCGCCGTGCGCGGTCGGCAGCCTCACCCCGCAGCTGGGGCCGGGGTCGGTGGTGGTGCCCGATCAGCTGGTGGACCGCACCAGCGGCCGCGCCGACACCTACTTCGACTCCGGCGGCATCCACGTCGAATTCGCCGACCCGTACTGCCCGACGCTGCGGGCCGCGGTCACCGGGCTGCCCACCGTGGTCGACGGCGCCACCATGGTCGTCATCCAGGGGCCCCGGTTTTCCACCCGGGCGGAAAGCCAGTGGTTCGCCGCCGCCGGGTTCCAGCTGGTCAACATGACCGGGTATCCGGAGGCGGTGTTGGCCCGCGAACTCGAAATGTGTTACGCGGCAATCGCGTTGGTCACTGACCTGGACGCCGGTGTGGCGGTCGGGGACGGGGTGAAGGCCGTCGACGTGTACGCCGAATTCCAGCGCCACATCGAGCCGTTCAAGAAGTTGGTGCAGGAGGCGATCGGTCAGCTCGCCGCCGAGCGCAGCTGCACCCACTGCCTGACCCACCAGGGCATCGAGTTGCCGTTCGAGTTGCCGTGAGGGTGTTGCTGACCGGGGCCGCCGGGTTCATCGGGGCCGCGGTGCACGCCGCGCTGGCGGCCGCCGGCCACGACGTCGTCGCCGTCGACGCCATGCTGGCCGCCGCGCACGGACCCGACGCCCCCGCCCCGGACGGCTGCCGCCGGGTCGATGTTCGCGACGCCGACGCACTGGCCCCGCTGCTGGCCGGCGTGGACGTGGTGTGCCACCAGGCCGCGGTGGTGGGGGCCGGGGTGGACGCCGCCGACGCCCCGGCCTACGGCAGCCACAACGATTTCGCCACCGCCGTGTTGCTGGCCGCGATGAACGCCGCGGGGGTGCGCCGGCTGGTGCTGGCGTCCTCGATGGTGGTCTACGGACAGGGCCGCTACGACTGCGCCGCACACGGAGCCGTCGACCCGGCGCCGCGCCGGCGCGCCGACCTGGACGCCGGGATCTTCGAGCACCGCTGCCCGGTCGGCGGTGAACCGCTCACCTGGCGGCTGGTCGGCGAGGACGCGCCGCTGCGCCCGCGCAGCCTGTACGCGGCCAGCAAGACCGCCCAGGAGCATTACGCGCTGGCCTGGGCCGAGGCCACCGGCGGGTCGGTGACCGCGCTGCGCTACCACAACGTCTACGGGCCGGGGATGCCGCGCGACACCCCGTATTCGGGGGTGGCGGCGATCTTTCGCTCCGCGCTGGAAAACGGCCAGCCGCCAAGGGTTTTCGAGGACGGTCAGCAGATGCGCGATTTCGTCCACGTCGACGACGTGGCGGCGGCCAACGCCGCCGCGGTGACCGCCGAGCGCGGCGGGTTCACCGCGGTCAATGTGTGCTCCGGGCAGCCGATCTCGATCCTGCAGGTGGCCACCGTGTTGTGCGCGGCGCGCGGATCGCACACCGCGCCGGTGATCACCGGGGGATACCGGCCCGGCGATGTGCGCCACATCGTCGCCGACCCGGCCCGGGCCGTCGACCTGCTGGGTTTCCGGGCCGCGGTGGATCCCCGAGATGGGTTACGCGAGTTCGCGTTCGCGCCGCTGCGCGGCTAGAGGTGGCTGGCCGCGAAATCGGCGGCCTGGTCGGTCATCCCGTTGACGCCGTAAGAGGCGTGCGCGATGGGGGGCCCGCCGGCCGGGCTGCCGTTGCAGATGGTGTCCCCGTCGGCGCACAGCTCCAGCGTCTTGGGCGCGTACAGCGGGCCGATCCGCACCGGCGGGGCGCCGTTGGGCTGCAAGAACTCCGGCGACGGGGTGCCGAACAGGGTGACCGCGGCGACGTGGTTGGCCACCTCCGGCGGCATTGGCTGGGGGACGTATGACCGGTATTCCGCGGGGATTTCCTTCGGGATCTCCGCGGAGGTGACATAGCCGGCCAGCGCCGCCCCCTGGGAAAAGCCGCCGAGCACGATCCGGGTGTTGGGGCAGTTGGCGGCGGTGTTCTCGATATGGGTGCCCGCGTCCCGGACCCCGTCGACCACGGTGCGGGCGAACTCGATGCCGCCGCTGAAATCGCTGCTGGCGGCGTAGTTGACCGGATACACCTGGTAGGACCGGTCGCCGACGCGGGAGTGCAGCGCGTCGACGAACGACTGCCCGATTCCGCCGACACCGGGCGGTTCGCCGGTGCCGCGGGCGAACACCACCTCCACGTCGGGGCAGGGCTGGGCGGTGGCGGACGGGGGCGGCGGTCCCAGCAGCGTCGCCCACACCACTGCCACCGCGCCGATACGGCGCGCCCACGTCGTGCAACTCACTTCGGTGACGTCCATCGCTACCCCAAGGGTTCGCCCAGCCGACCTTGGCTGATTGTAGGGCTCGGTGGGTCGGCGAATCTAGAGTGGACGCGCTACCGGACGGCCGAGGTGAGCAGCACGTCGAGTTCGGCGAGCACCTCGTCGAGCGGCTGGGTGGATCGCTGCGCCCGGCACAGCACGACCGCACCCTCGAGCGCGGCGAGCACTATCGTCGCCAGGCGGTGCGCGCGGGCCGCCTCGACGCCGTCGGCGCGGATGCCCCGCTCGAGGGCGTGCTGCCACCGCTGGAAGATATCGGTGGCGGCCGCGTGGAGCTGCTGATCGTCGGGTGAGCCGCCGACCGCTACCGACATCACCGGACAGCCCGAGCCGAAGTCCGAGTCGTGCAGGATCGCCGACCAGAAGTCGCCGAAGCGTCGCAGGCCGGCGCTGGCCCCCTCGGTGCTTGCCTGCTCGATCAGCGAGCTGATGGCGTCGCCGGCGAGCGCTAACGCGTCGGACATGATCTCGCCGCGGCCGCCCGGGAAATGGTGGTAGACCGAGCCGCGCGGTGCTTGGCTGCGGGCCAACACGGCGTCGACGGTGACGGCGGCCGCACCTCGCTCCCGCAACAGTTCGACCGCGCTGACCAGCATCTTTTGCCGAGTGGTGGTGCGCGCTCCCACGTGTGATCCCTTCCACAACGGCTTGCCGAACCGGCCCGTCATTATGCTATGTTGCCGACCATAAAAATGCTATGTCACATAGCATAATCGTTCGGGGGTCAGGGCACGCTGATGACGCATAACCTCGCCGTTTTCGGCACGCTCAGCCGGGCCTGCAGCCGGCACGCCGGCTGGGTGCTGATCGGCTGGCTCGCGATCGCCGGCGCACTCAACCTGGGCATCCCGCAGCTGGAACGCACCGTGGCCGAGCATTCCGCCCCGTTCACCCCGGAAAGCGCCGCGACCGCGACGCTGCGCCAGATGTCGCGCGACTTCGGCGTCCCCGACTCCACCGCGGTCGGGTCCGTCGTGGTCTCCAGCGACCGCGCGCTGGGGCCCGCCGACCTCGACTACTACCACCACTTGGTGCGGCAGCTGCTCGCCGACCACGACGACGTCGCCTACCTGCTGGACACGTTCAGCAACCCGGGCCTGGGCGGGCTGGGCATGAGCCCGGACGGCAAGGCCATCCAGCTGCTGCTGGCCACCACGGGCGACGTCGGATCGACGCGGGCCCACCGCGCGACCGAACACGTGCGCGCCGAGCTCGCCGCGCTGCCGCATCCGGCCGATCTCCAGGTGAACTTCACCGGGCCCTCGCCGACCCTGTCGGATCTGTTTTCGGCGATCGACACCTCGCTGCTGATCATCACCGCGGTGTCGGTGGGGCTGATCACGCTGATGCTGCTGGTGGTGTACCGGTCGCTGCTGACGGCGTTGGTCCCGCTGCTGACCGTGGGGGTGTCGTTGGCCGTCGCGCGTCCGATCGTCTCCGTGCTGGGCGGCCACGACCTGCTGTCGGTGTCGAATTTCACCATCGCGCTGGCCACCGCGATGGTGTTGGGCGCCGGCACCGACTACGGCATCTTCCTGCTGGCCAGCTATCACGAGGGCCGCCGCCGCGGGCTGGCGGTCGAGGACGCGGTGGCCCGCTCCGGGGCCCGCACCGCCGGGATCATCATCGCCTCGGCGCTGACCATCGCCGGTGCGGGAATGGCCATGCTGTTCGCCAAGGTGGGGATGTTTCACACCGCGGGCCCGCCGATCACGTTGTCGATCGCAATCACCGCCGCAGTCAGCGTGACCCTGACCCCCGCGTTGATCGCGGTGTGGGGGCGTCGCGGCTACGCCGAACCGCGTCCGCTCAACGAACGGGCGTGGCGCCGCCGCGGGGCGCGCATCGTGCGCCGCGCGCCGGCGGTGGTGGCGGCGTCGTTGGTGTTCCTGATCGCGACCAGCGCCGTGCTGCTCACCCATCGGCCCAACATCGACGAGAACGCCATGCAGCTGCGGGCCACCGACAGCAAGCGCGGCTACCAGGCGGTGGACCGGCACTGGGGGGTCAACGAGGCCGCACCGGAGTTCGTCGTGATCCGGGCCGACCACGACATGCGCAACACCAGCGACTTGGCCGCGCTGGACCTGATCGCGATGGCCATCGGCAGCCTCCCCGAGGTCGCCTACGTGCGCTCGCTCACCCGTCCGGACGGAAAACCGTTGCCGGAGACCGCGATCGGCTACCAGACCGGGAAAGTGGCCGACGGGCTGGGGGAGGCGCACCGGCGCATCGACGACGCCATCCCCGAACTGCGCCGGCTGGCGTCGGGCGTCACCCAGCTGCGCGACGGGACCGCCGAGGCGGTCGCGCGCATCCCGCGGCTGACCGAGGGCACCCGCGACATCGTCACGCTGGCCCGCGCCCTGCTGTCCACCCTGCAATCCGCCGACCGGCTGATCGGGGTGCTCTCCGACGGTTCGTTCGACGTCGCCGCGGTGGTCACCCAGCTGTCGACGACGACCGCGGCATTGGACACCGTGGCCGGCGACATCACCAGCGGCCGGGACAAGATGGCCGCCTCGGCGGCCGCCCTGCACGCCGTGTTCGACCCGCTGACCTCCGCGCAGCCCACCGCCGCCTGCACCGCCGACCCGGCGTGCCTGCGCGCCCGCCAAGCGTTCACCGACCTCAACGACGCGACCGGCGGGCGGGCGCTGACCGCGATCCTCGGCGCCCAACTGGTGGCCCCCGCCGTGCCCGACGACGCCGTCACCGCCGCCCTGGACGCGCTGCCCGACCTGCGTGCCACCCTCACCGGCCTGCGCGCGCTGCTCGATCAGCTCGGCGGCCGCACCCCGCAACAGGCGCGCGCACAACTGGATTCGCTGATGTCCGGGATCGGTGAACTCTCCGGCGGCATGGGCCGACTGCACGACGGGCTGAACCAGGTTAAGACCGGCACCGACACCATGCTGGCATTGACCACCGAACTGGGCGCCGGGCTGGAACGGGCCGCCGACTACCTGCACGGCCTGTCGGCGCACACCACCGACGGCGCCGGCCGCGGCTTCTATCTTCCCGAAGCGGCGCAACAAGATCCGCGGTTCACCGCCGGCCAGCGGCTGCTCATCTCGCCGGACGGGCGCACCGCGCGGATGATGGTGATCTGGGCCGTCAACCCCTACGGGCACCCCGCCCTGCAGGCCGTCCCGGAGCTGCTCGCCGCC
Organism: Mycobacterium sp. pUA109; assembly: GCF_041287095.1. Taxonomy (NCBI): domain Bacteria; kingdom Bacillati; phylum Actinomycetota; class Actinomycetes; order Mycobacteriales; family Mycobacteriaceae; genus Mycobacterium; species Mycobacterium sp. pUA109. The sequence continues at coordinate 271,692 of NZ_JBGGKS010000002.1, read as the reverse complement.
GCCCGCAACGCCGCCGGCGGCACCGTGCTGTCGCACGCCAGCATCCAAAGCACCGGTTTGGCGTCGCTGTCGCAGAGCCACCTCAACCAAACCTGGCGTGACTTCGCGTTGTTGGCGGCGGTCGCCGTCGCCGCGGTGCTGCTGGTGCTGGTCGTGATCCTGCGCAGCCTGGTGGCGCCGTTGCTGATGATCGGCGCGGTCGTGCTGTCGTTTGGGTCCGCGGCCGGCGTGTCCACCCTGCTGTGGCAGCACCTGCTCGGCATCGACGTGGACTGGGCGGTGCTGCCGGTGTCGTTCATGGCGTTGGTGGCCGTCGGCGCCGACTACAGCATGTTGTTCGCGGCCCGGATCCGGGAGGAGTCGCACAGCGGCGTCATCAGCGGCATCATCCGTGGTTTCGGCAGCACCGGCAGCGTCATCACCACCGCCGGAATCGTGTTCGCCATCACCATGTTTGCGCTGACCAGCGGAACCGTGCTCAACCTGGTCCAGATCGGGTCGACCATCGGCATTGGCCTGCTGCTCGACATCACCGTGGTCCGAACCTATCTCGTCCCGGCGGCGATGAGCCTGCTAGGCGAGCGGATGTGGTGGCCCTCCTCGTCGACGGCCGGTGCCGATGTCAGCCTTCGATAAGCGCTTTGATACCAGCCAGATTGGCGCGGATCCCGGTCTCGAACTCGGCCAGCCGGCGGGCGATGATCCGGGCTTCTTTGGCGGGCATGGCCTCGATCGCCGGGCTGAGCCCCGAGGGTCCGGGCCCCAGCCGGGCCCACTGCCGCACGATCGCCCCGTCGCTGGTGGGGTCCACTTCGAAGCCCCAGGTGGCGCCGCCGCCGACCGCCCACACCCACCGGGTGCCGTCCTCGACCTCCACCACCTCGGAGTCGGTGTGCCATTCGCCCAGCGCGGGGTGTTTGTTGTAGCCGCGGAACCGGGCGCCCACCCGGACGCGGTCGGCGCCGTCGAGCCATTCGACCTTGTGCAGTTCGGGGGAGAAGCGGACCGGCAGCGTGATATCGGTGACCGCGGCCCAGATCGCGGCCGGATCACCGACGATTCGTTCGGCGACCTCGACGGTCGGACAGTCCCGGTAGCGCATCGGCGTTATGGTAGCTCGCATCTCCGGTGCAGAGGGGAGGGTCATGCGGGTCGGTGTGGTGATCGAACCGCGGCTGCCCGGCGCCGTTGAATTCGCCCAGGAGGCCGAACGATTGGGGGTGGCCTCGCTGTGGGTGCCCGAGGTGTGGGGCTATGACGCGTTGACCGGCCTGGCCTACCTGGCCGCGCACACCGCCACGATCGGGTTGGGCACCTTCGTGGTCCAACTCGGTTCGCGCTCGCCGGCGCTGCTGGCCACCTCGGCGTTGAGCCTGCAGCAGCTGTCGCACGGCCGGTTCACCCTGGGGATCGGGGTCTCGGGCCCGCGGGTGATGGAGGGCTGGCACGGGGTGCGGTTTACCAAACCGGTGCAGACCACCCGCGAAACCATCGAGATCGTCCGGATGATCAGCCGCGGCGAGCGGCTGCAGCACGACGGCGAGATCTACCCGCTGCCGCTGCCGGACAGCGCGGGCGCGCCGCTGCGGCCGATGGTCGCCCCGCAGCCGCTGCCGGTGTACGTCGCCGCGATGGGGCCGGCGAACCTGCGGCTGACCGGCGAAGCCGCCGACGGCTGGCTGGGCAACGCGTTCATCCCGGAGTCGGCCGAGGTCTTCTTCGCCCCGCTGCGGGAGGGCGCCGCACGCGCCGGCCGCAGCCTGGCCGACCTGTCGCTGGTGGCGCCGGTGGCGGTGGAGTTCACCGACGACGCCGAGGCCGCCGCCCGCCGGCACGCCGACGGCTACGCGTTCACCGTCGGCGCCATGGGCTCGGCCCGCAACTTCTACAACGAGGCCTTTACCCGGCTCGGCTTCGGCGACGCGGTGGCCCGGGTCGGCGCGCTGTGGGCGGCCGGCGACCGGGACGCCGCCCGCCGGGCGGTGCCGATCGAACTCGGCGCGCTGACCAACCTGCTGGGCACCCCGGACGCCGTCGCCCAGCGCATCCAGGCCTACCGCAGCGCCGGCATCGACACCCTGCTGGCGAAGCTGGACGGGCCCTTCGAGCAGCAACTCGCCACCCTGCAACAGCTGATGGCGGCGGTCGCCGACTGAGATGCCCGACGTCACCGTGGTGCTGCCCTGCCGCAACGAGGCGGAGTCGCTGCCGGCGGTGCTGGCCGCGGTCCCGGACGGCTACCGGGCGCTGGTGGTGGACAACAACAGCACCGACGCCACCGCCGCGGTGGCCCGCCGGCACGGCGCCGCGGTGATCACCGAACCGCGGCCCGGGTACGGGTCGGCCGTGCACGCCGGGGTGCTGGCGGCGGGCACGCCGGTGGTGGCGGTGCTCGACGCCGACGGCTCGCTGGACCCCGGTGACCTGCCGGCGCTGGTGGCCGAGTTGGACCGCGGCGCCGACCTGGTGACCGGCCGGCGGCGCCGTCGGCGCGGGGTGCGCTGGCCGTGGCACGCCCGGCTGGGCACCGCCGCGGTGTGCTGGCGGCTGCGCGCCCGGTACGGCCTCGACGTGCACGACATCGCCCCGATGCGGGTCGCCCGCCGCGACGCGCTGCTCGGCCTGGGCGTGACCGACCGGCGTTCCGGGTATCCGGTGGAACTGCTGGTGCGCGCCGCGGCCGCCGGCTGGCGGGTAGTGGAACGCGACGTGGGCTACCGCGCCCGCACCGGGGGGAAGTCCAAGGTCAGCGGGTCGCTGCGCGGCAGCGTGATCGCCGGGTACGACTTTTGGCGGTCGATCACGTGAGCCTACTGCCGGTGACGGTGCTGGTGGTGGCCAAGGCGCCGGTGCCGGGCCGGGTCAAGACCCGGCTGGCCGCCGCCGTCGGGGACCGGGTCGCCGCCGAGATCGCCGCCGCCGCCCTGCTGGACACCCTGGACGCGGTGGCCGCCGCGCCGGTGGCCGCGCGGGTGGTGGCGCTGACCGGTGATCTGGACGCGGCGGTGCACGCCGCCGAAATCGCCGACCGGCTCACCGGTTTCACCGTGGTCGCGCAGCGCGGTGCCGACTTCGCCGCGCGGCTGGCCAATGCGCACGCCGACGCCGCCGACGGGTGGCCGGTGCTGCAGATCGGGATGGACACCCCGCAGGCCGGCCCGGGGCTGCTGGCCGGGTGCGCGCGGGCGCTGCTGCGCGCCCCCGCGGTGCTGGGGCCGGCCCGCGACGGCGGCTGGTGGCTGCTTGGGGTGCATCGCCCCGCCGACGCCGACTGCCTGCGCACGGTGCCGATGTCGCGACCGGACACCGGGGCGTTGACCCTACAGGCGTTGCGCCGCACCGGGATCGAGGTGCAATTCGTCGACGAACTCACCGATGTGGACACCGTCGCGGACATCGCCGCGGTCCGTGGCCGGTGTGCGCCGGGCAGCCGGTTCGCCGCGGCGACTACCAGTTGGTCAGGATCAGGTGGTTGATCAACAGCGCCCCAACCACGTTGAGCGCCAGCCACAACCGGTGTGACCGGGGCGGCAGCAGCGCGGGGGCGGCGGTCAGCCACACGGTGAACGGCAGCCAGATCCGTTCGGTCTCGGCCTTGCTCAGCATGCTCAGATCGGCGCACACCATCGCGGTCAGCGCGGCCAGGATCAGCAGGTGCAGGCCGCAGCGGCGCCGGATCGCGGCGACGTCGACCACTTGGCTCAGCCCGGCGACGCTGCCCAACCCGATCGCGCACACCACCGCCGCCAGATCGCCCCACACCCAGTAGCCGAACGGCCGGATCTGGGCCACCCCTTGCCAATACCGTTGCTGCACCAGGGTGTACCCGTCGACCCAGCAGAAGCCCGCGGCGGTGAACACCGCCGCCACCGCGAGCGCGGGCACCGCGGCCGCGGCCGCGGCCCGCAGCGCGGTGCGGGCGTCGGCGGCACAAGCCAGCACCGCGGCGGCCGGCAGCGCCAGCAGCGCCAGGCCGTAGTTGAGGTACACCGCCCAGCCCAGCAGCAGGCCCGCACCGGCCGCGGCCAGCAGCGGTGCCCCGGTGTGGCCCCGCACCGCCAACGCCAGCAGCGCGAGACCCCACGCCGCCACCCCGGCGAAATAGCCGTCGGCGGAGACCGCCACCCAGATCGCCGTCGGCGCCACCGCCACGAACGGGGCGGCGCGGCGCGCGGTGGCCTCGTCGGCCGCCACCCGCAGCGCGACCAGCACCGCCGCGGCAGCGCTGGAACCGACCAGCAGGCACAGCAGCCCGGCCCACGCGCCACCGCCCAGCCCGAGCCGGTCCAGCCACACGAACGTCAACAACGCCCCGGGCGGATGCCCCGAGACGTGGGTGACCCACGAGTCCGGCTGGAAGTCCAGGATCCGGCCGGTAAACGTGCGCAGCGTCGCGGGGATGTCGGTGATGCCGGGCACCTGGCGCAGGTACTCGTGCGGGTCGGTCAACCGGCCGGTGAAGCCGCGCCGCCAGCCGTCGACCATCGCCAGCGCGAACGCCCAGCCGCACGCCGTCGCCCAGGTCACCCAGGTCAGCGGCCGCCACGCCAGCCGCCGCGCCAGGTCCGGCCCGTAGCGCACGGCGGCGGCCCCAATCACCACCGCCGGGATGCTGCCCCAGCCGGCGTGCGGTTTGCGCTGCCCGAACAGCGGTGCGGCGTCGCCGAAGGTGCGCCGCAGCGCCGGCAGGTGGGTGTGCACCGGGGTGACCCAGCCCAGGTGCGGTAGCAGGAACGCCGCCGCCACCAGCGCCGCGCCGACCGCCACCGCGGCCGCCTCGCCGCGCCCGACTCTCACAACCGGCCAGCCTATGGGGTGCTCACCCAGATCGACGTTTCCGGGCGAAAGTGCGGGTGAGGCGCACGCAAACGTCGATCTCGGCGAAAGACCGTCAACGCCTAACCGTTGTTGTCGGTGCCGGTTGGCAGGATGCCGCCATGGGGGAAGTGTTTGTCGGCAGTGAAGCCATTGAAGCCGGCGTGCTCACCGACCACGACCTGCGACGACGGTGCCGCCCCATTTTCCGCGGCGTCTACCTGCCGCGCCAGCAGGAGCCGTCGCTGCGTGACCGTACGGTGGGCGCCTGGTTGCGCACCCGACGCCGCGGCGTGATCGCCGGTGTCGCGGCGTCGGCGCTGCACGGCGCACGGTGGGTGGACGCCGACATCCCCATCGAACTGATCGCGCCGAATGTCCGTCCGCAGCGAGGGCTGGTGGTGCGCGACGAGGCGCTGGGTAGCGACGAGATCACCAAGGTTGCCGGTCTGCCGGTGACCACCCTGGCGCGCACCGCCTACGACCTGGGGCGTCACCTGCCGCGGAACCAAGCCATCGCCCGGCTGGACGCGTTGACGCGAGCTACACCGTTCTCAAACGAGGATGTCCTACTGCTGGTCAAGCGTTATTCCGGCGCGCGGGGTGTGCAACGGCTGCGGGCAGCGCTGCCGCTGGTGGACGGCGGTGCCGCGTCACCGAAGGAGACCTGGCTGCGTCTGCTGCTCATCGACGCTGGTTTTCCAATTCCGTGCACCCAGATACCGGTATTGAAAGGCTTTACGCCGGTGGCGTTTCTGGATATGGGATGGAAAGAGTTCATGGTGGCCGCGGAATACGACGGAGACCAACACCGCACGAACCGCGAAAGCTACCGCAATGAGCACTGGCGTCGTGAGTACGTCGACGAGCTGGGCTGGCTGGTGGTGCGGGTGATCAAAGAAGACCGGCCCGATTACATCATCGAGCGTGTCGACCGGGTGATGCGGCGCCGCGGCTGGCGCCCAGATTGACGTTTCCGGGCGAAAGTGCGGGTGAGGCGCACGCAAACGTCGATCTCGGCGAAAAGATGCTCAGGCGCCGAACCGGCGCGCCAACGCTTTGCGGTCCACCTTGCCGATGCCGCGGCGCGGCAACGCGTCGACGAGATGCAGTTCCCGGGGTGCCGCGGTGGGGTCCAGGGTGCGTGCGACGTGCGCGCGCAAGGCGTCCAGCCCGGGTGGCATACCCGGGTCGACGGCCACCACCGCGGCGACCACCCGCTGGCCCAGCCGGTCGTCGGCGACACCGAACACCGCGCAGTCGGCCACCGCCGGGTGGGTGAGCAGCGCCGCCTCCACCGGCTGCGGCAGCACCGTCAGCCCGCCGGTGCTGATCGCGTCGTCGACGCGGCCCAGGATCCGCAGCATCCCCGAATCGTCCACCGCGCCAAGGTCGTCGGTGGAAAACCAGCCCGGCTCGGCGAACGGGTCCGGGACGGTGGGGTTGCGGTAGCCCTTGGCCAGTGTCGCCCCGCCGATCACCACCCGGCCGTCGGCGATGCGCACCCGCACCCCGTCCAGCGGCACGCCGTCGTAGACGCAGCCGCCGGCTGTCTCGCTCATGCCGTAGCTGCGCACCACCGCGATCCCGGCGGCCGCGGCGGCGTCCAGCACCGGCTGCGGGGCGGGCCCGCCGCCGAGCAGCACCGTGTCCAGCCCGGCCAGCGCGGCCGTCGCGGCCGGGTCGGTCAGCGCCTTGGCCAGTTGGGTGGCCACCAGCGACGCGTAGCGCCGGCCGCCGCCCAGCCGTGCCACCGCGGCGGGCACGGCGGCGATATCGAAGCCCGCCGCCACATCCATCTCGACCGGCGTGGTGCCGGCCAGCGCGCTGCGCACCAGCACCTGCAGCCCGGCGATGTGATGGGCGGGCAACGCCAACAACCAGCGGCCCGGGCCGCCGAGCCGGTCGTGGGTCGCGGTCGCGCTGGCCCGCAGCGCCGCCGCGGTCAACAGCGCCCCCTTGGGGGCGCCGGTGGTGCCCGACGTGGTGACCACCACGGCGACGTCGTCGTCGATGGCCTCACCCACCCGCAGCGCGGCGGGGGCGGTGTCCCCGGCCGGCACCGGAACCAGCGCGGCGCCGCGGCCGTCCAGCACCTCGGCCAACGCCGGCAGCAGCGACGCCGCGGCGGCGGCGGGGGCCACGGGTACCGCGCGCAGGGTGGCTATGGGAGGTCTCCGCTGCCGGGGCGTTCGTCCAGCGGCCAGCCCTTGGCGGCCAACCGCTCCCGAACCCGCTCGATGTCTTCGGCGGTGGGCAGCTCGTCGGTGATCTGGGTGATCAGCACCCCGATGTCGACCTGGTCGAACTCGCCGCGGCGCATCAGTTCGCTGGCCACCGCCTTGACCTCGTCGGCGGTCAGCCGCCGCGACAGCAGCGCGAGCAGCGGGATGTAGTCGTTGCGCGGGACGCCCTCGGGATAGCCCGCGCGCAGCCACGCCACGATCGAGTTGAGGAATCGGTTCACTTTTGCCTCACCAGTCCCTGTCCGGCTCGATGGTACGTGTTAGTCGAGGTCGAAAACGTCGTCCCAGCTGCCCCAGTCGTCCCACTGCCAGCCGATGCGGTGCTCGATGAAGTCGCGGGCGATGAACAGCACCCCGGCGATGACGATCACCAGCAGCAGCGCGAAGATCGCCCACCGCGCCGCCAGCAGCCCCGGACGCTCGCCGCCGGCGGCGGACCCGAGCCGCACCCCGACCGCGAACAGCGCGGGCAGCGCGGCACCGGCCAGCAACCCGAAGATCAGGATCTTGGCCGTCGCGGCGTAGTTGAACCAGGTGCTCATGCCTCGCCGGCCTCCCGTACCGCCACCGTGTCCAGCGGCGTGTTCGCCAGCAGCGATTCCACGGTGTCGGTGGCATCGAGCCCGTCGGTCAGGTGCGCGCCCCACTCGGCGTTGACGTTGGTGTGGTCGACGGGCGCCTTGCGGGACCGCAGCCAGATCGCCAGCGCCACCGCGACCAGCAACGCGAAGCCCACCACGGCGCCGGCATAGCCGCCGATGGCGTGGACCAGCTTGTAGGTCAGCGCGCCGACCGCGCCCGCCGACGGCAGGGTGACCAGCCACGCGATCACCATCCGGCCGACCACCCCCCAGCGCACCCGGGCGCCGGGTTTGCCGACCCCGGAGCCCAGCACCGAGCCGGTCACCACCTGGGTGGTCGACAGCGAGTAGCCGAAGTGGCTGGACAGCAGGATGATCGCCGCCGACGACGATTCGGCGGCCATCCCCTGCGGGGATTCGATCTCCACCAGCCCCTTGCCCAGGGTGCGGATCACCCGCCACCCGCCGCAGTAGGTGCCGGCCGCCATCGCCACCGCGCAGCACACGATCACCCACAGCGGCGGCAAGATGTCGCTTTTTTTGGCGGCGCCGTAGGAGATCAGCGCCAAAAAGATCACGCCCATCGTTTTCTGGGCGTCGTTGGTGCCGTGCGCCAGCGAGATCAGCGCCGTCGAGCCGATCTGGCCGCGGCGAAATTCGCGGTGCAGCCGCCGCTCGGGAACCTGCCGGGTGAGCCGATACACCAGCCAGGTGGCGACCGCGCCGATCAGCATGGCCGCCGCCACGGCCACCACCGCCGGCACCATCACCTTGGACACCACGCCGCCCCACAGCACGCCGCGGGTGCCGACCGCGGCCAGCATCGCCCCGACGACGCCGCCGATCAGCGCGTGCGAGGAGCTGGACGGAATGCCGAACAGCCAGGTCAGCAGGTTCCACACGATCCCGCCGACCAGGCCGGCGAACATGATCTCCAGGGTCACCAGGTGGGTGGCGACCAGGTCCTTGGCGATCGTCGCGGCCACCTGGGTGGACAGGAACGCGCCGAGCAGGTTCAGCGCGGCGCAGAGCGTGACCGCGGTCTTGGGTTTGAGGGCCCCGCTGGTAATCGCGGTGGCGATGGCGTTGCCGGTGTCGTGGAAGCCGTTGGTGAAGTCGAACGCGAGAGCGGTGCAGACAACGATGATCAGCAGGAAGAACTCGAAGGACACTGCGCTCATTGTGGTGGTCGCGCACTCGGCGTGTCGAACCGGGGGCAGCTCGCCGGGCCGGCTAGGGCTTGGCGCCCAGGATGTACCAGCCGGTGTGCTGCCCGATGAACTCGCGCGCGATGAACAGCACCCCGAGGACCACCACGGTCAGCACCGCCGCGAAGATCACCCAGCTCAGCGCCACCAGCACCGGTTTGCGCCCGGCGGTCGGGTCGGCGCCGCCGGCGGCACCGACCCGCACCCCGACCGCGAACAGCGCCGGCAGCGCGGCGCCGACCAGCAGGCCGAACACCAGGATCTTCGCCGTCGCGGTGTAGTTGAACCAGTCGCTCATAACCGGGTCACCCCGGCGGCGTCGGCCAGCGGCGGCGCGGCGGGCTGCGGCACCGCGTCCAGGCCGCCGGTCAGGTTGCCCTCCCAGTCGGCGTTGACGTTGTGGGCGTCGATGCGCACCCGGCGCGAACGCAGCCAGATCGTCAGCGCCGTCGCCACCAGCAAAACGAAGCCGATGGCCACGCCGAGGTAGCCGCCGATGGCGTGCACCAGAAAGTAGGTGGCCGCGCCCACGGCACCGGCCAGCGGCAGGGTGACCAGCCAGGCCGTCGCCATCCGGCCGGCGACGCCCCAGCGCACCTCGGCGCCGGGCTTGCCCACCCCGCTGCCCAGCACCGAACCGGTCGCCACCTGGGTGGTGGACAGCGAGTAGCCGAAGTGGCTGGACAGCAGGATCACCGCCGCGGCCGCCGACTCGGCGGCCATGCCCTGCGGCGGCTTGATCTCGACCAGGCCCTTGCCCAGGGTGCGGATGATGCGCCAGCCGCCGAAGTAGGTGCCGGCGGCCATCGCGCCCGCGCAGCACACGATCACCCACAGCGGCGGCAGGGTGGCGGTTTTGCTGACCGCGCCGTAGGACATCAGCGCCAAAAAGATCACGCCCATGGTCTTCTGGGCGTCGTTGGTGCCGTGCGCCAGCGACACCAGCGCCGCCGAGCCGATCTGGCCGCGCCGGAAACCCCGCTCGGTGCGCTTGATGTCCAGGCCGCGGGTGATGCGGTACACCAGCCAGGTGCCGGTCGCGGCGACCAGGGTGGCGACCAGGGCCGCGACCACGGCCGGCACCACCACCTTGGAGACCAGGCCCGCCCAGTTCACCCCGTGCCCGCCGACCGCGGCGATCATGGCGCCGACGATCCCGCCGATCAGCGCGTGCGAGGAGCTGGACGGAATCCCGAGCAGCCAGGTCAGCAGGTTCCACACGATCCCGCCGACCAGCCCGGCGAACACCAGCTCCAGGGTCACCAGGTGGGCGTCCACCAGATCCTTGGCGATGGTGGCGGCCACCGCGGTGGACAGGAACGCGCCGACCAGGTTCAGCGACGCCGACAGCGCCACCGCGGCCTTCGGCGACAGCGCGCCGCTGGCGATGGAGGTGGCCATCGCGTTGCCGGTGTCATGGAACCCGTTGGTGAAGTCAAAACCCAAAGCCGTGATCACCACGATGATCAGGAGGAAGAGCTCAATGCTCACAGGGCATCACGGCGCTAATTGTGGCGGGTGACAGCCCGCGTTGTCGAACACTGGCGACGGCAAAACCCCTGCAAACCTCGACTCGCCTTCAACTGTTACCCCCCGGTTCACCTGGCGCATCGCGGCGGGTGTCGCGCCGCAGCGGGTGCTCGGGGGGCACCTCGACGAAGATCAACGTCACACCGTCGGGATCGGTGACGTGCATTTCGTGCAGCCCCCACGGTTCGCGGCGGGCTTCCCGGGCGATCGGCACGCCGCGGCCCTCCAGCTCGGCCTGGGTGGCGCGGACGTCGCGCACCTGCAGCCACAGCGCCCCGGGGAACCGGCCCTCGGGCTCCTCGGGCCGGCCGTGGCCGGCCAATTCGATCAGCGACTGGCCGGCGTACAGCACGGTGCCCGCCCCGTAGTCGCGGGCGACGGCCAACCCGATCTCGTCGCGGTAGAACCTCAGCGACCGCTGATAATCCGCCGGCCGAAACAGCACCCGACTGGCCAGGACCTCCATGCCCTCGTGTTTATCACACGGCCTCTCCCGCGGCTTACTTGTTGGGTTGCAGGCGTTGTCGCTTCATCACCGCGGTGACCCAGCCCGGCGCCAGCACATCCAACGCCCGCACGGTGACCGCCATCCGCGGCGCGATCCGCACCGGTCGGCTGCGCGCCGCGGTGATCATCCACTCGCCGGCCTCCTCGGCGGTCAGCGCCGGCAGCCCGTCGTAGGCCTTGGTCGGCTCGATCATCGGGGTGGCCACCAGCGGGTAGTACAGCGTGGTGGAATGCACCCCTTTGGTGCCCCACTCGGTTTCCATCACCCGGCTGACCGCCGACAGTGCGGCCTTGGACGCGTTGTACACCCCGAACAGCGGTGAGGCCTCGCTCATCACGCCCCAGGTGGCGACGTTGATGATGTGCCCGTCGCCGCACTCGATCATGGCCGGGGCGATCGCCCGGACCAGCCGCAGCGGCGAGTAGTAGTTGAGCACCATGGTGCGTTCCACGTCATGCCAGCGTTCCAGCGACTCGGCCAGCGGCCGCCGGATGGACCGCCCGGCGTTGTTGATCAGGATGTCCACCCCGCCCAGGCGCTGCTGCACGTCGGCGGCCAGCGCGTCGACGGCGTCCAGGTCGGACAGGTCGCAGGGGATCGCGGTGGCGTCGCCGCCGGCGGCGGTGATCCGCCCCACCACCGCGTCCAGCAGGTCCTGGCGGCGGGCCACCGCCACCACGGTGGCGCCGCGGGCGGCGAACTGCTCGGCGGCGGCCTCGCCGATGCCCGACGACGCCCCGGTCAGCAGCACCCGCTTGCCGCGCAGGTCCACCGGCTTGGCCAGCGGCCGGTACATCAGCAGCTGCGGCGCGACGGGCGGCCGCATGCTGGCCAGCGTGACCGCCTCACTCAGACGGCGTAACGGGCTTTTGCTCATGGTTGGGCAGTCTAGGTGGGCCCTTTTTGCGCCGAGATCGACGCCAGCGTGGAGCCCACTCGCGGTTTTGCGCGCTGCCGTCGATCTCGAGGAGCAAACCCCGCAGAGTTAACCCGTCAGAAGTAGCGGGGGAACCGGCTCCAGTCCGGGTCGCGCTTCTCCAGGAACGCGTCGCGGCCCTCCACGGCCTCGTCGGTCATGTACGCCAACCGGGTCGCTTCCCCGGCGAAGATCTGCTGGCCCACCAGCCCGTCGTCGAGCAGGTTGAACGCGAACTTCAGCATCCGTTGCGCCTGAGGCGATTTGGCGTTGATCTCCTTGGCCCACTGCACGCCGGTGTGCTCTAGGTCGGCGTGGTCGACGACCTCGTTGACCGCGCCCATCGCATGCATCTGCTCGGCGGTGTAGGCGCGGCCCAAAAAGAAGATCTCCCGGGCGAATTTCTGGCCCACCTGCCGCGCCAGATACGCCGACCCGTAGCCACCGTCGAAGCTGCCGACGTCGGCGTCGGTCTGCTTGAACTTCGCGTGCTCGCGGCTGGCCAGGGTGAGATCGCACACCACGTGCAGGCTGTGCCCGCCCCCGGCGGCCCACCCGTTGACCAGGCAGATCACCGGCTTGGGCATGAAGCGGATCAGCCGCTGCACCTCCAGGATGTGCAGCCGCCCGGCGCGGGCCGCGTCCACGGTGTCCGCGGTCTCCCCGGCGGCGTACTGGTAGCCGCTGCGGCCGCGGATGCGCTGATCGCCGCCCGAACAAAACGCCCAGCCACCGTCTTTCGGCGACGGCCCGTTGCCGGTCAACAGCACCACGCCGACATCCGAGGACATCCGGGCGTGATCCAACACCCTGTACAGCTCGTCGACGGTGTGCGGCCGAAACGCGTTGCGCACCTCCGGCCGGTCGAATGCCACCCGTACCGTGGCGTCGGTGACGTGCCGGTGGTAGGTGATGTCGGTCAAATCGTCGAAACCGGCGACCTGCTGCCACACGCTGGGATCAAAGGGGTTGTCGCTCAAGGCTCGTGCACTCCATCCTGGTCGATGCTGAGGTCCCCGCAGCTGATCGTGTGCGCCGACGTCACGACGGGATCCTGCGCGGAATCCGCTGTCACGGTATCGGAGCGGCCGATGCTGGCGGTGGTGCCGTCCAGGTCGATCGCGGTGCGGCGCACCGTCCAGCGGCTGCCGTCCGGCAGCGCCTGCAGCCCGGCCAGGCGGCGGCCGTCGCCGAGGTCGACGCAACCCACCCCGGTGCCGGTGCCGCGCACGTTCTCCAGATCGAACACGAACGGCACCCCCCGGTCGTCGACGACGGTCTGGATCCGGCACTGCGCGAACGCATACAGGTTCGCCCCGCGGCCGTGACTGACGATGATCTGGTGGGCGTCGTTGTTTTGCGCGTCAACAGCCAAGGCGTCCAACGTCATCGGGCTTCCGGTGACGATCTGCACCTCGCTGTTGGCGGCGCTGGCGGTGCTGACGCCGACGAACCGGTCCGGGGCCCCGCCGTCGGTGTCCACCTTCGCGATCCACAGCGTGTCGGGTCGGCCGTCGCCGTCGAGGTCACCGACCTGCCGTTGCGCGGCCCCCGGCGGGGCCGGGTCGCCGGCCGGCGGGCACCCCGCCGCGGCAGCGGCGGGCGTGGCGGGCCCGCCGCACAACCCCAGGGTCAGGGCGACCGCCAGCAGCGGGGGAGCGAACCGCGACGACATCACCCCATTGTGCGCGGCGCCCGATCACACGCTGGGCAGTTTGGCGTCGATGTCGTTGACGATGGTCTTGGCCTCGTCGTCGCCGTTCATCTTGCAGGCCAGCACGTCGATGATGACGTTGTTGGTGGCCCGCATCGCGTGCTGGCAGGACCAGCCGTTGGTGTGCAGTTGGGTCTGGTTGACCACCAGGGTCGAGTCGGTGGTATCCACCGCACCGAACTCCCATTCGGCGGGGTCGCCGTCGGGGTCGTGGTTGGTGAAATGGCGGTCGCCGCAGCTGGTCCAGTCGTCGGTGAGCCGGTGGAAGAAGTCGGCGACGGCCTTGCGGGACAGGTACACCACGGCCGCCTCGACGACCAGGTGATCGTCGGGCCCGTTGACGTCGCCGCCGCGCACGGTCTGCGCGCGCAACGCCGAGAAGCCGCTGTCGGAATACACCGACCGCTGGATCGGGTACCAGATGGCCAAACACGACCGGTCCCAGTCGTCGTCATCGTCGAACAACTCGGTGCGGGTCTTCTGGATCTCCAGATCGGAGGCACCCATGACGGTGTTGAGGTCGTGGCCGTCAAGCAACACGCTGCGCAGCGCCGACTTCGGCACCGGCACCGGCCCGTCGTGATCGGCCGGCTTCGCTTGCCCGGGGACCAGCGTGGAGCATCCGGCCAGCAGCAGGCACAGCAGGGGCGCGATCGGCCTGCGCATGCTCGCCCCTCTCCGTGACCCGCGGAATCGTGTCGACGATACCCGGGCAATGCCCACGGCCGAGCACCACGTCGCGAAAGTGCGCGCACGCAGCAAAAGATCGAGTGACCCCCTGCGTGGGTGCACTTTCGCGCGACCATCGGCGACGAGGGCCGCCGGGCGGCAACGAACTCAGCCGATGGCGCGGCCGGCGCCCTCCCAGAACTGGGCGCGCACGGCCTTCTTGTCCGGTTTGCCCAACGCGGTCACCGGCAGCGCATCGACCACGATGACCCGCTTGGGGGACTGCACCGACCCCTTGCGGTCCTTGACCGCGGCCTGAATCTCGGCGGTCATCGCCGCGACCGCGTCCTCATCGGAAGGCGCGTCGGCGCGCAGCACCACCACCGCGGTCACCGCCTCCCCCCACTTGTCGTCGGGGGTGCCGATCACGCACACCTGCGCCACCGCGGCGTGCTCGGCCACCACGTCCTCGACCTCGCGGGGGAACACGTTGAACCCGCCGGTGACGATCATGTCCTTGACCCGGTCGACGATGAACCAGAACCCGTCTTCGTCCTCGCGGGCCATGTCGCCGGTGTGCAGCCAGCCGTCCTTAAACGTGTCGGCGGTCGCGTCCGGCAGCTGCCAGTAGCCGCCGGCCAGCAGCGGCCCGCCGACACAGATCTCGCCGACCTCGCCCTGCGGCACCGGCTGGCCGTCGGCGCCCAGCAGCGCGGTCCGGGCGAACAGCGTCGGGCGCCCGCAGGAGGTCAGCCGCTTCTCGTCGTGGTCGGCCTTGGCCAGGTAGCTGATCACCATCGGCGCCTCGGACTGCCCGTAATACTGGGCGAAGATCGGCCCGAACCGCTCGATCGCCTCGGCCAGCCGCACCGGGTTGATCGCCGACGCCCCGTAGTACACGGTCTGCAGCGACGACAGGTCCCGGGTCCGCGAATCCGGGTGGTCCATCAGCGCGTACAGCATCGACGGCACCAGCATGGTCGCGGTGATGCGCTGCTCCTCGATGACCCGCAGCACCTCGGCCGGGTCGAACTTGGCCATCACCACCATCTGCCCGCCCTTGATCAGCGTCGGGGTGAAAAACGCCGCCCCGGCGTGCGACAGCGGGGTGCACATCAAAAACTTCGGGTTCGCCGGCCACTCCCACTCGGCCAGCTGAATCTGGGTCATGGTGGTGATCGACTGCACGGTGCCGATCACGCCCTTGGGTTTCCCGGTGGTGCCGCCGGTGTAGGTCAGCCCGCCGATGTGATCCGGCGGCAGGTCGGCGGCCACCAGCGGCCGCGGCGCATACTTGTCGGCCGCGGCGGCCAGGTCGTGCGCCACGTCCGTCAACGCCTCGGGCACCGGGCCGATCGTCAGGATCTGCCGCAGCGAGTCGACCCGCTCCAGCAGCCCGGCCGCGCGTTCCACGAACGCCGGGGTGGGGTCGATGATCAGGGTGGAAATCCCGGCGTCGGCCAGCACATAGGCGTGGTCGTCGAGGGAGCCCAGCGGGTGCAGCGCGGTGCGCCGATACCCCATGGTCTGCCCGGCGCCGACGATCATCAGCACCTCGGGCCGGTTCAGCGACAGCAGCCCCACCGCGCTGCCGGTGCCGGCGCCCAGCGCTTCGAACGCCTGGATGTACTGGCTGATCTTGTCGGCCAGCTGGCCACCGGTCAGCGTGGTGTCGCCGAGGAACAGCACCGGCTTGTCGCTATGCCGTTTCAGCGCACCGGCCAGCAAGTGGCCCATATGGACGGGATTGCGCAGCAGATCGTCGGTCATACCAGCCAGACTAGAACGTGTTCCAGTTTCATCTCAATCGGGGATCTTGGCCAGGATCCGATCGGTGATCTCATCGGTCTGACGTGCGGTCTGACCGTCGTTGCCGCACACCTCGGTTTCCACCATGTAGTTGCCTTTGCCGGCCATCACGTGCTGGCAGACCCGGTTGGGGTTGGCCTGGCTGTGCATGGAGGCGCTGATCCGGGTGGCGTTGGTTTCGTCGCCGGTCACCGGGTCGGGGACCACCTGGGAGGCCCCGTCGTCTTGCTTGACGGTGAAGGGCTGCGCGCAGTCCTTCCATACGTGCAGCGCATAGGACACCGACCATTTGCTGTCGTTCTTGTACAGCGACACCACCTGCGCGACGTTGTGTTTGCCGTCCCCCTTGGACAGATTCCCGGTGATCTGCATCCAGGAGCTGTACACGGTGTCCTGGGCGGGCAGCGCCAGCGGTGCGCATTCGCTGGGGTCGACGGTGGAGGTGTCGTTGACCGGTTCGGTGATGGCCATGGACTGCGTCATGGCGGCTTCCCCGACGATGCCGGCGATCTCGGGCTGGCCGAGCAGTTTGTCCTGCAGCGACGACGACGGGGTCGTGGTGGTGACGACGACGCTGGGCAGCGGCCCGAGCCGGTCGGCGGGCTGGGCGGTGCCGTCGACGACGGTCTGACACCCGGCGGTGCACAGCAGCACCCCCAGCGCCGGTAACCCGCAGCGCAGCCGCATCGCGTGTCCTCTCGGTCGGGGGTTGCGGCCAAGTCTATGGCCCGTCCCCGGCCACCGGCGCCGTTGCACGCGGTGACCGGCGGGCGGCACCATGGTCCGATGCGGCCGCCGCTGGACGACATCCTCGACCGGATGCACGTGGTGGCGCTGCCGATGCGGGTGCGGTTCCGCGGCATCACGGTCCGCGAAGTCGCGTTGATCGACGGCCCCGCCGGCTGGGGCGAGTTCGGCGCGTTCACCGAGTACGGCCCGGCCGAGGCCGCGCACTGGCTGGCGGCCGCGCTCGAATCGGCCTACACCGCGCCGCCGCCGACCCGCCGCGAGCGCATCCCGATCAACGCCACCGTGCCCGCCGTCGCCGCCGGGCAGGTGCCCGAGGTGCTGGCCCGGTTCCCGGGGGCGCGCACCGCCAAGGTCAAGGTCGCCGAGCCGGGCCAGACCCTGGCCGACGACGTCGCCCGCGTCGAGGCGGTCCGCGCGTTGGTGCCGACGGTGCGGGTGGACGCCAACGGCGGCTGGACCGTCGAGCAGGCCGTCGCCGCCGCGGCCGCGCTGACCGCCACCGGCGCGGTGGAATACCTGGAGCAGCCGTGCGCGACGGTGCCCGAGCTCGCCGCACTGCGCCGGCGCATCGACGTGCCGGTCGCCGCCGACGAGAGCATCCGCAAAGCCGACGACCCACTGGCCGCGGTGCGGGCCCGGGCCGCCGACATCGCGGTGCTCAAAGTCGCCCCGCTGGGCGGCATTTCGTCGCTGCTGGCGATCGCCGCCGGCATCGACATCCCGGTGGTGGTCTCCAGCGCGCTGGATTCCGCGGTCGGCATCGCCGCCGGGCTGCGTGCCGCCGCCGCGCTGCCCGCGCTGCGGCACGCCTGCGGGCTGGGCACCGGCGGGCTGTTCGCCGAGGATGTGGCCGAGGTTGCACCCCCGGTCGACGGCTACCTGCCGGTCGCGGCGGTGACCCCGGACCGGCAGCGGCTGGCCGCGTTGGCCGTCGCACCGGATCGGCGCAAGTGGTGGATCGACCGGGTGACCGGCTGCCACGCGCTGCTGCGCTGAGGCCTCACACGCTGGGCAGCCGGGCGTCGATCTGGTCGATGATCGCGGTGCCCTCGTCGGCGGCATGCATCTTGCAGGCGATGACGTCGATGGCGACGTTATTGCTGACCCGCATCGCGCGCTGGCACCCCCAGCCGGGGGTGTTCTGCTGGGACTGGGTGACCGTCAACGTCGAATCCTCGTTGGTGGTCTCGCCGAAGTCCCAGCGGGTGTCGGTGTTGTCGCTGTGGTGATGATTGGTGAACGTCTGGTCGCCGCACGAGGTCCAGTCCTTGGCGGTCTTCTCGAAGAAGTCCTGCGCCTCGGTGTGCGACTTGAAGCCGACCAGCGCCTGGATGACATAGTGGTCGGTGGGGGCGTCGGTGTCGTCGGCGAGCACCTGGCCGCGCAGCGACGTCCAGCCGGAATCGGCGTAGGCGCTGTCCTCCACCGGCATCCACGCGGCCGTGCAGGTGGTGTCGGGGAAGTCCTTCTCCTCGTGCAATTCGTCGAGGGTGGATTGGACCGTCATCGCCGAGGAGCCCATGATGTCGCTGATCTCGCCGGTGTCCAGCAGTGCGTGGCTGAACGCCGATTTGGGCACCGGTTTGGGTCCGTCGCTGTCGGCGGGCACCGCCTGCCCGTTGACCATGGTCGAGCAGCCGGTCAACACCAGGCACACCCCGCACACCGCTGCCCAGTTCCGCATAACCGCCCCTCACGCGCCGATACCGACATCGTCAGCCTAAGGCGGCGGTGCGCCTCGGATGACACTTATTGTCGACGGCCGGGCGGGGCGGGGGTGCGGCGCCGCTCGGGTCGGTCGCGTACCTTCACACCCGTGATCAACCTGGCTTACGACGACCGTGGGACCGGGCAACCGGTCCTGTTCATCGCCGGCCGCGGCGGTGCCGGACGCGGCTGGCACCTGCACCAGGTGCCGGCGTTCCTGTCCGCGCGCTACCGCGCCATCACCTTCGACAACCGCGGGATCGGCGCCACCGAGAACGCCGACGGGTTCACCACCGAGACCATGGTCGCCGACACCGCGGCGCTGATCGAATCCCTGGGAATCGGCCCGGTCCGGGTGGTGGGGGTGTCGATGGGGGCGTTCATCGCCCAGGAACTGATGCTGGCCCGCCCCGAGCTGGTCAGCGCGGCGGTGCTGATGGCCACCCGCGGCCGCGAGGATAAGGCCCGCGACTTCTTCCGCGGCGCCGAAGCCAAGCTGGCCGCCTCCGGGGTCACGCTGCCGGCCGAATTCGACGCGAAAATCCGTCTGCTGGAAAGCTTTTCCCCCCGGACGTTGAACGACGACGCGGCCGTCGCGGAGTGGATCGCGATGTTCACCATGTGGCCGATCAAGTCGACGCCGGGGCTGCGGTGCCAGCTGGACATCGCGCCGCAAAGCAACCGGCTGGCCGCCTACCGGTCGATTCGGCAGCCGGCGCTGGTGATCGGCTTCGCCGACGACGTGGTGTTGCCGCCGCACCTGAGCCGCGAGGTCGCCGACGCCCTGCCCAACGGCCGCTACCTGCAAATTCCCGACACCGGGCACCTGGGTTTCCTGGAGCGGCCGGACGCGGTCAACGCCGCGGCGCTGCAGTTTTTCGCCGAGACGCCGGGCTAGGGTCGCCGCACCACCCGACTAGGCTGGGACGGGTGGTGAACCCCTCGACGACCCAGGCCCGGGTCGTCGTCGACGAGTTGATTCGCGGCGGCGTGCGCGACGTGGTGTTGTGCCCGGGTTCGCGCAACGCGCCGCTGGCGTTCGCGCTGGCCGACGCCGATCGGGCCGGGCGGATCCGGCTGCACGTGCGCATCGACGAGCGCACCGCCGGCTATTTGGCCGTCGGGCTGGCCAGCGCGGGCGGGGCACCGGTGTGCGTGGCGATGACGTCGGGCACCGCGGTGGCCAACCTGGGTCCGGCGGTGGTGGAGGCCAACTACGCCCGGGTGCCGCTGATCGTGTTGTCCGCCAACCGGCCCTACGAGCTGCTGGGCACCGGCGCCAACCAGACGATGGAACAGCTGGGCTACTTCGGCACCCAGGTGCGCGCCACCATCAGCCTGGGCCTGGCCGAGGACGCGCCGGAGCGGATGGACGCGCTGAACGCCACCTGGCGTTCGGCCACCTGCCGGGTGCTGGTGGCCGCCACCGGGGCGCGCACCGCCAACGCCGGCCCGGTGCACTTCGACATCCCGCTGCGCGAGCCGCTGGTGCCCGACAGCGACGACCTCGGCGGTTGCCCGCCCGGGCGGCCCGGCGGCAAACCGTGGACGCTGACCCCGCCGGTCAGCTTCGATCAGCCGCTGGACATCGACCTGGCCCCGGACACCGTCGTCATCGCCGGCCACGGCGCCGGGGTGCATCCCAACCTGGCCGCGTTGCCGACCGTCGCCGAACCCACCGCCCCGCGGCCGGCCACCCCGCTGCACCCGCTGGCGCTGCCGCTGCTGCACCCGCAGCAGGTGATCATGGCCGGCCGGCCCACCCTGCACCGCCCGGTCGCCGCGCTGCTGGCCGACCCGGCGGTGCCGGTGTACGCGTTGACCACCGGGCCGCGCTGGCCGGACGTGTCGGGCAACTCGCAGGCCACCGGCACCCGGGCGGTCACCACCGGCGACCCGAACCCGGCCTGGCTGCAGCGCTGCGCCGAACTCAACCGGCACGCGGTCGCCGCGGTGCGCGGCCAGCTGGCCGCGCACCCGCTGACCACCGGCCTGCACGTCGCGGCCGCGGTGGCCGACGCGCTGCGGCCCGGCGATCAGCTGGTGCTGGGCGCGTCCAACCCGGTGCGCGACGCGGCGCTGGCCGGGCTGCGCACCGAAGACGTGGTGGTGCGGTCCAACCGCGGGGTGGCCGGCATCGACGGCACGGTGTCCACCGCGATCGGCGCCGCGCTGGCCCACGAGCGGATGAGCGGCGCCGGGGTGCGGACCGTGGCGCTGATCGGGGACCTGACCTTCGTGCACGACAGCTCCGGGCTGCTGATCGGGCCCACCGAACCCTGCCCGCAGCGGCTGAGCATCGTGGTGGCCAACGACAACGGCGGCGGCATCTTCGAGCTGCTCGAGCAGGGCGACCCGCGCTTTGCCGATGTGTCGTCGCGGATCTTCGGCACCCCGCACGACGTCGACGTCGGCGCCCTGTGCCGCGCCTACCACGTGGAGCACCGGCAGATCGAGGTCGACGACCTCGCCGAAGCCCTGGCCGAACCCGGCACCATGCGGGTGCTGGAGGTCAAGGCGGACCGGTCCTCGCTGCGGGCGCTGCACGCCGCGATCAAGGCCGCGCTGTGAGGCTCGACCGGCTCAAAGCGGTGTGGCATCTGCTGATTCACGGCCGCACCGACCCGGACCAGGCCACCGGGGCCCGCCGGGTGCTGCGCTGGATGCGGATCGGGGTGCTGATCGTCACCGGGCTGGTCACCCTGCAGTCGGTGCTGCTGGTGGCCGGCGCCTGGCGCAACGACCTCGCCATCCAACACAACATGGGGGTGGCGCAGGCCGAGGTGCTCTCCGCCGGGCCGCGCCGCTCCACCATCGAGTTCGTCACCCCGGAACGCATCACTTACCGCCCCGAGCTCGGCGTGCTGTACCCCTCCGAGTTGGCCACCGGCATGCGGATTTACGTCGAGTACGACAAGAACGATCCCGACCTGGTGCGGGTGCAGCACCGCACCGCCGCGCTGGCGATCATCCCGGCTGGCTCGATCATGGTGGTGGCGTGGCTGGTTGCCGCGGGGCTGCTGGTCGGTTTGGCGTTACTGGATCGCCGGCCCGGCGATCAGGGCGACACGACCAGTTTGTCGAGCCAAGCGGCGTCCTGAGTGTCGACCACCCGGTGCGCGTTGAGGTCGTACACCGTGGGGGTGCCCGGGTTGTCCGGGTTGGCGGCGGTGAGCCGGTCCCTGTTGGCGGTGTTCATCGCGGCGGTGTCGACGACCGGGAGGGCGGCCGCGATCCGGGCGATCGCCATCGGGCCCACCCGGTTCTGGGCCGCCATCGTCGCCAGGTCGGTGGCGCTGCGACCGTCGGCGTCCTGGTGGCGGTACAGGTCGGCCACGAACTCCTGGTAGGCCGTCGCCGGGGTGGTGGGGTCGGCGGCCGCGATCAGCGCGGTGGCGGCCCGCGCGGAGGCGTCGTTGTCGTGTTTGCCGTCCAGGAAGGTCAGCCACCGATACGTCACCGCCACCTGGCCGCTGCCCAGGTGGCGGGCCAGGTCGGCGTCGGAGGCCGCCTCGAACTGCGCGCAGTGCGGGCACTGCGGTTCGCAGAAGATCTCCAGCTGCACCGGGGCGTCGGGGGCGCCGACCAGCACGCCGTAGCCGTCGCCGGTCACCGTGGTGCCCGGTGCGACGTCGGCGCGCGCCAGCGGTATCCCGGCCACCAGCCCGCACAGCGCCATCACCGCGACGGCGGTGATGGCGGTGATGGCGGTGAGATTGCGTCTATGGTCGTGGTTTCCAAAGAAACACGACCATAGACGCAATCTCAACACGCTCGCGGTGGATGAGAATCGGCGATTCACGTACCAGCCCCCTTTCGGGCGCCCAACAGGGTGCTTTTGTGTCTGCTCGCGAGCTGTATGCCTGTCCGTAACCCTATCGACAGCCGGTGCTGGCAGCATCGGGGCCATGCGGGTGGCGATTGTCGCGGAGAGTTTCCTGCCCCACGTCAACGGCGTCTCCAACTCGGTGCTGCGGATCCTGGAGCATCTGCGCCGCACTGGCCACGAAGCCCTGGTCATCGCGCCCGACACCCCGCCCGGCCAGCCGCCGGCCGACCGGATCCACGACGGGATCCGGGTGCACCGGGCGCCGGCCCGGCTGTTCCCGAAGGTGACGTCGCTGCCGCTGGGCATCCCGCTGCCCCGGCTGCTGCGGGTGCTGCGCGGCTTCCAGCCCGACGTGGTGCATCTGGCGTCCCCGGCGCTGCTCGGCTACGGCGGGGTGCTGGCCGCCCGCCGGCTTGCGGTGCCCACGGTCGCGGTCTTCCAAACCGACATCGCCGGTTTCGCGTCCAGCTACGGCGTCGGGGGATTGTCCCGCGCGGCCTGGGCGTGGACCCGACACCTGCACTCCCGCGCCGACCGCACCCTGGCGCCGTCCACCGCGGCGATGGAGGCCCTTGCCGCCCACGAGGTTCCGCGGGTACACCACTGGCCCCGCGGGGTGGACGTCACCACCTTCGCGCCGTCGGCGCGCGACGAGGCGCTGCGGGCGCAGTGGTCGCCGCACGGTAAGCCGATCGTCGGGTTCGTCGGCCGGCTGGCGCCGGAAAAACACGTCGAACGGTTGGCGGTGCTGTCCCGGGACGACGCGGTGCAGCTCGTCGTGGTCGGCGACGGCGTCGACCGCGCCAAACTGCAATCCACCTTGCCCACCGCGGTGTTCACCGGCGCTTTGTATGGCGCCGAGCTGGCGGCGGCGTACGCCAGCATGGACGTCTTCGTGCATCCCGGCGAGCACGAGACGTTTTGTCAGGCCGTGCAGGAAGCGCTGGCGTCGGGGCTGCCGGTCATCGCCCCCGACGCCGGCGGCCCCCGCGACCTGGTCACGCCGCAACGTACCGGCCTGCTGCTGGGCGTTGACGAGTTCGAGGATCGGCTGCCCGTGGCGGTGCAGCACCTCATCGACAGCCGGGCCCGGTATGCGCGGGCCGCCCGGCGCAGCGTGCTGGGCCGGTCCTGGTCGGCGATCTGCGACCAGCTGCTCGAGCACTACCACGCGGTGCGCGGCGACCGCGCCGCGCTGGCGGCGTAGGCGCGCCGCAGAAATCAGTGCGGCAGCAGGTCGGTCCACGTCTTCGCCGACGCGGTCGGGACCAGGCTGGACTGCTGGTACACCAACCCGTCGGGGGCGACGTAGCGCCCGGTCCGCGGGTCGTACTTGGTGACGGCCACCGACGGCCCGGCCGGCCCGCCGGTGAACGCCGACGGCGCCGCGGGGTCCGGTGGTCCCGGATCGGCTGGCGCTGGCTCGGGTGGCGCCGGCGCGGGTGGCGCCTCGGCCGGCCCGGGCCCCGGCGGGGGAGGGGTGCCCTCGGTGGGGCCGTAGATGTTGTCGTTGAACGTCACCCGGTCATCGGGCGGAACACCCTGCGCGATGAGGTTGGGGTCAAACGGGTAGGGGCCCAGCGCGTGTTCGCGCATCGCTAGCGGCACGTACGGCCGGTCGCTGTTGCAGATCTCCACGGTCGGCGCGCGCTTGCCGGGGTGCCCCATGCACGGATAGTTGCGCGCGCCCCGCACCGCGATCGGCGAATCCTGCGGCAGTTTGCAATACAGATCATCGGGGGTGTCGACCACGTCGGTTTCGGCCGGTGATCGCCACGCCGACGGCGGCAGGAAGCCCACCGTGCACGCCGGCGGGTCGGCGATGCTCAACGCGAACCCGCCGACCGCGTGACCGGTGGCGTTGTTGCCGGCGCCGTAGGAACCGGTGGCGGCCACATACGGGGGCAGCAGGAGCAGCAGCTGCTCCAGCGACGGGTGGTAGGTGACGCCGATCTGGCCGACGGTCGTCAGGTTGGCCAACAGCACCGGTAGCGTGGGTTTGACCTGGACCAGCAGCCGCGAAACCTCCTCGGTGAAACCCGGGCCGGTGTGCAGCACGGCCCGGAACGGCCGATCGTCGTGCACCATCTGGTCGGTCACGCCGGCCAGGCTGCGCGCCCACGCCCGCACCTGGTCGGTGGTCTGGGCCTGCGCGTCGAGGAACGGCCCGGTGTCGTCGATCAGCGTTTTGGTGTGCCCGGACGCGGCGTTGGCGCTGTCGGCCACCCGGGAGGCCGAGTCCAGCAGCGAGCTCAGGTCATCGCCGGCCCCGTTGAACGCGTTAAACGACTCGTCGAGCAGCGTGCTCAGCTGGTCCTGCGGGATGGTTTTCAGCAGTGCGCTCAGCTGGTCGAGCACCGGGCCGATCTGTTGCGGCACCGTCGTATTGGCGCGGGCGATGATCGCACCGTCCCGCAGGAACGGCGGCCCGTCACCGCGCGGGATGAGGTTGACGTACTGCTCGCCGACCGCGGACATGCTGTGCACCTCGGCCCGCACGTCGGCCGGGATGTGCGGGGTGGCGTGCAGCGACAGCACCGCCCGCGCGCCGTCCCGGGTGGGCCGTACCGAGGTCACCTGCCCGACCTGCACCCCGCGGTAGGTGACGTTGCTGAACCGGTACAGCCCGCCGGTGCCGGGCAGTTCCACGGTGACGGTGACCCGGCCGATGCCGAACCAGGTCGGCACCTGCAGATAGTTGATCACCATCGCCGCGATCCCGCAGAGCGAGGCCACCGTGAAGAGCGCCAATTGGATGCGCACCAGCCGCGTCAGCATCAGCGCGGCCCCGGCTCGCTGGGATACGGGCCCGCGAACAGGGCGCCGGTCGGGGCGGCGGGCGGTGGGCCCGGCGGTGGCGCGATGGGCAGCACCGGCCCGGCCACCGGCGGCGGCGCCACCGGTGCCGCGGGCGCACCCACGGGTTCGTAGCTGTAGTTCAGGTACCAGGGATCACCGGGTGCGGGCACCATTTCGGCGTTCGGATCGCCCCACCGGGTGCCCAGAAACATCGACCGCTTCAGCCGGGGCACGGTCAAATCGGCGATGGCGAACACGTTGAAGTAGTCGCCGCGCAGCGCCCGGTCCAGGAAATTCTGCGTGAACGGGAAGGTCGGCACGTAGGCCAGCACGGTGTCCAGGCCGGGGCCCACGTCGGCCAGCGCCTGCAGCGTCGGCGCCAGGTTCCCCAGGTTGGTGACCAGGTCGTCGCCGGCGTCGATGACGAGCCGGGTGGTGGTGTCGCTGAACACCCGCAGCTTGTCTAAGGCGGTGGTGATGGCCGGCCGTTCCCGCAGCAGCACGTCGATGGCCGGCGGAATCTTGGCCAGCGCCTCGGTGATGGTGTCGCGTTGCGCGCTGAACGTGGCGGCCAGCCGGTTCATCGCCGTAATCGCCGCCACCAGCCGGTCGCGCTGCTCGTCGACCGTGGCGACGAATCGGTCCACCCGGGTGAGGAATTCGCGGATCTGCGGGGCCCGCCCCGACAGCGCCGCGGCCGAGCTGTGCACGATGTCGCCGACCTGTCCCAGCCCGCCAGCGTTGACCACCATCGACAGCGCCGACAGCGTCTGTTCGGTGGTCGGGTACGTCGACGACCGGTTGAGCCCGATCGTCGCTCCGGGCGCCAGCCGGCCCGCCGGCCGCTGACCGACGGGCGGGTCGAGCGCCAAATGCATCGAACCCAGCAGGCTGGTCTGCCCGATCGAGGCCACCGCGTTGCCCGGTACCGCGACGTTGGGCAGCACCGAGACGTCGACCACCGCGTGCCAGTTCTTCACCCCGATCTTGGCGACGCTGCCGACGAACACGTTGTTGATCATTACCGGCGAATTCGACTCCAGGATCGCGACATTGGCGATCTCCACATGGTAGATGTCGGCACCCGCCCCGCGGCCGACCGCGCCGGGCAGCGGCAGCGAGTTCACCCCCTGGAACGCGCAGGCGCTACCGGTCACCGCGATGACGCCGCCGATCGCGGCGACCCGGCGCAGCGACCTCATGACGGCGGGCCCGGCTCGGGTGGGGTGCTGGGCAGCAGCAGCTCGGGCAGACTCGACGGCCCCGGCCGCAGCAACTCGGACAGGCTCGGCCCCGGCGGCACGTCATTGTTCAACCCGGTGTAGGCCGAGACCGCCGGCGGAATCTCCGGTGCCGCCGGGCCCGGACCCGCACCGTCGGGCGCCAGATTCGGTTCGGCGTAACGGATTTTGTCCGGCGGCGCCACCCGCTGCAGAAACGGATTGGTGGGGAACGGCAGATAGTTGACGTTGAGCAGCCGCAGTGCGGGCCCGAGGTATTGGGCGCACAGTTTGGCGGTTTCGGGGGCGGTGGTGTTCTCCACGGCGCCGATCGCGCCGCAGATGAACTGCACCGGGTTGGAGATGTCGATCAGGAAGGTGCCGATGGCGCCCGGCACCACCGGGTTGTAGATGTTGTAGCCGTTGGAGAACGCGGTCGGCGCCCCGTGCAGAATATTTTCGACGTCCAGCCGATGGTCGACCAGCACCTGGGTGACGTTGGTCAGCCGCTGGATCTGCTCGGTGGTCTTGTCACGGGTACCGGCGATGAACCGTTGCACCTCACCGGTGGTGACCGACAGTTCGTTGAGCATCGCGTCCAGATCCGAGCGGCTGTCGTTGATGACGCTGCTGAACGTGGCGAGCCGGTCCTGGAATTCGACGATCTGCTCGGTGCTGGACCGCAGCGTGGTGACGAACGTTTGCAGGTTCTTGATGGTGCCGACGATGTCTTGGTTTTTGTCGGCCAGGATCCGGCCCACCCCGGACAGTTGCCGCAGCGTCTCGCGCAGCTTGGCGCCGTTGCCGTCCATGGCGTCGGCGGCGCTGTCGATGAAGTGGCTGACCGAGGTGGACGAATCCTCGTTCACCCGCCCCAAGTCGGTGGCCAGCCGGGCGAGCTGGCTTTTGACCTCGTCCCATTCCACCGGCACCGCGGTGCGGTCGCGGGGGATGACCGCCCCGTCCGCCAAGGTGGCGGTGGGGTGGCTGGACTCGTAGGCCGGGGCGAGTTGGACATACCGCGCGGCGACCAGATTCTGCTCGACGATGATCGCCTTGGCGTCCGCGCGCACCGGCACCGACCGGTTGACCTGCAAGGTGAGCTTGACCTGGGCGGCCTGCGGTTCGATGCCGGTGATGGTGCCGACCTTCACGCCGGCGACCCGGACCTCGTCGCCGGGATAAATCCCGGTGGCGCTGGTGAAGTAGGCGGTGAGGGTGGTGGGGTGCAGCACCGCGCCGCGCACCACCGCGGCCCCGGTGCCCGCCAGCGTGAGCAGGGCCGCGGCGGCGACGATCCGCAGCCGTCGGGTGGCGGTCATCGGGAACCCCCGGGAATGCCGTTGCGAAACGGTGGGAACAGGGCGCGCGGCGCATCGGGGTCGCCAGCCCTAAACCCGAACGCATAATCCAGGAACGGCTGCAGCGCTTCCGGGATCGCCAAATTCGGTACATAGGCGCTGTAGTAGAAGCCGTTGGACACCGTCTCACCGGAGGTGATCTGGAACTTCTTCAGCCCGGGCAGCGCTTTGGCGAGGTTGTCGCGGTTCTTTTCCAGCATGGCGGCGATCGCGTTCAACCGGTCCAGGGTCGGCGCCAGTTTGGCTTCGTTGTCGGCGACCAGCCCCGACAGTTCCCGCGCCACGGCGGTGGTGTTGGCCAGCAGTTCGCTGATGGCTTGGCGCCGCTGCACCAGCACCGCGAGCAGGTCGTTGCCGTCCAGGAGCAGCGCGTTGACCTGTTGGCTGCGCTCGGACAAGACGGCGGTCACGTCGGCGGCGTTGCTGAACAGATCGGCGAGCGTGTCGCTTCGGGTGTTCAGCGACCGCGAGAGCCGGGTCAGCCCGTCGAACGTCGGCCCCAGCTGGGGCGCCACCTGATCCAGCGTCGCGGCCAGGGTGTCCAGCGACTGGTTGAGCGACGCGGTGTCGGTGCCTCCGATATGGGTGGTCAGGTCGGTGACGGCCTCGTTGAGCGAATACGGCGACGACGTCTGCGACACCGGAATGGTGGCCGAGGCCCGCAATCGCTGCGTCCCCGCGGATTGCAGGACCAGGATCCGTGCCCCCAGCAGCGAGCCGGTGCGGATGTGCGCGGTGGTGCGATTGCCCAACCGCACCGTGCCGGTTACCACGAACGACACCCGCGCCTTGCCGTCGTCCAGCGCGACGTCGGCGACGTGGCCGACCTTGATACCGGCGACCATGACGTCGTTGCCGGCCGCGATGCCGCCGGCTTCGGTGAACAGCGCCTGGTAGCGCAGCGTCGTCGCCCACGCCGTCAGCTGCTCGGGATGCAGCCCGACCGCGACGACCAACAGCAGCAGGACCACACCGATGAACCCGGACTTGAACAGATTGGCGTTGCGGTATTTGAGCATCAGGGCTCCGCGCACCTTCCGGTTTCCTGTTTGAACCATGGGAAGACCACGGTGCGGCCTTGCAGGTCGCTGGCCCGCACCGAGACCCCGCACAGGTAGTAGTTGACGAAGCTGCCGTAGGCGCCGGTGCGGGCCAGCTTGCGGAAGTTGTCCGGGGCGCGCTGCAGCGACGCGTCGATGAGGCCCTTGTCCTGGTCGATCAGCGGGCCGAGGCGATTCAACTGGTCCACCGCGGCGGCGAGCGCCGGCCGGCCGTTGCCGAGAAGCTCTGCCACCGAGGCGGTTCCGTTGCTCAACGACTCGATGGCGGCGCCGATCATGTCGCGCTCGCTGGACAGCTCGCCGACCAGCCGGGTGAAGCGATCCAGGGCGCCGGAAAACTTCTCGCCGTCCTTGCCCAGCGTCGCGAGCACCGTGTTGAGGTTGTCGATGACCTGCTCGATGACGTCGTTGTGGTCGGCCAGCGTGCTGGAAAACGACGACGTTTTCGACAGCAGCGACCCGATGGTGTCGCTTTGGCCCTGAAAGATCTGCAGCAGCGCCGAGGTCAGCGCGTTGACGTCCTGCGGATCCAGGCCGCGGATCACCGGGCGCAACCCGCCTAGCAGCAGATCCAGGTCCAGCGCCGGCCGGGTCCGTGCCACCGGGATCTGCGCCCCGCGGGACAGCACCTGGGTCGAGCCCGGCCCGTCGGCGAGCTCCAGGTAGCGGTCCCCGACCAGGTTGAGGTATTTCACCGCGACGGTGGTGCCGGTGGTGAGCACCACCTCGCGGTCGGCGTCGAAGTGCACCAGGGCGGTGTTGTCGTCGCGCAGCACGACGCGGTCGACCGTGCCCACCCGCACGCCCGCGACCCGCACCGAGTCGCCGGCCCGCAGGCCGGACGCGTCGGCGAACACCGCCGAATATCCCGCCGTAGGTCCGCTGCGGAAACCCTCGAACACCAAGAACAGCAGGATCGTTGCGGTCAGCATCACCGCCGCGAACGCACCGAACTTGACCGCCACCGGCGCCGTGCGGGTCATCCGGGTTGCCCGATCTGGGCGGAGTTGCGGGGCGGTCCGTCGATCGGCCCGAACAGGAACTGTTTGAGGGCATCGGAGTTCAGGACGATCGCGTCGTTGCCGTACGCCCACGGGTTGGCGCCCACATCGGAGACCAGGAACGGGGGGAAAGTGCCCTTGGGGACCGGCAATTCACCCTCGCATTGCGGGCCGCCCTTGGCCGCGACCTTCGGCAGGTTCTGCGGGTAGCGGTAGCGTTCCATGCCCAGGCTGAGCCCGGCCAGCACCACCAGGCCGGGCAGCGTTTCCGGCGGTTGGGTGGCCAACGGCGTCATCGCCTTCAGGCCGCAGGTCAGTGCGGGATGGTACGCGTTGGTCAGCTCGGTGGTCGGCACCAGCAGGTGCAGGGCGTCGGTCAGCGCCTGCCGGTTGGTGCCCACCACGTCCTGGCCGACCTCAGCCATGCCGATGGTGCCGAGCAAAAACGCGTCCAGGCGGGATTCCTCGGCGACGAGCGTGGTGCTGATGCGGCTGGTATTGGCCACGGTGGCAAGCAGATCCGGCGCCGCGTCGGCGTAGGCGTCGAGCACCGGCGTGCTGGTCTCGATGTCGTGGCCCAGCTGCGGCAGGCTGGGCTCCAGGGTCGCCAACAGGGAGTTCAGGTCGGTCAACGTCGTCCCGAACTTCTCCGCGCGACCGGTGAAGGCCGCGGACAGCGCGCCCAGGGTTTCGTTGAGTTTGGCCGGGTCGACCCGGGCCAGCACCGCGTTGAGCTGACCGAAGATCGTGTTGACCTCCACCGTCACATGCTCGGCGGTCAGCACCTGCCCGGCGGCCAGGTTGATCGCCGAAGGTTGTGGCGGCGAGACGAACTCGACCGACTTGGCGCCGAATACCGTGTTCGATCCGATGCCGACGGTCACGTTGGCCGGGATGAGCCGCAACTGGGCGGGTTCGATCGCTAGGTGCAGGGCCACCGCGCCGTCGTCGGTGTCGTCGATCGCGGCGACCGTCCCGATTTGCGCGCCGTTGAGTTTGACCTTGGCGCCCGGGTTCATCAGCAGGCCGGCGCGCCCGGACAGCACCGTCAGCGGCACGGTGTCGGTGAAGTGGCCGCGAAACTGGGCGATGGCGAGCGCGACGATTACGACGATCGCCACCAGGGTGGCGACGCCGGCCAGCGGGCTCCGGTAACGGGGTCCGCCGGTCACCGGGACGGGTCTCCGGTGCCGGGCGCCGGGCAACTGGCCAAAACCACCCCTGACTGTGATGCAACTCTCATACTTGTCTGGACGCGAAGGCTACATCCGAAATTAAAGAATCACAAGATGTTATAAACAAGAATTAGGTTCTATCTTTAGCTGCACAGTTATTGACGCACCCGACCGGTTGAGAGGTGATCCGGGAACCATGCGCGCCATCCCCGCCCCGCTGCGGCGGCACTACGAAGACATGGGCTGGTGGACCTCGGAGTCGCTGGGGGCGCTGCTGGCGCGCGGGCTTGCCGCCCGCCCGGACACCGCGATCCGGGTGCACTCCACGGTCCGGCCGTACACCGGGACGTTCGCCGAGGTGGAATTGCTGGCCCGCCGGCTGGCCGCGGGGCTGTCCGCGCGGGGCGTTCGGGCCGGCGACGTGGTGGCGTTCCAGCTGCCGAACTGGGTGGAGGCCGCGGCCACCTTCTGGGCGTCGGCGTTTCTCGGGGCGGTGGTGGTGCCAGTGGTGCACTTCTACGGGCCCCGGGAACTGGGTTTCATCCTGCGCCACGCCGTGCCGCGGGTGTTCATCACCGCGCAGCAGTTCGGCCGGCACCGCTATGATCCCGCGCTCGCAGCCGAGGTGCCGGTCGTCGGGGTGGTCGGCGGCGGGCCGGGCACCGAGTTCGTGGAGCTGCTCGCGGACCCACCGATGCCGGGCACGTTGGACGTCGACCCGGCCGGCCCGGCGCTGATCGCGTTCACCTCGGGAACCACCACCGCACCCAAGGGCGTCATCCACTCGCACCAGACCCTGGTATGTGAAACCCGCCAACTGGCCGCCAATTACCCGCCCGACCGGGGGCGTCAGCTGACCGCGCTGCCGGTGGGACATTTCATCGGCATGCTCGGTGCGTTTTTGATCCCCGTCCTCGACGGCACGCCGATCGACCTGTGCGATGTATGGGATCCCGGGCTGGTGATCGCGCTGATGGACAGCGACGGCGTCGGCATCGGCGGCGGACCGCCCTACTTTGTGACCAGCCTGCTCGACCATCCCGCGTTCCGCGACGCGCACCTGCGCTACCTCACCCACATCGGTCTGGGCGGCTCGGCGGTGCCCGCGGCGGTGACCACCCGGCTGGCCGGTCTCAGGATCAGCGTCACCCGCTCCTACGGCAGCACCGAGCATCCGTCGATCACCGGCTGCGCGCACGCCGACCCGGAGCCCAAACGGCTGTTGACCGACGGCAGGCCGCGGCCCGGCGTCGAGGTCCGGCTGGCCGCGGACGGCGAAATACTCAGCCGCGGACCGGATCTGTGCCTGGGCTACACCGACGCCGCGCTGACGCGGCGCGCCTTCGACGACGACGGCTGGTATCACACCGGCGATATCGGGGTCCTCGACGCGGACGGCTACCTCACCATCACCGACCGCAAATCCGACCTGATCATTCGCGGCGGCGAGAACATCAGCGCCCTGGAGGTCGAGGAGGTGCTGCTGGGTGTGCCCGCGGTGGCCGAAGCCGTCGTGGTGAGCGTGCCGGATCCGCGGCTGGGGGAGCGGGTCGCCGCGGTGCTGCGGATCCGGCACGGCCACTCGATGCCGGGGCTCGACGAGATCCGGGCGCATTTCGCGGACGCCGGGGTGGCACGCCAGAAGTGGCCCGAGCAGCTGCACCAGGTGGACGACTATCCCCGCACTGCCAGCGGAAAGGTGCAGAAGTACCTGGTGCGGCAGTCGATTACGGAATCGCTGGTGGCATCGGCCCCCAGCACCCACGAGGAAAAGGGGTCGCCATGGCTGGTCGGGTAGCGGGCAAGGTCGCGCTGGTGACGGGGGCGGCGCGCGGCCAGGGCCGCAGTCACGCGGTTCGGCTGGCCGCCGAAGGCGCCGACATCATCGCCGTCGACATCTGCAAACCCATCGACGACGTGCCCGAACCGTCCTCCACCCCAGCAGATCTCGCCCACACCGCGGAGCTGGTGAAGAATCTGGGCCGGCGAATCGTGACCGCCGAGGTCGACGTCCGCGACTACGACGCCCTGTCGGCCGCGGTTGACGGCGGCGTCGAGCAGCTGGGCGGGCTGGATGTGGTGGTGGCCAACGCCGGCGTCGGAACCCCCGGCGCCATGCTCGACGAGATGGACGAAAAGCGGTGGCAGGACATGCTCGACATCAACCTGAGCGGGGTGTGGAAAACCGTCAAGGCGGGCGCCGGTCATCTCAAAGCCGGCGGGCGCGGCGGGTCGGTGATCCTGACCAGTTCGGTCGGCGGGCTGAAAGCCTATCCGCACGTCGGTCATTACGTGGCGGCCAAACACGGAGTGGTCGGGGTCATGCGCAGTTTCGCCGTCGAGCTCGGGCAGCATTCGATCCGGGTGAACTCGGTGCATCCCACCCACGTCAACACGCCGATGCTGATGAACGAATCCACCTATCGGTCGTTTCGCCCCGACCTGGACAACCCGGGACCCGACGACCTGCGCCCGATCTGCTCGATGTTTCACATTCTGCCGATCCCGTGGGTGGAAGCGGTCGACATCAGCAATGCGGTGCTGTTCTTGGCCTCCGACGAGTCGCGCTACCTCACCGGGGTCACCCTGCCCATCGACGGCGGCAGCGGCCTGAAATGACGGTGCCCGCATGCAGTTGAGACAGGATCCCGCACCAGCTGTCCCGGACAGTCTCGCCGAGGCGCTGTCACCGCAGTGGCTGACGGCGGCGCTGGGCGTCGAGGTGCGCAACGTGGTGCCCGGCCCGGTGGTCGACCGGATCTCCACGAACGCGCGCTTCACCATCGAGTGCGACGAGCCGCTGCCCGCCGGGTTGTCGACCCGATTGTGCGTGAAGGGCTATTTCAACGAGATCGGCAGGGCGGCACGATTTGTCGGCGAACCGGAAGCGTACTTCTATCGCGACCTGGCACCGGCCGTCGGGGTACGCACCCTGCAGCCGGTTTACGCCGACGTCGATCCCGAGACCCGGCACGGCGTGGTGGTCAGCGTGGACGTCGCCGCGCACGGGGGCCGGTTCCTCGACGGCACCAGCCCGTTCACCGCCGATCAGGCCGCGGACAGCCTGGGGGAGCTGGCCGCGCTGCACGCCGCGAC
This sequence comes from Mycobacterium sp. pUA109, assembly GCF_041287095.1. Classification (NCBI taxonomy): domain Bacteria; kingdom Bacillati; phylum Actinomycetota; class Actinomycetes; order Mycobacteriales; family Mycobacteriaceae; genus Mycobacterium; species Mycobacterium sp. pUA109. The sequence goes on along the minus strand of NZ_JBGGKS010000002.1, from coordinate 237,697 downwards.
CTGGTGTGCACCGCATTGGTCGACAGCGTCGTGGCTCGCGCCCCGGATGGGCCGGGTATTCCAATCGTGGGGACTGCCGCGCACGATGTCGATTATCGCAAGCAACCTGCACGGCCCCAACGGATCCGGGCTGCCCCGCGAGCTGCGCGACGCGGATCGGCTCGTCGACGCCTACCGCGCCATGATCGCCGGCAACGAACCGGGCCCGTGGTGTGTGATTCACGGCGACGCGCACGTGGGCAATCTGTTCGTGGACGCGTCCGGCCGACCCGGCCTGCTCGATTGGCAACTGGTCCAACGCGGCGGGTGGTCGATCGACGTCGGCTACCACCTGGCCTCCGCCTTGACCGTGAAGGACCGCCGCAGCGCCGAACGGGACCTGCTGCAGCACTATCTGGACCGCGTGCGTGCCTGCGGCGTCGAACCACCCGACTCCGACAGCGCCTGGTGCAGCCTGCGGTGCGGGATCCTGCACGGCCTATTCCTGTGGTCCATCACCACCCAGGTCGATCCGGCCATCATCGAGGTTCTGCTGCATCGACTGGGCACGGCGGCCGCCGACCACTCGGCGCTGGAACTGGGGATACCGCGATGACGTCCACAGCGCCGGGCCCCTTCGACGGGCTGCGGGTCGTCGAGTTGGCGCAGTGGGTGTTCGTGCCGGTCGCCGGGGCGCTGCTGGCCGACGGGGGCGCCGACGTGATCCGCGTCGAGCGCCTCGACGGCGACCCCTACCGCGGGCTGGCCACCCAAGGCATCGGCACCGACAGCGGCGGCGTGAATCTGTCGATGGCGCTGGCCAATCGGGGCAAACGCTCGGTGGCGCTGGACCTCCGACACCCCGACGGGCTCGCGGTGCTGCACCAGCTGCTGGCGACCGCCGATGTGTTCCTCACCAGCCTGCGCCCCGGCGCGCTGGAACGGCTGGGCTTGCACGCCGACGCGCTGCAGGAACGCTATCCGCGACTGATCTACGCCCGTGGCCACGGCTTCGGGATCCGCGGCCCCGACGCCGACCAACCCGGCTACGACAGTTCGGCGTTCTGGGCGCGCGGCGGTGTCGGGCACGTGCTGACCCCGACCGAACGGGACTATCCGATCAGCCAGCGCGGCGCCATGGGCGACCGCAACGGCGCGATGGCGTTGGCGTTCGGCATCGCCTCGGCGTTGCTGCGGCGGCACCGCACCGAGCGGGGGTCGACCGTCGATGTGTCGCTGCTGGGCACCGCCATGTGGACGCTGTCCTCGGATATGTTGGCGGCCCTCAACGGCGGCGACGTGGCCCCGGTCCGCGGGCGCGGACCGCAGGTCAACCCGCTCACCGGCAGCTACCGCACCCGCGACGGCCGCCACATCCAACTGATGTTCCTGCAGGGCGACCGGTATTGGCCGCAGTTCTGCGCGCTGATCGGCCGCGACGACCTCGCCGCCGACCCCCGCTTCCGCGATCTGGCGGCGCGGCGCGCCCACAGCGCCGCCTGCGTGGCCGAACTCGACGCCGTGTTCGCCGCGCACACGCTGCCCGAGTGGAGGCAGATCCTGGCCGACCTCGACGCGCCGTGGGCGCCGCTGCAATCGGTGGCCGAGGTGACGACCGATCCGCAGGTGCTCGCCAACGACTACATCGGCACCGTCACCCTCGACGACGGCGAGCACTACCGGCTGCCGAACGTGCCGGTCCAACTCGACGAACGTCCCGCCGAGCTGCGGCGCGCCCCCGAACACGGCGAGCACACCGAATCGGTGCTGGAAGAACTCGGCTACGACTGGGAGGAGATCGGCGGGCTCGCCGAGGCGGGGGTCATCCCGTGACGCGGCCGCTGCCGGTCCCCGACGACACCTCGGCACCGTACTGGGCGGCGGCCGCCCAGCACCAGTTGACGATCGCCCGCTGCGCGCGCTGCGCTATGTTCACCGTGCCGCCCGAGGTGGTGTGCCCGCACTGCGGCACCACCGACCCCGATTTCACCTTCACCGCGGTCGGCGGGCGCGGCGTGGTGCGGTCCTGGACGGTGGTGCGCCAGTCGTTTCTGCCCGGATTCGATGTGCCGTTCGTGCTCGTCGACGTGGAACTGGCCGACCAAGCCGAGCTGCGGCTCATCGGCCGGCTGCTCGACGGCGTCGGCGCCGGCCTGCGCGTCGGGGCACCGGTGTGCGCCCGGTTCGAGGACCTCGCCCCGGGTGTCGCGGTGCCGGCGTTCGAGCTGCAGCGATGAGTTTCGCGGCCCGCAACCAGGTCGCCGTCGTCGGCTACGCGCACAGCCCGGTGCGGAGGTGCGCGGGAAAGCCGTTGGGCGCGTTGGCGGTCGACACCGCCCGGGCCGCCATCGGCGATGCCGGGCTGACCGTCGCGCAGGTCGACGGGTTCGTGGGCGCTAGCCTGCTGCCCAGCGCGCGCGGCCACCCAGCCGAGGACGGCGTCAGCGTGGTGTCCGCGGCCTGGCTCGCCCGGCACCTCGGCGCCGAGCCCCGCTACGTCGCCGGGTTCGACGGCATCGGCCAGCTCACCGGGTCGGTGGCGATCGCCGTCAACGCGGTCGCCAGCGGTGCCGCCGACTACGTCGTCGTGCACCGCGCGCTGCACAACCCCGGCGGCCGCTATCACGCCAACCCGCTGCGCCAGGCCGGCGGGCCGCTGCAGTGGACCGCGCCCCAGGGCTTTTTCGGGCCGCTGGCCGCGATCGCCTTGCCCTACACCGAATATTTGCAGCGGTTCGGCGCCCGGCGCGAATCCATGGCCGCGGTGGTGATCGAAGCCCGCAAGAACGGGGCGCGGATCCCGTGGTCGTATTGGCACGATCGCCCGCTGGCCGTCGACGAATACCTCGCGGCGCCACCACTGTTCGACCCGGTGTGCAAATTCGATTGCGACCTGCCCGTCGACGGCGTGGCGGCGTTCGTGTTCACCCGCGCCGACCGGGCGCGCGATCTGCCGCATCCGCCGGTGTACGTCGCCGGCTACGCCACCGGCGCCCCGCCGCGGCGGCGGCTGCCGCTGCACTGGCCGCTGGACGACATCCTCGACGGCGGGGCGGCCTTGGCCCGCCAACTGGGCGCGCACGCCGGCATCGGCATCGCCGAGGTTGACCTGCCCCAGGTGTACGACGGCTTTGCGCCGTTGGTGTGGTTCTGGCTGGAAGCACTGGGGTTGTGCCCGGTCGGTGAAGCGCATCGGTTCGTCGCGGCCGGCGGTATCGACAGCGACCGTGCCGCGGCGATACCGGCCCTGTCCGGGGGCGGGGCCCTGGGAAACGGGCGCATGCACGGCGTCCCACAGATGCTCGAGTGCTATCTGCAGTTGTCGCGGCGCGCGGGCGACCGGCAGCGCCGCGACGCCACCGTCGGGCTGGCGTGCCATTCCTCGCCGCACTACGGCGGTGCGGTGCTGTACGCCGCTCAGCCGTATTGAGAGTTGTGGTATTGGTAAAACGAGAATATAGTTCTACTTCGAACAGCGGTTAGGAGTCCGGTGAAGGTTCTCTTGGAGCAGCGCAGCTACGTCGCCGGTCGCTGGATCAGCGGCGAGAAGGCGGTGGCGGTCGAGAACCCGGCTGACGAAACCCCGGTCGCCGAAATCACTGCCACCCCGATCGGCGAGGTCGAGCGGGCCATCGCCGAAGCGCGCCGCAGCTTCGACGAGGGAACGTGGGCCGACGGGTCCGCCGCCGACCGGGCCCGGGTGCTCGGCGCCTTCCTCGACTACATCCACAGCCGCCGCGACGAACTCGTCGCCACCCTGGTCGCCGAGGCCGGGCAGCCGGTCCGCTTCGCCGAGCTCACGCAGCTGCAGGCGGGCCTGGCGATGGCCCGCCAGACGATCGACCTGTACCAGTCCCTGCCGCACGAGCAACCCAGCCCGGTGCCGGCCGACGACCTGGTCCGCGGCCGGGTCGCGCTGTCCATCCGGCGCCACGAACCCGTCGGTGTCGTCACCGCGATCACCCCGTACAACGCCGCGCTGATCATGGGACTGCAGAAACTGATTCCCGCGCTGATGGCCGGCAACTCGGTGATCCTGCGGCCCAGCCCGCTCGCCCCGATCTCGTCGCTGGTGTTCGGTGCCGCCGCCGACGCCGCCGGCCTGCCGCCGGGAGTGCTCAGCGTGGTCGTCGAATCCGGCACGGCCGCAGCCGAACTGCTCACCAGCCACCCGGCCGTCGATATGGTGTCGTTCACCGGGTCCACGCTGGCGGGCCGCAAGATCCTCGAGCAGGCCGCCCCCACCATCAAGCGGGTGTCGCTGGAACTCGGCGGCAAATCAGCCCAGATCTATCTGCCCGATGCGGTGCACAAGGCCGCGGCGGGCGCACTGGCCGTGGTGGCCAGTACGGCTGGGCAGGCCTGCGTGGCCGCCACCCGGATGCTGGTGCCGCACGACCGCAAGGGCGACGTGCTCGACGCGGTGAGCGCGGCCTACCGGTCGCTGACGGTCGGGGCGCCGACCGCCGCGGGGGTGAACATGGGCCCGGTGATCAGTGCGGCGCAACGCGAAAAATGCGAGCACTTCGTCAAACTCGCCGAAGCCCACGGCGGCGCGGTGTGCACCGGCGGGCGCCGGCCAGCCGGTCTGGACCGCGGCTACTACTTCGAACCCACCGTGCTGGACCTGCCCGCCAATGACAATCCCGCCGCCCAGGAGGAGATCTTCGGGCCGGTGATCGGGGTGTTGGGCTACCGGGACGTCGACGAGGCGGTGGCGATCGCCAACGACAGCCGCTACGGGCTGTCCGGGCAGGTGTACGGCGCCGACGTCGCCGCCGCCCTCGGCGTCGCTCGGCGGCTCCGCACCGGCGCCGTCAACGTCAACACCACCGTGTTCAGCGCGTATGCGCCCAGCGGTGGCTACAAACAAAGCGGCCTCGGCCGCGAACGGGGTCCCGACGGGATCCGCGAATTTCAGGAGGTCAAACACATGTCGATTGGGGAGCTGAAATGACGCCGAGCCTCGACTGGCTGGTATCGGTCGACGATCACATTCTGGAGCCGCCGAATCTGTGGGTGGACCGCGTCCCGGCCAAAGACCGCGACCGCGCCCCGCACATGGAGCAGGACGACACCGGCATGGACTTCTGGGTCTATGACGGAAAGCGCATGCCCAGCAGCGGATTGAGCGCGGTCGCCGGCAAATCTAAAGAGGAGTTCAGCCCGGAGCCGTTGCCGTACCGGGAGATGCGGCCGGGCTGCTATGACCCGCTGGCCCGCGTCGAGGACATGAACCGGGCGGGCATCTTGGCCTCGTTGTCGTTCCCGACCGTGACCCGGTTCTGCGGGCAGCTGTTCATGGAGGCCAGCGACCGCGAATTCGGCTTCACCTGCCTGCAGGCCTACAACGACTGGCATATCGAGGAGTGGGCGGGTGCGGCGCCGGGCCGTTTCATCCCGCTCATCTTGATCCCGATGTGGGATCCGGCGTTGGCCGCCAAGGAGATGGAACGCTGTGCAGCCAAGGGGGCCACCGCGTTTTGCTTCTCGGAGAACCCGGAGCCGCTCGGCTTGCCGACCATCCATGACAAGGACCGGTACTGGGACCCGGTGATGGCCGCCGCCAACGACCTGGAGATGGTGGTCAGCATGCACGTCGGCTCCTCGTCGACGGTGCCGCGCATCTCCAACGACTCGCCGTTCATGGCGAATTTGACCTGGGGGGCGATCCGCACCTCCGGCGCCATGCTGACCTGGTTGTTCAGCAGCATGTTCCAGCGCTTCCCGAAACTGAAGATCGCGTTGTCGGAGGGCGAGATCGGGTGGATGCCCTACTTTTTGGAGCGCGCCGAGCAGGTGCTGGACAAACAGCGGTACTGGGTGCAGCGCGGCGCCAAGTTCATGGGCCACGCCGGCACCGACGCTGACCTGGACACCCTGAACATCCGCGAGGTGTTCCGCGAGCACATCTTCGGCTGCTTCATCGACGACACGCACGGTGTCGCCAGCATCGACGAGATCGGCGAGGACAACATCATGTGCGAAACCGACTATCCGCATTCGGATTCGACGTGGCCCAACTGCATCACGGTGGTCAAGGAGTGCATCAAGGACTTGACGCCGGACCAGCAGTACAAGATCCTGCGCGGTAACGCCGAACGCCTGTACCGATTCACCCCGGCCGAGCCGCCGGTGTTGGCGAGCGCGTGACCCGATGCCCGTTCTGAGCGGTAAGTCCGCGATCATCACCGGTGCCGGTTCCGGGGTGGGCCGGGCGTCGGCGCTGCGGTTCGCCGCGGAGGGCGCCGCGGTGGTCTGCGCCGACATCGACGTCGAGCACGCCAAAGACACCGCGAGCCAGATCGAGGCGGCAGGGGGCACCGCTACCGCGATTGGTACCGACGTCGCCAACGAGCAACAAGTCCGCGAGATGATCACCGCAGCGGTCGACCATTACGGTCGGCTGGACGTCCTGTTCAACAACGTCGGTGTCCCCACCCCGCGGTTGGGTGCGCTGCTCGAGGACCACTCCCTCGAAGAATTCAACCGGCTAGTGGCGGTCAATCTCGGCGGAATCTTCCTGGGCTGCAAGTACGCGGTGCTGCGGTTCAAAGAGCAAGGCACGGGCGGGGTGATCCTCAACACCGGCTCGGTGGCCGGGTTGGTGGCCTGGGGCGGCTCGGTCTACGGCGCCACCAAAGGCGGTGTGCTGCAACTCACCCGGGCGGTGGCCATCGAGGCGGCGCCGTTCGGGATCCGGGTCAACGCGATCTGCCCGGCCGCCATGCCGCTGACCGGCTTCATGGCCGCCGGTGGTCTCCAGGTCGACGAGGCTCAGCGCGACGCGATCGCCGCGAAGGTCGGTGCCCAACACCCGCTGGGCCGCGCCATCACCGCTGAGGACTGCGCGGAGGCCGCCCTGTACCTGGTGTCGGACGCCGCCGCCAATGTCACCGGCGTGGCGCTGCCGGTCGACGGGGGGTATGTGGCCCGATGACCGCCTCGACGTTGCACCGTGCCCGGCTGCGGGAACTGTTCGACCTGCGCAGCTCCTACAACGTGTTCAGCGGCGGGGGATACGAGGACGATCCCTACCCGGTATGGCATCGGCTGCGCGAACAGGGCCCGGTGCTGCCCGGCACCCTGCACGAGCTGACCGGGTGCACCGACTCGATGTATTTTCACGGGCTGCCCTACCCGGACCGGCCGCACTTCACCCTGTTCAGCTACGACACCTGCTTTACCGCCTACCGCAACCCGGAGGTGTTCGCCTCCTCACCCGAACCCGTCGACCTCGACAACGGCCCGCTGGGTTTGACCAACAGCATGCTGTCGATGGGCGGGGAGCAGCACAAACGCTACCGGGGCCTGGTCCAGCCGTCGTTTTTGCCGGTCAAGGCGCAATGGTGGATCCAGAACTGGATTGCCGACACGGTGCAGCTGCTCATCGACGGGTTCATCGCCGACGGGCGGGCCGAACTCAATGTCGACTTCTGCGCCGCGATCCCGGTGTTGACGATCACCGGCAGTTTCGGGGTCCCCGTCGAGCAGGCCTTGGAGATTCGCGCCGCGCTCAGCAGCGATCCGGGCAAGGTGATCGACCTGGTCCGCCCCATCATCGAGGCCCGGCGGCGACAGCGGCAAGACGATCTGATCAGTGTGCTGGTGGGCGCCGAACTGACCGACGACGCTGGTGTCACCCACCGGCTGTCCGATCGCGAAATCCACTCGTTCGTGCTGCTGTTGCTGGGCGCGGGATCGGGCACTACCTGGAAGCAGATGGGTACCACGCTGACCGCACTGTTGCAGCGCCCCGAGCTGTTGGCGACGATCCGGGCCGACCGGGCGCTGCTGCGGCCGGCGATCGACGAGGCGCTGCGCTGGATGCCCACCGATCCGATGTTCTCCCGCTGGGTGATATCCGACACCGAAATCGCCGGGGTCGACATACCGGCCGGGTCGGTGGTGCACATGAATATCGGTGCGGCAAACCGCGACCCGGCCCGCTGGGAGCGGCCCGACGACTACGACATCTTCCGGCCCCTGAAACCCTCGCTGGGTTTCGGCCAGGGTGCCCATATCTGTCTGGGCATGCACGTCGCCCGTGCCGAGATGAGCGTCGGGATCAGTGCGTTGCTGGACCGCTTGCCGAATCTGCGGCTTGACCCCGCAGCCGAGCCACCGCGGTTCGTGGGTATGTACGAACGCGGCGCCACCGCGATACCGGTGTTGTTCGACACATGAGGAGGAGGCAGAACGACGATGGCCGAACTCGACTACAAACCACCCGATCTCGCCCTGGTGGGCGCCGAGCATGTGCGGGCCTACCAGCGAACCGGTGGGCAGACCGGCTACCTGTGGAACGGGGTGCCGACACTGCTGCTCAGCGTGACCGGACGGCGCAGCGGGGCGACACACACCTCGGCGCTGATCTTCGGTCGCGACGGCGCCGACTACCTGGTGGTGGCGTCGATGGGCGGCGCGCCGCGCCATCCGTCGTGGTATGTGAACCTGCAGGCCAATCCGCAGGCAACCATCCAGGTCAAAGACGTGCGGACCCCGGTGACAGCCCGGTCGGCCACCGCCGCGGAAAAACCCCGGTTATGGAAGATCATGACGGAGCTGTGGCCGAACTACGACGTCTACCAGTCGCGCACCGACCGGGAAATCCCCGTCGTCGTCCTGGCGCCGACATGACAGACGCTAGTATTTCTCCGGTGTCGTGGGTAGAGCGGGCCGTCGAGCGGTCGGCGGCCGTGCAACGGTCCCGGATGCGCATCGCCGAACAGGTGCGGGTCATGCTCGACGCCGCCCGCCGGCTCATCGCCGCCAAGGGCGACGAATTCACCACCCAGGAACTGGTGGCCGAAGCCGGTGTCGCGTTGCAGACCTTCTACCGCTACTTCGCCAGCAAGGACGAACTGCTGCTGGCGGTCATCGGCGACGCGATGACCGATGCCTGCGAGCGCTGGGCCCAGGCCGGCGCCGAGCTGGATGATCCGCTGGCCCGGTTGCGGCTCTACATCACCTCCACCCTGGAACGGTTGAACAGTAGCGACGCGGCCACCGCACGGTTCATCGTCTCGACCCACTGGCGGCTGCACCGCCATTTTCCCAAGGAACTCGCCGAGGCCGAGAAGCCGTTCGTCGACCTGCTGCGCACCGAGGTCGACGCCGCGGTGAAAGCGGGGTTGCTGAAACCCGCTGGCTCCGAGTGGGACTCGTGGTTCCTGGCGGAACTGGCCCGGTCGGTGTACCACTACTACGCCTTCGCCGCGCAAAGCGACACCGACATGGACCTGGTGAAAGAACAGCTGTGGCGCTTTTGCCTGACCGCCCTCGGCGGCAGCCCGAACTGATCTCCGCCCCGGGATAACCCCCGGCGAGCGGTACCCCCCTCTTCGGCACCTACCGAAAGGTGTTTTCCGTGACCGATTTTGATTCCCGGGACTTCTTCACCGACCCGTCGTTCGTGCCCGACCCGCAGCCCTACTTCGACCATCTGCGGTCGAAGGGGCCGGTGGTGCGCGAACCCCATCACGGGGTGATCGCGGTGACCGGATACGACGAGACGCTGGAGGTGTACAAGGACGCCGACACCTACTCCAACTGCGTCGCGCTGGGCGGACCGTTCCCGCCGTTGCCGTTCGAACCCGTCGGCGACGACATCGACGCGCTGATCGGCCAGCACCGCCACAAGATGCCGGCCCATGAGCACATGGTGACGATGGACCCGCCGCAGCACACCCGGGCCCGGTCGCTGCTCAGCCGGCTGCTCACGCCGGCCAGGTTGAAGGAGAACCAGGAGTTCCTGTGGCGGCTGGCCGACGCCCAGCTCGACGAATTCGTCGCCGACGGCGCCTGCGAATTCCTCACCGCCTACAGCAAGCCGTACTCGCTGTTGGCGATCGCCGACCTGCTCGGCGTGCCGGAAGCCGACCACCGGGAGTTTCGGGCGGCCCTGGCGAATCCGCACACCGCCGGCAACCTCGACCACGACCCGGCCGCCACCAACCCGCTGCAATTCCTGGACGACAAGTTCAGCGCCTACATCGAAGACCGCCGCAGCCGCCCCCGTGACGACGTGCTCACCGATCTGGCGTTGGCGAAGTACCCGGACGGGTCGACCCCACCGGTGACCGACGTGGTGCGCACGGCCACGTTCCTGTTCGGTGCGGGGCAGGAGACGACGGCCAAGCTGCTCGGTTTCGCGCTGCGGATCCTGTGCGATCAGCCCGAGCTGCAGCACGCCCTGCGCCGCGATCCCAGCCTGATCCCGGCCTTCCTCGAGGAGACGCTGCGGCTGGAGAGCCCGGTGAAGGCCGACTTTCGGCTGGTCCGCAAGACCACCAGCCTGGGCGGCGTCGACCTGCCGGCCGGCACCGTGGTGATGGTGACACCCGGCGCGGCCAACCGCGATCCGGACAAGTTCGGCTGCCCCCACGAATTCCAGTTGTACCGCAAGAACGTTCGCGAACATGTGGCGTTTGCCCGCGGCGTCCACTCGTGTCCGGGTGCCCCGCTGGCCCGGGTGGAGGGTCGGGTGTCGCTGGAACGGATCCTGAAACGGATGACCGACATCACCGCCGAGGAAGCCCACCACGGCCCGCCGGGGGACCGCAGCTACCGCTACGAACCCACCTACATCCTGCGTGGGCTCACCGACCTGCATCTGCGGTTCACCCCGGCGGGTTGACGATGGGTCCCCGGTCCGCGCTGGCGATCGCGGTAGGGCTGCTGGCCGCCGGTGTGGCGGCGGCGCCCGCGGCTGGCGCGGACGGGGACCAGTGGGCGCTCAACGGCGTCTATTTGGCCACCTCCAACGGGGAGTGGGCCCAGACCAATGACGTCTACCACGACGAGGCCAGCCTGCGCAGCACCTGGACAATCAGCACGGTGTGCAGCGACGCGGTGACCTGCTCCGGCCAGGTGCACAGCGATGCCGGGTGGGATGCCGACATCCAATCGGGCACCGGCGAATACGTCGTCAAGCGGAATCTGCCGGACTGGGAGCGGTGCGAGGACGGCAGCGTCGCGCCCGGCCTGCAGATCTACCGGTTCTACCCGGTCAACGGCGAGGGCTACGTCAGCCCCGGATCCCCGACCCTGGCCGGGGTGAACAAGACCTACGGGGTCAGCGGGGCGTGTCGGCTGAACCTGCCGCTGATCATCGAAATGCCGTTCCGGCTGCAGAAAATCGGCTGACACTCAGGCGGCGGGTTCGCCTTCGCGACTGTGCGGTTCCATACGCTTTTCGGCGGCGAAGCGTATGACACCGCACAGTCGGCGCCGTCGTCCCGGGCTCAGCCGGTGACCAGCCCGCCCAGGGTCCCGATCAGCTCCAGCACCGGATCGATGGCCTGCTGAATCCCGGTGAGGTCCAGCAGATTCTGGATGTCCAGGCCCAGCGGGCCCTCCAGATCCAAGACCGCGGTGAACGGGTTGAAGTTGTCGTTGAACCAGGTGGCGGCGTCATAGTAGGGCACGCCGATCTCATGGGCAGACCAGGTCTGCAGCTCGGTCAGCATGCTCTCCAGCCAGTCGGCGCCGGGCATCGGGACGCCGAACAGCTCGAACGCGTTGTTGGCGCCCTGCACCACCGCTTTGGCGAACTCCGCGCTGAACGTGACCGGGTCCAGCGTCGGAATCAGTTGGAACGGGGTGGGATCCCCGAACGGCACGGACCGGTCGTAGCCGGCTTCGACGATCACCTGCAGCGCCGGTTGCACGATGTTGAGCACCGGCTCGGGCACCCCCAATTGCCGCAGCGGCTCGAGCAGCGGCAGCTCGGTCGTCGGGATGAAGTAGAAGGTGGTGTCCCCGTCCACCTGCTCGACGATCTGGGTGGAGCCGAGCACGTATTGATCGGCGTACGGCCCGGCCAGCGGCGTCGACGGGTCCGTCCAGCCGGGGATGGCGCCGTCGCCGTAGCTGGTGTGCCGGTAGATGACGCCCAGGACCGCGTTCAGGTCGGACACCAGGTTGACCGGGAACTGCGGGGTGTCCGCCAACCCGTCGTACTGGTTGGCGACGTCGAGGGTGGGGATGCCCAGATCGGTGGGCTCGGCGCCGTTGGCGTCGACCTGCAGACCCGGGACGAACAAGCCGTCCAACCGCTCGTAAATACCGCCGTCGGGTCGGTTGCCCGAGCCGAACAGCGCCACCGTGACGTCGGGGACCGGCTGCCCGGCCTGGGCCGCCGCCGCCAACTCGCGCTTCAACTCCACGGCGATCAACGCGCTCAGCGAATAGCCCGCAACCAGGTACGGCTGGCCCGGATCGGCCGCCTGCAGCTGGTCCATCGCGGCGTGCAGATCCGTCAACCCGAGCTGCACGGTGTGGTCGACGGGCAGACCCGCCGGGTAGTCGACCCCGACCGGCGTGTAGCTGGTGCCGGTGGCGGGGTCGATGTAGTCGGCGAGCAGCGAGTCCATCCAATCGGCGCGCGCCACCGGCATCCCGGTGCCGCCCATCATCAGGGCGGTCAGGTCGGCGTCGTCCTCGGCTTGCGCCGCGGCAATCGAGGTGAGTGAGGCGAAGGTCAGCGTGGCGAATACGACGCTCACCCCGCGGCTCGCCTGCCGCATCCATGGCTGGCTCACGGCGACTCCTCCGAATTTCCGGCCCGCCCCCGGCGAAAGAGTACTACGCTCTTGCAGCGAATGATGTGTGATTCTACTTCGACATCGTATTTTCCCGTGAAGTACCGGACAGAGAGGGTCGGGACGCCATGCCGCACGCCAAACCGCTGGAGCTGCCGAACGGCGGGGGAGGTCGCTGGCCGGCGACCGTGGACCGGTTCCGCTCGGTGCAATGGGGCGACCTCGAGGTGGGCTACACAACCGTCGATCACCCGCTGGATTGCAGCGACGTCAACCGGCTGGGTGGGCTACCGGGCGGTCTGTGCCCGTGCCCGCATTACGGGTACGTCTTCGAAGGCTCAATCCGCGCCACCTATCCCGGCACCGACTGGCCCGACGACGTCGTGGAAGCCGGTGAGGTGTACTTCTTTCCGGCCGGCCATGTGCTGGTCTATCCCGGCCCGACCAAGCATCTCGAGTTCAACCCGGCGTTTGCGTTGCAGCAGTGCATGGACGCGATGCAGCGGGTGGCCGACCTGGCGGCGCGTTAGCCCGTCGGATCGAAGCGGAACACCGCGATCTGCCCGGCCAGCGCCTCGACCTCCTCGGGGGTGCCGTCTTGCACCAGGCCGGCCCGTTTGAGGAAACCCGCCCCGATCGGCACCTGCACCGGGAACGCCCGCAGCACCGGGCGGGCCTCCTCGGGGGCCAATTCGACGATCCGCACCGGCCGCGTCGTGCGGCCGTGCCGCAGCGTGCCCGATCCGGCCGCCCGCGCGTTGCGGGCCCAGTCGGCGTTGGGGAACCCGGCCACCGTGTAGAGCTGCCCGTCCAGGGTGAACGGGGTCATCGGGGTGCTGCGCGGCTGACCGGTTTTGCGGCCCGGGACCGTCAGGATCATCGGCGGCCCGGTGGGGATGCCCAGCTTTTGCATTGCGATCATCACTTTGTTGACCGGCTTGAGCCAGCGCGGCGGCTTGGTGGCGGCCATGGTGTCAGTCCCGGTGCGCAGTGAGCAGCCAGCCGGCGACCGAGGCCCGGCCGTCGGGTTCGGTGCGGACCTCGGCGCCCAGCTGCGCGCCGATCTCGGCGAATCCGGCGTTGGCGTACAGCCGGGCCGGCGTGATCTCGTCGACCACCCAGTACTTGGCCACCGCGTCGCGCAATTCGTCGGCGGTCACCGCGTAGGGCGGGCCCTGCGGGATGGCCGCCTTGTCGAAGACCAGCACGAAGTACGACGCGCCCGGTGCGGCGGCGCGCACGATCGAGCGTTGGTAGCCCGCTCGGGCTTTCACCGGGATGGAGTGAAACAGGGTGGAGTCCACGATGGTGCCGAACCGGCCGTCAGAGCCGGGTGGGTAGCCGCTGAATTCGCTGATGTCGGCGACCTCGAAGGTAGCGTTGGTCAGGCCGCGCTCGGCGGCGGCGCGGCGGGCCAGGTCGATGGCGGTGGGGGACAGGTCCAGGCCCACGGTGGTGTAACCGCGCTCGGCCAGATGCAGCGAGATGGCGGCTTCGCCGCAGCCGACGTCGAGCACGTCGCCGTGGAACTTGCCGGCCTCGATTAGCGCCGCCAGCTCGGGCTGGGGTTCGCCCAGGCTCCACGGCGGCTTGGCGCCCAGGCCGAGTTGGGTGGACTCACCGCGGTAGGCCGTGTCAAATGCGAAATCCGAGGGTTCAGTCATCACCCTGGTATATCAAGCCCATTGATACATGTCAATGGTCCTGATATACGGGGCGTCGCCGCGAAGGTGCGCAGAATGCCAGGATTTTGCGCGGTGACCGTACAACTGCGCACCCTCGCGCCGGGCGGCGACGCGGGCGCCGGGCGGCGACGCGGGCGCCGGGCGGCGCCGCTGGCGATCGCGGCGTCGATCGCTACGGGTTCATCTGATACTCGCCGGCATGCGCACAGACCTGGTGGTACACCCAGGTGGAGCGCTCCGCGTCGATCACCGGCTTCCGGATCACCGACAGTGCCCAATCCTGCTGCGCCGGCGTCGAGGATGCTTTCGAGTGCAGCTCGAGGGCGAACGCGGAGAAGTCGCGGACCAGCACCTCGAAGATCGAATCGAGAATGTCGCTGGACGTGCCCTCGATCCTGGCCTGCTCAACAATGAGCTGGCCGTAGGGAATCAGGGTGAACAGGTCGCCGACGGCCAGCAGGTAGTCGAGGTCGGTCAGTTGCTGTTCGGTGGGCGGCGCCTGCGTGGCGAGCCGACCGAGTGCCTCGGCTTGCTCGACGAAGGCGGCGACGTTGGGCAGGTGCACAAATTGTTGATAGGCCGGCCGCCAGTCGGCGAACTGCACCTTGCCGAGCCCTTGGGCGGGCGGCTGGTTGAACAGGGCGTCGTCGCTGGCGGTGTCGCGGCGGACCGGGACCGGCGGCACCTGGCCGGGGTTGAGCAGGTAGCTCGGCATGAACTTCAGCGTGAGCGCCATATTCACGTGGGCGGTGCCCTCCAGCCGTGGCATGGACGCGATGATCGACCGGGCGCCGTCGAAGTAACTGTCGCGTTCGAAGCCGCGGGCGGAGATGACGTCGAGCAACTCGGTCACCACCCGCTCGGCTTCCCGGCTGACCTTCATCTTCGCGATCGAGTTGAACATGACGAAACGGCGATCGTCGGGTGTGCCGCTGCGCATGTAGTCGATCGCCCGGTGGTGGTAGAGCCGTGCCGCGGTCAACCGGAGGTAGCTGTCGGTGAGGATTCGGCGGACCTGGCCGAACTCGGTGACCGGGTGTCCGAAAAGGATTTTGGTGCTGGCTTGGTTGATGGTCTCGTAGAAGCAGTGTTGGGCAATGCCGGCCGCCACCATGCCGATGTTGAACTTGCCGCAGTTGACCGCGGCCAGTGCGACATCGAAGCACCGCGGGCCGGTGTGCAGCACGTCGTCGGCGGCGACCGGGTAGTCCTCGAGGTCAAAGGCGCTGACGAAGTTCTGTCCGTGGATGACGTTCTTGCGTAGCCGGTAGTTCGGGTGTTGGCTGTCGGCGATGAACCAGACGTACGCGTCCGGACCGTCGAGGTCCGTGCGACGGGCCAGGGTGGGGATGATGCGCGAGACGTTGCCGTTGCCGATGTAGTACTTGCCACCGGTCGCGGTGAAGCCACCCTTGCCGTCCGGGGTGAGCAGCATGTCGGTGGCGTAGATGTCGGCGCCGTGGTCGCGCTCGGATAGGCCGAAGCCGATGATGCCGCCACGATCCAGCTCGGCGGCGGCCCGCTTGTGCGCCACTGCGTTGTCGCTGGAGTAGATGATCACCAGCCCGAGAGTGGAAACCCCCCACGCGTACCAGTACGCGGACCCGTAGAAGCCGGTGATCTCGTTGAACTTCGCGATCCGCGCGGTATCCCAGCGCTTGTCGGGATCGCCATCGGCATGGGCGGTCGGCGTCGCGAGGTAGGCGAGCACCCGGGAGTCGGCCAGAAACTGCATCCAGTCGTCGTACCAGCGGTCGGAATAGCCGTCGGCGACCAGCTTTTCCTTGCCTTTCGTCTCAAAGAAGTCGACGGTCGCGGTGAGGAGTTCGCGGGTCTTCGGGTCGAACTCGTCGAAGGTGTCGGTCTTGGGGTTGAACAGGGGCATCGGGGGATCTACCTTTCGTACTTCGGGGGTCAGGCCGGGAGGCTCGTCGACTTGCGGCGGCCGCCCGGTGAGAAGGTGAGGTTCAATGGCGTACCTGGACTTTCGCCAGCGCGGGACGGAACCATCGGGGTGTCCACCAGTTCCAGGTGCCCGCCACGCGCATGAATGCGGGCACGAGCAGGGTCCTGATCACGGTGGCGTCGACGAGGACGGCCATCATCATCCCGAGGCCGAGCATCCTCAACATCAAGATGCTGCTGGCCGCCACTCCGGCGAACACCACCGCCATCAGCACCGCCGCCGCCGTCACCACCGGACCGGAGCGGGCGAGCCCGAGGGCGACGGCGCGGTCATTGTCCGCGCGGGTGCGCCCGGAGTGTTCCCATTCCTCGGCGAACCGGGACAGCAGGAAAACCTCGTAGTCCATGGACAGGCCGAAGGCGAAGCAGAATAACAGCACCGGCACGTAGGCGACGGTGTAGCCCGCGCCGCTGGTCCCCAGCCCGCCGAGATGCCCGTCTTGGAAGATCCAGACCAACGCGCCGAATGTCGTGGTGAGCGAAAGTGTGTTCATCAGCAGCGCTTTGAGTGGAAGCACCACACTGCCGGTGAGCAGGAGCAGCAGCACCAACGTGGTCGCCGCGATCCAGGCAAGCGTCTTCGGAAACGCGGTCGCGATGCCTTGCGCGGTGTCCCGGTTCTGTTGTGCCAGGCCGCTAAATAGCGTGGGTGCGGGTGCGGGGACGGCGCGCAGCTCGGTGAGCAGTCGTTGACCGGCGGTGGAGTAGGAATCCAGATGCGTAAAGACCTGCAGCCGCATCGTGTCGGCCGCGGTGAAGCGCGGGTCCCCGGGGCCGCGCGCATGCCCGCGCGCGTAGCTCCCGGTCGGGGCCACCACCAGATCCACCTCGGCCACCCGTGACAGTTGTTTGGCATAGTTGCCGACGGTCCACTGATCGGCGGTCCCGACGTGTTGGAGCACGATCGGCACGGTCCCGGTGGGGTTGTCGGCGAACCGCTGGCGAATCATGTCACCCACCTGCCGCGACTGCACCGACGCCGGCAGCACCCGGTCGTCGGGGAGCCCGAGCCGCACACCGAGGAACGGAACTCCCAGCACCAGCAGAACGGCCAGCACGGATAGCCCGACCAGCGCGGGGTGTCGCTGCACCAGGGTCGCCACGCGGTACAGCGGCCGGGATTCTGGTGCGGCGGCCTCCCGTAACGGTTTGCGGTTGATCCGCGCACCGAAGACCGCGAGCAGCGCGGGCACGCAGATCAGGGTCAGCAGGATCGACAGCACGACCACCGCGATCCCCGCGTAGCCGAGGGAACGCAGGAACACCATCGGAAAGAACGTCATCCCGATCATCGAGATCGCGACCGTCAGGCCGGAGAACAGCACCGCGCGGCCCCCGGTGCGCATGGCCACCGCGATGGCCGTTGACTGGTCGGTTCCTTGGGCGATCTCCTCGCGGTAGCGGGCGATAATCAGCAGCGAGTAGTCGATCGCCAACGCCAGTCCGAGCATGGTCGCGATGTTGAGTGCGAACACCGACAGATCCATCACGAGGCTCAGGGCGAACAACACGGCCGTCGTCGCGGCGATCGCTAAGCCGCCGACCAGAACCGGGATCATCGCTGCCAGCGTGCTGCGCAAAAACCACACCAGCAGTAGGAACGTCACCGCCATGGCGATCGGCTCGACCAGCGCTACATCGCGGGGTGCGCGGGTGTTGATCTCGCTGAGCAGCATCGCTTGGCCGCCCGCGGTGACGGTGACCCCGTCGGTGGTACCGACATAGCGTGCGGACAGATCGGCGGCGACTTTCTGTGCCTGGTTGTCGTCGCCGATCAAGTTGGCCACGATCAAACCGACCCGGCCGTCGCGGTCGCTCAACCGCGCCCGCAGCTGCGGGTCGGTCCAGGCCGACACCACCGTGCGCACCCGGCTATCCGAGCGCAGCCCCTCGATGATCGGCCTTGCCCGGCGCTCGGCCGGTGCCCCGCCGACACCGTCGTCGGATTCGACCGCAAAGATCAACTGCATCCCCGACACGCCGAAATCGCTGGCCAGAACCGCGTTAGCGCGCGACGATTCGGCTTCCGGGTTGATCGCGCCCCCCAGCGACAGCCGATCCACCAGCTGCGTGGCGCTAAGACCGCAGAGCACGAACACGACGGCCGCGACCGCGAGCGTTACCTTGGGAGCGCGTGTCGCTAGCGCGGATAGTTGATCGATCACGCGGTCCTTTCCACATTTCGGCCACGGCCTCATCGATGCGCCATTGCCGCACAATCTCTTCCACGCTGTCGCGAATGCCGGCGTTGTCGGAATCCGCGAGCACATCGAGATCCCCGTCAAACCATGCCAGCCGTCGCGCCAGCCCAAGCAACGACGCCGGGTCCCCGGAAGCGGCTACCCGCCGCCCGGTCGGGGTATGCACCAGGGTGAAGCCGCCGTCGAACACCGGGTTCCCCGACGGGGTGGTGCGCACCGACGGCGCCAGAACCAATTGCGAACACGGGGTGCGCTGGGCGCTGACGTCGAGGCGTCCCCCACTGGGATTCTGAATCGTCACGGTGATGAACCCAGGCTCTGTCATCAATGCACCCGCTTCGCTCTAGTGCTAACTTGCCGCGCTTAACGCGATGCGCGCGCGGGCATTCCAGATGTGCCGCGGTGCCAGGTGGGAGGTGCGGGCCAGCTGCACGAACCGCCACAGTGCCCGGCGGTCCGCCGCGCTGGCCGTCACCCCGGTGAGTTCTTGGGCCCGCGGATGCTGCAGGGCGCGGATGGCGCGGTGCGGCACCGTTTTCTGCCACCAGCTCGACGGGTGGAAGATCTCCGCGCGAAACGGCTCGAAGTGCTTACCGGCCCGCAACTCCGCGCGGGTGAAATCCTCGAAGTACTCGACGAACTCCGGGTAGCTGCCCGGCATCGGCCGGGTGGAGATGCCGTAGCGCCGATACCAACTGCAGCATTCGGCGTAGAGCTGTTCGTGTTCCTCGGGGTCGAGCTTCTTGATGAACGTATTCACCAGCACGAACAGGCATTCCACGTAGGTGGCGTGCTGGAAGTGGAAGATGTCGGGGGTCAGCGCGTGGTATTTGTTGCCGAAGCCGTCGCGGCCCTTGACGTGTTCGTGGGAGAAGCGCATTTGCGGCGCCATGTCGATGCTGCTGTAGGCGATGGTGACCGCCTGGGTGACGGTGCGCTTCTTGTGCTGCCAGATCCGTTCGCGCATCAACGCGTGCTGGCTGATGCCCGCGGCGATGCTGGGGTGCAGCAGCTGCAGGCACACCGCGCGGGGCAGGGTGAACAGGTAGCGCCGATCCCCCAGGTAACGCCACAGCATACTGTCGGGGCCGAGGTCGGCCCCGTTGCGTACCACCATTCCTAGACCAGCGCCTTGTGCCGGCGGATCCGTCGACGGATATCGGTCATCAACACGGTGTAGTTGTAGGTGCGCAGGAAGCGTGGCAGGAACCGATTGACGAATGACACGAACAAAAACAGGTTCTCGAACTGGCGCTGCTCGGTCTCGCTCCAGCTGACGCCCAACATCTCCCGAAAGTGCGGGGCCAAGAATCCGACGGTCAAGAACCGCAGCAGCGGCGCCAGGATGATACGCAGGATCGGGGTGATCATTTTCAGGTTGATCAGCTTGAAGGCGTATTCGCGGATCGGCTCGTCGATGCGCAGGTGCGCGCACTGGGTGTTCCAGTAGACATCGAATTCGGCGCGGGTGGCCGGCCAGTCCTTATCGGTGACCTGCAGGGTGGTGCCGATCGGCCGGGCGTGCTGATAGAAGTTCTCCGCCTGCTCCTCGGTCATCCTGCCGTGCAGCAGCTGATAGGTGTCCTCGTAGAAGATGAACAGGCAGGCCGCCACCCACAGCTGCAGATCGCGGTCAAAGGCGTTGTATTTCACCGGGCTCTCGCTGGTGGAGCGGACCTGGCGGTGCACGACGTTGACCGCCTCGCGGTAGGCCGCGCGCTCTTCTTCGGTGCCCAGCACCGCGACCGCGAGATACTGCGCCGTGGTGCGCAACCGCTTCCACGGGTGCTCCATCAGCGCACCGGATTCCACCCGGCTTTCCACCACGCCGTAGCCGACCCCCGGGTTCGCCATCTGCATGATGACGTTGGCGGCCGACGCCGCGGCCGTCCAGAAATCGAGCGCGTCGGTGGGGTCGACGAGTTCTTCGGTGTTCCACCGGCGGGTGTAGGTCCCGATCTGGATGCGGGTCTGCGCGGTGGTCAACCGGGACGGCGCCTCGGCGTCCGGGGCCCAGTGCGGAGTCGACATGCAGCGTTCCTTTCGGCTGGGTTTGGGCGGCTATTGCCCGGCGGGTACGGGCCCGGCGAGCAGTGCCGGCAATTGGGCTAGTAGCCAGATGACGCCGGCCGCGCCGATCAGCGCGCCGCAGACCGCCACGGTCACCAGACCGGCCCGCAAAAACCGGGCCTCGGGGGTGGCCAGGTATCTGATCACGCGGACCACCAGGTCGATGATCCGCACCAACGCCATCACCGGCGCACCTCCTGGCGTCGGCGGGGCGGGCTCACGGGCGTGCTGCGTGTCAACGTGTCCCCTCCGGAGCTGACGACCTGACCGACCCCTCGGTCGGATATGTGCAGCATGTCACATTTGGCGGCACCTCCGCAAGCATAAGTTAATGATGATTCTGTCTCGATGTGGGCTAACCAGACCGGCGCTGACCATCCATGACCTGGCATTCCATGGCGTCTGGCGCCAGCCGATCTGAGCAGGGGTTCGAGGATGGCATCCGGGCGGGTTGGGTGCGGCTCACGTCGCCGCCGGGCTCGTCGGCGCGGGCGGGTAGCGTCGGCCGGGTGAGCCGCGCCGCCCTGGACAAGGACCCCCACGAGGTCGCCTCGATGTTCGACGGCGTGGCCCGCCGCTACGACGTGACCAACACGGTGCTGTCACTGGGCCGGGACCGCTCCTGGCGACGGGCCACCCGGTCGGCGCTGCGGATCGGGCCCGGGGAAAAGGTGCTGGACCTGGCGGCGGGCACCGCGGTGTCGACGGTGGAATTGGCCCGCTCGGGGGCCTGGTGTGTGGCCACCGATTTTTCGGTGGGGATGCTGGCGGCCGGGCGGGCCCGGCAGGTGCCCAAGGTCGCCGGGGACGCCACCCGGCTGCCGTTCGGCGACGCCGTGTTCGACGCGGTCACCATCAGCTTCGGGCTGCGCAACGTCGTCGACCACGAGGCCGCGCTGGCCGAGATGGCGCGGGTCACCCGGCCCGGCGGGCGGCTGGTGGTGTGCGAGTTCTCCACCCCGACCCACCCGCTGTTCGCCACCGCCTACAAGGAGTATCTGATGCGGGCGCTGCCGCGGGTGGCCCGCGCGGTGTCGTCCAACCCGGAGGCCTACGTGTATCTGGCGGAGTCGATTCGGGCCTGGCCCGACCAGGCGGCGCTGGCCGGCCAGATCGGGCGGTGCGGGTGGACGGCGGTGCGGTGGCGCAACCTCACCGGCGGCATCGTGGCGCTGCACGCCGCCCACAAACCGCTGGATTAGCACGCCGTCGCCGCGCGTCGTTGAGATTGCTCCGGTGGTCGTGCATTGGCGAAAACCACGACCCTCCAGGCAATCTCGACGTCCTCGGGCGGTGACCTCGCGCCCCTAAACTCAGGCGTCGCGCCACCGGTTGCGGATGTTGTGCCGCACGTAGGCCAGATAGCCGAGGAAACCGACGGTCGCGAGCCGGCGGCTGCGCGGCCGGGTGAACCCCAGCCCCAGCAGCGTCTCGACGCCGCCGTTGAGGTACACGTGCCGTCGGGTGGCCCGCGGATGGGTGAAGGTGGTGATCCGCTCAAACACGCGTGGCTTGATGAAGTGGGCAACTCCGACACCGGCAAGGCTCAGCCCAGACAGCTGGGCCAGCCGGGAGTTCTTGGTTGACATCTGGTACCGCTCCTTGTCTCGTTGTTCGGTTTGGCCGAAGCTCATGCAGCCCCCGCGCCGAGCAGACGTAAAAGTCCCCAAATCAATGGCGATTAAGGGGCTTTTGCGTCTGCTCGCCGCCCTAACCCGCACACGGCTAGGTGCCGCCGTATTCCGGGCGCAGCGACCCGGCCAGCGCGGCCAGCGGCACCCGCGCGGTGACGGTTCCACCGTCCATCGACCACGCCAACCGGTCGGGGGGACTGGGGTTTTCCCGCAGCAGCGGGGCGTCGGGCATGTACAACACCAGCTGGTCGGGGGCCAGCCCGAAGGCGCGGTAGTCGCCGGTGTAGCCGGGACCGTTGGGGCCGGGCTGGAACTCCTCCACGGTGAACGGATAGGTGCCCGGCGCGTGTGGGGGAGCGGCGGCGTCCAGCGCCGCCGGCAGCACCGGTGCGGCCGCCGCGGGGATCACCGCCTTGGGATCGACGCCCGGCTTGAACAGATCGGCCAGCATCAACCGCTGTCCCTTGGCGCCATCGAAAACGAAGGTCCGGTAGGCGTTGTTGGGTTGCATCCCGAACGGTTCGAGATCCTCGTGCACCACCAGGGTCTGCACCGCCCCGGGGCCGGGATAGACGTCGTAATAGGCCGACGCGCTGCTGTCCCGGATCGCCTCGGATCCCGATTTGCGCCAGCCGTTCATCAGCCGGTGATAAAAGTCGCGCACCACCGGCCCGGCGGTCGGGTCGTCCAGCAGCGGCGGCAAGTCGAAGGAGATGAGCCGCTCCGCCTTGCGGGGGGAGACCACCACCGTCGTGCAGTGGCCACCGTCCCAGGCCGCACCGAGTTCCCCGCAGAACTGCTCGGCGGAGGCGGCGGCCCCCGGCGCGGTCACCATCAGCGCGGTCGCGGTGGCCAGCATCGTCAGCAACGCAGCGGGTTTCACGGCGCTCACCCCAGCTGCTCGGCCGGAACGACGTTGCTGACCAGCCACCGGTGATCGACCTTCTGCAGGGTCACCGCCATGCTCGTCACGTCCGGTGGCGGATCGCCCGGCTGACCGTCGGGCCACTCGGGCAGGGCGGCGCTGGTGAACGTCTGTTTGACGAACAGCAGCACGGTGACCTGCTGCGGGGTCACGGATTTGACGGCGGAGTCGACGACCTTGCCGCGGGTGGTCACCTTGTTGGCGAGCAGCATGCCGCGCAGTTCCGCGCTGTGTTTGGTGTACCGGTCGTGAAAGTCGCCGGTGGAATTGTCGATGATCGCGGTGATCTGGTGATCGATGGTGGCGGGGTCCGCGGTGGTCAACGTCACCGCATAGCTGCGCGCCGCATCGAGGGCTGCGCGGGCGGCGACATCGCTGCGGTGCTGCTGAAACAGCAGCCAGCCCTCGAACAGCGCCGCGGCGAGCACGGCGGCAGCCGCCACGATCGCCGTCCAGCGGCGGGCCCGCCGCACCCAACCGCGCAGCCGGGCCCGTCGGCTGGCCACGGGCGCGGCGTCGGCCTCGTCGTCGACCTCGTCGGTCACGTCGACGTCGTCACTGATTGCGGTCACGGGGTACTCCTGAATTTCTGTGGCCGGCTCAGACCAGGTCGACTTTGCTTGCCAGCCAACGGCCATCCACCAATTCCATGGTCATCTGTATCCGGTTGCGGTCGATGCGGGGTTCGGAGCGCACGGAGTTGGTGATCGATTGATCGACGAACAGCAAAACCTCCACCTTGGTCTTGGTCGCCGACTTCACCGCCGCGTCGATCACCACGCCCTTACCGGCGGCGTTGTTGTCGATCAGGGTCTGCCGCAATTGCGCCGAACCCAGGCCGTAGGCCTCCTTGAACTCGCCGGTGGCGCCGTCGATGGCCTGGGCGTAGTTGTCGTCGATGCTCTTCGAGTCCAAGGTGGTCAGCACCAGCGCGTAGCTCTTGGCCGCCGCGAGGGCGGCCGCACCGGCCGCCGTGGTGGCGTGCACCTGGTACAGGCGCCACCCCAAAAACCCCGACAGCCCCAGGGACGCCACGACAATGCCGGCGACCAGCACCAGAACCGCCCGGCGCCGACGGGGACGCTGGCCGGCGTCGGCCGGGCCGGCGGCGTCCTGGTCGGCGGGCTCGGCGGCGTCGTCGGCGGGGGTGTCGGTGCGCTGGTCCTCGCTCGCGGCGGGGACCTCGGTGCGCTCGGCCGCCTCGTCGAGGTCCTCGGCGAGCCGGTCGAATACGTCGGTGGCGGGTGTTTTGGCCATGGGGTTGCCTGTCTTTCGGTTACTCCGGCACCCATGCCGGCAGCGGCGGCCCGCCGTAGGTGGTGGGCAGCGAATACGGCGGATACACCGGGGGCGGTTCAAGGGTCTCCAACGGGTCAGAGCCCGGCGGGGGCCCGGCGGTGTCGTCGCCGGGTGGCCGCGGCGCGTTGCGGGCACCGCGCACCAGCAGCGACGGGTCGGGGTTGTTGCAGTAGGTGTTCCGATACGGCGCCGGGAAGTCCGCGGCCGACGGCGGCTGGCGCGGCAGGTCGTAGTCGCAGCGGTATCTCGGGTACAGGTCACCGAGCACCCAGATGCCGCCGTCGTGCACCACGCTGGCGATGTGATCGACCAGCGACTCGTGATCCGGGCGCCACAGATCCCGCAGCGCCGGCAACCGCAGGTACATGACCTGCGCGACGGTGGTGAGGTTGCCCAGCAGCGCGTAGACGTTTTCCCGGTTGTCGGCGATGAAGCTGTCCACCCGGCCCAGCTCGGCCTCACCCTGATCGACCAGGGTCCGAAAACCGCCGTCCATCTTGTTCACCCCGGCCAGCACCTTCTGCAGATCCGCGGAGGTGCCGCCCAAACCCGCGGAGGTGTCGTTGAGCGTGGTGAAGGTGACCTGGGTGTTGCGCAGCATGCTGACGGTCTGCGGCAGCACCCCGTCGAGGGTGGACGCCAGCAGCACCGTGCCGTCCAACAGCGACGACAGCTTCTGGGGTCCTTGCCGGCTGACCCGCAATTCCCCGAAGACCGCGGTCAGCTTCTCGGCATCGATCTGGGCCAGCGCACCCTTGCTGTCGTCGATGATCTGCGGCAGCGACACCGGGACGGTGGTCTGATCCCGGCCGATGACCGATCCGTTGGTCAGATACGGCCCGTGGTCGTGGTCGGGCCGAAAGTCGAGGTATTGCTCCCCGGCCACCGACAGTCCCGACACCCGCACCTGGGTGTCCCGCGGGATGGGGGTATCGGCCCGGATGGCGGCCACCGCCTCGGTCCCGCGCTCGGTGAGCCGCACCGCGGTGACGTGCCCGATCGGGATGCCGCGCAGGGTGACATCTTGGTTCCCCAGCAGCCCACCGGATTCGGGTAACACCACCCGCACCGAGATCATCTTCTGGGCGGGGTTGATGCCGACCCCCCACAGGGTGACGTAGGTCGCGGCGATCGCGGTGGTGAGCAGCAAACCGATGCCCGACACCAGGATGCGGCGGCGGTAGCCGCCCTTGACGATCCAGATCAGGAATTCGCAACCGAGGTTGAGCAGGTCGAGCAGCGGTCTCATTGGCGCGCTCCGTAGATCTGGTAGAGCAGCATGTTCCATTCGTAGCGCAGCGCGCCGATCATCAGGTGCCAGTCGGTGCCGTCGGTCCAGTGCATGCCGGGATCGCCGGGATAGTTCTTGTCGGGCCACGGCGCCAGCGTGATCTTGGTGACCTCACCTTCGAGGTGCATCGCGGTGCCGTTGAAGGTTTTCATCATGATGCCCAGGAACCGGTTAAACGGGGTCAACGACAGCTCGGGGTCGACGGTGATCTCGTTGAACACCCGGGCCAGCTTGTTGAGGTCGACGCTGAGGCTTCGGGTGTCGGTGCCCGCGATCGAGGGGAAGCGGGCCAGCTGGTTGGTGATGCGCGCGCCGGTGTCGATCAGTTCCGTCAGGTCGTTGGTGTTGTCGGCGATCACGTTCAGCGCCGGCGCCAGGTCAGTCAGCGACTCGTCGATGGTGGCCTGCCGCGCCGACATGGTCTGCGCCAAGGCCGCCGAATGCTGCAGTGCCGCATTCAGTTGCTCGGACCGCGCGCTCATCCGCGACAGCAGCGTCCCGGACTGGTTGATCAACAGCGCGAGTTTTTCGCCTCGGCCGCCCACGGCCTTACCGGCACCGTTGAGCATCGAGACCAGATAGCGGACGGTGCCGCCGTTGACCAGCATCGCCATCGAGGCGATCAGCTCCTCGATCGTGGGGGCGTTCGCGGTCGCGGTGAGCGGCAAGGTGTCGCCGTTGCGGAGCAGGGCCGCATCCTTCGGCTGGTTCGGGTCGGGTTTGATCTGCAAGAAGATGTCGCCCAGCGGGGTGGCGGCGCGCAGCTCGGCGGTGCTCCCGGCGTACAGCGGGACGTCGTCGCGGACCTTGAACGTCACCAGCGCCTTGAAGTCTTGGGCTTCGATGGATTGGACTTCGCCGATCTGCGCCCCGTACAGCCGGACCTTGGCCTTGATCGGCAGGTTCAGCGCGTCGGAGAACACCGCGGACAGCGTGTAGAAGCTGCCGCCGCCGCCCGGTGCGGGCAGCGCCACGCTCTCCAGGTTCAACCCGCAGCCGGCCAGCAGGGCCGCCGTGGCGGTGGCCAGCACGCCGCGGATACCGCGGCGCAGGGTTCCCGCGCGTGTCACGGTTGGTCGATCCCGTCTTGCATCACGTTAAGCAGCGCGGTCAAGCCGAAGTCGGGGCCGTAGTCCGCGATTGTTCCGGTGGCGCAGGCGAGTTGCTTGAGCCCCATCAGGTTGCAGATTTCCTTTCCGAACTGGCTATGGAAGATCGTCTTGGAGACCAGCAGGTGGGCGCGCAGGCTGCCGGCGCCGGCGTCGATGATGTTGTAGAAGTTGTCGACGAACAGTGGTCCCACGTCGAGGATCTCCGCCAGGTCGCGCTGATTGTTGGTCAGCACATCGGCGACGGTCCGCACGTTGGTGAACGACGCCTTGAGCCCCTCTTGGTTGTTTTCCAGCAGCCGGGACGCCTCGGCGAGCAGGGCGTTGATCTTCGCCCCGGTGTTGCCCGCACCCAGATCCTCCTCGGCGAGGATGTCGGACAGGGTGTGCACGTAGGAGCCGAATTCCCGCAGTGCGGCGTCGTTGTCGGTGGTCGCCTGGGCGAGGTTGGCCACGTTGTCGATGATGGCTTGGATGCTCTTTTTGCTGTGGGCTCCCTTGTCGGACCCGACCCGCAACGCCTCCGACATCTTGTCCAGGGTCTCCTTGATCTCGGGACCGTTGCCCAGCGTGATCCCCGATCCGAGTTTGACGAATTCGCCGAGCGGCCCCTGGGATTGGTCGTCCTCATCGGCGTGCAGGGCACTGCCCAGCTTGTCCATCATGGCCAGCGTCCGTTCGAACTCGACCGGGGTGCGGGTCCGGTTGAGCGTCAACACGTCGCCGCTCTTCAGCTTGGGTCCACCGTGATAGGGCGGGGTGAGTTCCACATGGCGGTCGGTCAGCACCGAGGTGGACACCGTGACGGCCTCGGCGTCGGCGGGAATGGGGATGTCGGCATCGATGGACAGCTTCACCTCGACGTAGCCGCCCTTGGGCGTGATGCTGGTGACTTTGCCGACTTCCATGCCCAGCACCGAAACCCCGTTGCCCGTGTACAGCCCGACAGCGTCCTGGAATTGGGCGGTCACCCGGATCTTGTGCAGCGAGAAGTGCGGGATGCGCTCGATGAGTCGCGGACCGACCGTGAGCAGGGCGATGAGCCCGACCATGCCGACCACCAGCAGGGTCCACACCGCCTTTTTGATGTGCTGTTTCATTCGCAGTCCTTGAAGTACTCGACAAGGTTGAACTGCTTGGCGCGCCCACTGATCGCGCACATCCACGAGTCGACGAAGATCCCGGCGGGCAGGAACACATCGGCGGCGTTACCGCTGCCGGTGGCGTTGGCGAAGTTGCGCAGCGCGACCGGAGTCGACTGCAAGAAGCTGCGCAGCAGCGCGTCGTGGTCGGCGGTCATCTTCATGAAATCACGGAAATCGACGATCATCTGGTTGACGGCGGGTTCGTCGCCCAGGATCGTCCGGGCGCGGTCGACGATGGTGGTGGCGCTGTCGAACAGCCGCTGCACCGAGGCACGCCGGGTGGCGATCTCCCGCAGCACATCCCGCCCCTGCAAGACCAGCACCCCCAGGTCGGCGCGCTGGTTGCGCAGCATGGCGGTGAAGGTATCGGTGGTGTTGAGCAGGGCGCCGAGTTGTTCACGCCGGTCGGCGAGGATGGTGGCCATCGATTGCAGGTTGGCCAGGGCCGCCGGCAGCGCTTCTTCGACGCCGCCGAGGTTGGCGTTGAGCAGCTTGATCGAATCCACGAAGCGGTCCGCGTTGACCGGGCCCAGGGTGCGGGTGGCCCCGGCCAGGGTGTGCTGCAGGTCGTAGGGGACTTGGGTGTTGGACAGCGGGATCGTTTTGTGCTGCAGGCTGCCGGCGCCGGCCGGGCTCAATTCGAGGTAGCGCGATCCCAAGATCGTGGTCAGTTTGATGGCCGCCCGGGTGTCGGCGCCCAGCGGCAGCCCCCGGCGCACGTTGAAGCCCACCGTCACGTGATCGCCGGCGAGTTTCACGAATTCCACTTCGCCGACCTTGACCCCGGCGACGGTCACCGCGTCGCCGCCGTGGACCTGCGCGGCTTGGGCGAATTCGCCGCGGTAGCGGGTCTTCCCGACGCCCAGGCTGGAGTACACGACGATGGCCACCAGCACCGCACCGAGGACGACCAGCGACAGCACGCCCAACCACGGCCGGTTGTAGGACTCCAGGGAACGCTTTTTCGCCACGGTGCTCACCTACAGGCCTGGGTGTGCCAGACCTCGTTGCCGTTGCCGGGGGTGGCCGCGGCGACGAAGGCGCGGAACCAATAGAACAACCCGCGCCACAGCGAGATATCCACATCGCAGGCGTAGACGTCGACGTAGCTGCCGCCCTGGCCGACGCGGGCCATGCCCTGCAACACGAACGGCAGGTTCGCCGCCATGTAGGCGAACCGATCGTGCCCGTCGTGCATGCCGTAGTTCAACAGGCCCGGTTGACGGTTGACGAAGTCGGTCAGGTCCGGGGCGACGTTATCGACGATGGTCGCCAAGCGGCCCATGGTCGCGTTGACCGAGCCCACCGAGGTCACCAGGTCGTCGCGGCGGTCGTTGAGCGTCGCCACCGCCTGCCGGGATTGATGGATCATTTTTTGCATGTTGTCCGTCTGTTGGGCGAGATCGGTCATCAGCTGGTTCATGTTGGTGATCAGCACGCCGAGGGACTCGTCGGGTCCGGCGAACGTCTGAGCCAGCGCCGACGCCTGGGTGATGACCGTCAGCATCGAGGTGGTGTTGCCCTGCAGGGCGAGAACGGTTGCGTTGGAGAGGTTGTCGACCTGTTCGGGATCCAGTTCGGCGAACAGCGGCTCGAACCCGTTGAGCATGTAGGAGATGTCCAGTGACGGGTTGGTGCGCTGCACCGGGATCTGGTCGCGGTTCTTCAGCAGGGTGTGGCCGTCGCCGGGGCCCTGCGCCAGCGCGAGATAGCGCTGGCCGATGATGTTCTGGTAGGTCACCGACGCCAGGGTGTTGCTGTACAGCGGCTGGCGGCGTTGCACCCGGAAGGTCACTTTGGCTTGGGTGCCGAGCAATTCGATCTTGTCGACGCGGCCGACCCGCACCCCGGCCACCCGGACATCGTCACCGGGCGCCATGCCGGACGCGTCGGTGAAAATCGCCGAGTAGGTGTTCGTCGGCCCGGCGATGTCGCGGCGCAGCGTGTTGTACACCATCCAGGTCACGCTGAGCGCGAACGCGGTGAACACGGCCATCCCGACCACCGATTTGCGGCGTATCTTCATCGCCCACCCTCCTCGGCGACCGGCGTGATGTGGACCGTCGTGCCGCGCGCCAGCGGCCCCAGCAGCAGCACGCTGCTGGGATCGGCGTTGCCCACGATGCGGGCGATTTGGGTCTTTTCCTGATCGCTGCCGACCAGTCCGACGTTGCCGCCGACGATCGCCGCCTGCGGCTGCACCTCGGCGGGCAGCGGACCCGGCAGCGGCCCGGGCGCCGACACCGGCCCGGGTGCGGGTCCCGGCGCCGGCAGCGGCGGCGGGGGCGGGGCGTCCGGCGGCGGTTCCACACCCGGCGGCGGCGGGATCGGCGGCCCCTGCGGATCGCCGGGCATCGAGTGCCGCGGTGGCGTCACGTTGGGGCGGTTCTCGGTCATCCCGGGTGCGGGGGGAACCCCCATGGACGCCAACCCGGGGAACAGATCCGGCGCGGTCGGCACCTCCGGTGCGGTAAAGCAGCTGGGGCCGACCATATCGCCGTAGCGGGGGCAATCCTCGCGCACGTAGCTGCGGCTGGGTGTCAGCGCGATGGCCGCCTTGCCTCCCCGCAGCACCTTGATGTCGGGATCCCAGGCGATGTCGTAGACCTTGTTGGCCAACACCTCCAGCTTGGTCGACACGCCGTGGAACTCGTCGGCGTGATCGGCCAGCACCCCCACCACCGGGGTCATTTGGGTGCTGATGGTGATGATCCGCTCGGACTGATTCTCCAGCGCGGTAGCCAGCGTCCCGGTCGTCCCGAGACCGCCGGTCAGCAGATGGCTCAACTGCTGGGACTTCTCGGCGATGGTCTTCATCGGTTGGATCGACTGGTCCAGCGCGTCAAGCAGATCCGGTGCGACCCGCTGCAGGCTTTCGGTGGCGGCCGCCAACGCCGACAGCGTGCTCGGCCCGGTGTCGTCGGTGGCCACCACCTCGTTGAGACGCGCCAGCACCTCGTTGAGGCTGTGTCCGGTGTCGGTCAATTCCTTGCCACGGCCGTGGGTGGCTTCGCCGAGGGCGGCGATCAGCCCGACGGTGGTGTCGTCGGCCTTGCGGCCCAGCGGGGCGACCAGCTGGCGCAGCTTGTTCAACACGTTCTGGAAGATCACCGTCGGTAACGTCTTGTCCTCGTGGATGATCGCACCCTCGCGGAGATGCCCCGAGCCGTCGCCGTTGTCGACCAGCTGCACCGCCGACACCGCGAACAGGTTGGCCGGGACCACCCGCGCGGTGACGCTGGCCGGGATGTGCGCGGCGTATTCCGGTTTGAGGAACACGTGGACCACGTTGGGTGACCCATGCGTGGACGTGGTGACGTCGACGACCGAGCCGACCAGCAGGTTGCGGAACTTCACGTCGGAGCGCGGCGGCAGGCCGTCGCCGATATTGACCAGCTCGATGTCGACGTTGACCAAATTGTCCAGTTTGCCTTGGGATTTGGCGACCATCAGCGCGGCGGTGGCCACGGCGACCACGATGAAGATGACGCCCATCATGAACAGCCGTGGGTCGGCGGGGCCACGGGGGTCGGTATCGAACGAGTTCGCCATCGCTACCCGCCGAACCTTGCGCCGGACTCCACACCCCACAGCGCCATGGTCATCAGCATGTTCACCACCACGACGGCGGTGACGCTGGTGCGCATCGCGCGTCCGGCGGCGACGCCGACCCCGGCCGGCCCGCCGCTGGCCACGTAGCCGTAGTAGCTCTGGATGGTCGACGAGATGAACACGAACACGGTGGCCTTGAAGGTGGCGTAGATGACGTCGCGGCCGTTGACGAACAGCGAAAAATAGTGCAGATACGACCCGTTGGACTGGCCGGACGCCAACACGACCGAGCCTTGGCAGGCCAAATACGCGATCCCCAGCGCGACCAGGAACAGCGGGACGACCGCGATCACCGACGCCACCGCCCGGGTGGTCACCAGGAAGGGAACGGGGTTGATCGCCATGGACTCCAGGGCGTCGATCTCCTCGTTGATCCGCATGGCGCCCAGCTGCGCGGTGAACCGGCATCCGGCCTGGGCGATGAACGCCATCCCGACCATGATCGGCGCCAGTTCACGGGTGGTGGCGAACGACGAGATCAATCCCGTCGCCGGTCCCAGGCCCAGCAGGTTCAACACGTTGTAGCCCTCGACGGCCACCAACGCACCGGCGATCCCGCCGAGGGCGACCGCGACGGCGATGGTGCCACCGCCGACCACGACCGACCCGTTGCCCCAGGAGATGTCGGACAGCAGCCGCAGCATCTCGCGCCGGTAGTAGCGGAACATGAGGGGAATGGAGAACAGGGTCCGGCCGAAGAAGTACAGCATGTGGCCGACCTTGGCCACACCGTGGAAACTCGCGGTGACTCCGTCGACGAACGGTCGGACGGGTGGGGGAAGCATGCTGGAAGCGGTCATGGTTTACAGGGTTTGCCGGGGGAACAGGATCACGTAGAGCTGGCTCATCAACACGTTGACCAGCATCAGCAGCAGAATGGATTCCACCACCGCCGCATTCACCGAGTTCGCCACCCCGGCCGGGCCGCCGTGGGTGTCTAGGCCCTTCTGGCAGCTGACGATGGCGACGATGACTCCGAACACCGCCGCCTTGGCGAACGCCAGCCACATGTCGCCGACATCGGAAAACGAGGAGAACGTGGCGATGAACGAACCCGCGGTGCCGTTCTGCAGGAACACGTTGAAGATGTAGCTCGCGACGTAGCCGACGAAGAAGGTGATCCCGGTCAGCAGCAGGCCGACCACGATCAGCGCGGCCAGCCGCGGCACCACCAGCCGCCGCACCGGCAGCACCCCCATCACCTCCATGGCCTGGATTTCCTCGCGCATGGTCCGCGAGCCCAGGTCCGCGGTCACCGCGGAGCCCACGGCCACCGCCAGCAGCATCGCCGCGACCAGCGGGGCGGCCTGGCGGATGATGACCAGGCCGGTGGCCGCACCGGCCAGCGATGAGGCACCGACTTGGCCGGCCAGCACGCTGAATTGGATCGACAGCGTCACCCCGACCGGGATGGTCACGAACACCGTGGGCAAAAAGGCTGCCCCGGCCACGAACGCGGTCTGCTCGATGAACTCCCCCCATAGGAACCGGCCGGTGACCAAGTCGAGGACCAGGTACTGCAGCGCCCGGATACCCATCACCACTTGGCTGCCGCCGGTGCCCAGCGCCGTGATCGGGTGGTTCTTCAGGTAGCCGACGAGCCAGCCCAGGGCCTCGCGCAGGCTGGGCCGGGTGGCCAATTGCTCGGTGACGAGTTCGGTCAGCTGCCCGGTCAGGGTGGGCGGGGTGTCGATGTCGATCCGGGTCACCGGCTTGTCTTCGATGCTCATCTGCGCGGCCTATCTGCGGTGCTCACCTGGTTGGACCGATTCACTGCATGCACACGTTGGAGAACAGCAGCACCGGCCACGACACGATCGAGCCGAGGAAGGAGATCACCACGTCCAGGTCGCTCAGATGCATGCCCGGGTCGTGCAGGTGCGAGGTGTGAGTTAACGACCAGATCAGCCCCACGATCAGGTACGGGGTGCCGAGGATCAGTCCGAGCCCGATGAACTCGGCGATGGACATTTTGTAGGCGAGCAGCCGGCCGAGCCGTTCCAGCAGTCCTAGCATTCGTCGGTCCCCTTGGGCGTCATCGGTTCTGGGGTAGCTCATCGCGTGGTCGCGACCATCCGGGTTGGGGATCCACCCCGACCCGGACGTGTGCAGCATGTCACAGCTGGGGACCGCGCCGCAACAAAAAGTTAATGATCAATCTGGACCGCGGGCCGGATCAAATCGTCTCGGGACCAGTACGGCTCGTTCCGTGAGCTGATCGAAGCTAGTTGTTATTCCGGGCCCGTCGCCGTGGCGGGGCTTTGGCCGCGAGCGTGCGCAGAATGCCAAGTTTGGGCGGTTTCGGCGTACAACTGCGCACCTTCGCGGCGGGCGAGGCGGCAGGCGGGCGGCGGGCGAGGCGGCAGGCGAGGCGGCAGGCGAACCCTCAGCTGAACGGCGGGCGACGGTCGGCCAGTCGCGATGCGCGACCGCCGCCGCGCCACGCCCGGGCCAGCCAATCGGTGTCCTCGTCGGTGACCAGGTTGGCCATCACCCGCACCGCGATCCGCATCAGCGTCGCCGAACGCATCGCCACCGGGCCGGTGGCGGGCAGAAACCGTGGGAAGGTCAGCAGCAGCGCCAGCCGGCGCGCCACCGAAAAGCCGCGACCGTAGTGCTGGTGCAGCACCGCCGGCCAGGCCTGCGACAGGTCCCCGGTGTCGAGCATGTCCACGGCCAGCCGCCCGGTCTCCAGTCCGTAGTCGATGCCCTCGCCGTTGAGCGGGTTCACGCAGGCCGCGGCGTCGCCGATCAGCATCCAGTTCGGGCCGGCCACCCCGGAGACCGCCCCGCCCATCGGCAGCAGCGCGCTCGACGGGGCCTGCGGCGCCCCGACAAACCCCCACTCCTCGCGGCGCAGGTCGGCGTAGTAGCTCATCAGCGGGCGCAGCGCCAGGTCGGCGGGTCGCTTGGCGGTGGCCAGCGCGCCGACGCCGATGTTCACCTGGCCGTTGCCCAGCGGGAAGATCCAGCCGTAGCCGGGCAGCACCGCACCGTCGGGGGAGCGCAGCTCCAGGTGTGAGGTTAGCCACGGTTCGTCGTGCCGCGGCGAGGCCAAATAGCCGCGGGCCGCCACCCCGTACACGGTGTCCTGATGCCACACCCGACCCAGCGCCCGGCCCAGCGGGGAGCGGGCGCCGTCGGCCACGATCAGCGTCCGGCAGCGGACCTCGGCGCCGCCCGTCAACGCCACCGAGGTCACTCGTCCCGACGAGTCGTGGTGGGCGCCAACGGCTTTGATGCCCAACATCATCCGGGCGCCGGAATCCTCGGCCACCTTGCGGATTCGCTCGTCGAGCTCGACGCGCGGGGCCGCGCTGCCGGTCGACGGGAACGACGGGCCGGGCCAATCCACCTGCACCTCACCGCCGAAGCCGCTCAGCTTCAGGCCGCGATGCCGGATGTGGGCGTCCAGCCAGTCACCCAGCCCCAGCCGCTCCAACTCGTCGACCGCGCGGGGGGTCAGCCCGTCGCCGCAGGCCTTGTCGCGGGGGAAGCTGGCCGCGTCGATCACCAGTACGTCGCGACCGGCGCGGGCGGCCCAGGCCGCGGCCGCCGACCCGGCCGGTCCGGCGCCCACCACCACCACGTCGGCTTCTGGGTTCACATTCACCAGTATGTTGGAGCCGTGAGGACTCCGGCGACTGTGGTGGCGGGCGTGGACTTCGGCGATCCCGGGTTCGCCGCCAGCGTCCGCGACGGGGTGGCGCGCATCGAGCAGCTGATGGACACCGAGTTGCGCGGCGGCGACGAGCTGATGACCGAGGCCGTCACCCACCTGTTCGAGGCCGGCGGGAAACGGTTCCGGCCGCTGTTCACGGTGCTGTCCGCGCAGCTGGGGCCCGAGCCGGACGCCTGGCAGGTGACGGTGGCCGGCGCGGTCATCGAGCTGGTGCACCTGGCGACGCTGTACCACGACGACGTGATGGACGAGGCCCAGGTGCGCCGCGGCGCACCCAGCGCCAACGCCCGGTGGAGCAACAACATTGCGATCCTGGCCGGGGATTACCTGTTCGCGACGGCCTCGCGGCTGGTGTCGCGGCTGGGCCCGGAGGCGGTGCGGATCATCGCCGAGACGTTCGCCCAGCTGGTGACCGGGCAGATGCGGGAGACCCGGGGCGCCGCGCAGGGCGTGGAGGCCGTCGACCACTACCTGAAGGTGGTGTACGAGAAGACGGCCTGCCTGATCAGCGCGTCGGGCCGGTTCGGGGCCACCTTCTCCGGCGCCAACGCCGAGCAGGTGGAGCGGCTGTCCCGGCTGGGCGGCATCGTGGGCACGGCGTTTCAGATCTCCGACGACATCATCGACATCGATTCCGACCCCGACGAGTCCGGCAAGCTGCCCGGCACCGACCTGCGCGAGGGCGTGCACACCCTGCCGGTGCTCTACGCGCTGGCCGAATCCGGGCCCGACGCCGACCGGCTGCGGGAGCTGCTGGTCGGGCCGATCGACGACGACGACGCGGTGGCCGAGGCGCTGCGGCTGCTGCGCCGCTCTGCCGGCATGGTCAAGGCCAAGGAGACGGTGGCCGACTACGCCGCGCAGGCCCGCGCCGAGCTGGCCGAGCTGCCCGACGTGCCCGGCCGCCGCGCGCTGGCCAGCCTGGTCGACTACACCATCAACCGGCACGGCTAGCCGCACACGCGGAACCAACCGCTTCCGAGGGGCGTTGAATCAGCAATATCGGGTGCACGGAGGAGGAGCTGATGACCTGGCATCCGCATCACAACACGTTCAAGACGTTCACGCTGCTGGTCGGGATGTCGGCGCTGATCGTGTTCGTCGGCGCCCTGTTCGGTCGGACGGCGCTGTTCCTGGCCGCGCTGTTCGCGGTCGGCATGAACATCTACACCTACTTCAATAGCGACAAGCTGGCGCTGCGGGCCATGCACGCCCAGCCGGTCACCGAGCTGCAGGCCCCGGCGATGTACCGGATCGTGCGCGAGTTGGCCACCACCGCCCACCAGCCGATGCCGCGGCTGTACATCAGCGACACCAACGCCCCCAACGCGTTCGCCACCGGCCGCAACCCGCGCAACGCCGCGGTGTGCTGCACCACCGGGATCCTGGGCATCCTCGACGAGCGGGAGCTGCGCGCGGTGCTGGGCCATGAGCTGTCCCACGTCTACAACCGCGACATCCTGATCTCGTGTGTGGCCGGTGCGCTGGCGTCGGTGATCACCGCGCTGGCCAACATGGCGATGTTCGCCGGCATGTTCGGCGGGAACCGTGAGGGCGGGAATCCCTTTGCGATGCTGCTGGTTTCGATGCTGGGCCCGATCGCGGCTTCGGTGGTGCGGCTGGCGGTGTCGCGGTCGCGGGAGTATCAGGCCGACGAGTCCGGGGCTGAGT
This sequence comes from Mycobacterium sp. pUA109, assembly GCF_041287095.1. Lineage (NCBI taxonomy): Bacteria > Bacillati > Actinomycetota > Actinomycetes > Mycobacteriales > Mycobacteriaceae > Mycobacterium > Mycobacterium sp. pUA109. The sequence goes on along the minus strand of NZ_JBGGKS010000002.1, from coordinate 200,884 downwards.
TGACCGGCGACCCGCTGGCGCTGGCGTCGGCGCTGCGCAAGATCTCGTCCGGGGTGCAGGCCGCGCCGCTGCCGCCGGAGCCGCAGTTGGCCAGCCAGTCGCACCTGATGATCGCCAACCCGTTCCGGGCCGGCGAGCGGATCGGGTCGCTGTTCTCCACCCACCCGCCGATCGCCGACCGGATCCGCCGGCTGGAGGACATGGCCCGGGGGTAGGGGCATCGCGCATCGCCCGCCGCGCAGGCCCCACCGGCCTTACCAGCCTCACCAGCCCCAAATCCTGGGGATATGTGGCTTGTCGAAACGGATAGCGCATGCGCTACTACCGGGCATGAACCACTTCACCTATCGCGCGGAATGGTCCCGCGAGCGCAACCAATACGTCGGCCTGTGCCTGGAATTGCCGCGGCTGACGCATTGGGCGTGGACGATGCAGGAGGCGATGGCCGGGATCGAGCAACTCGTCGACGAAGTCATCGCCGAACGGGAGGCGGCCGGCGAGAAACTGCCGACGCCCATCACCGACCGGCCGTTCAGCGGCAAGTTCATGGTCAGGACGTCGCCGATGCTGCACGCGCGGCTGGCCGTTGAGGCCGCCGATCAAAATGTGTCGATGAACTACTGGGTGGCGTTGAAGCTGGCCGAACGCCCGCCGCCCAGCCTGCTCGACTGGTGATATCGCCGGCGCCATCCGTTTCGCGCGCACCTACATGGTCCGAAATTCGGTACGGGTGGGGCTGCTGTGGCGGGCGTGGCCGGCTGATATCGCGGGCGCCATCCGTTTCGCGCGCACCTACATGGCCCGACCAGAGTGGCTAGCCTGATCAGACATGAGCACCTACGGCGTCGCGATCCTCAGCTCGGACCTCAAAACCCTCGCCGAAGACGCCAAAAAGGCCGACGAGATGGGCCTCGACGCCGTGTGGGCCTCGGAGTTCTACTCCCGCTCGGCCACCATCTCGATGGCCGCCATGGCCACCGCCACCCAAAACTGCCGGGTGGGGTCGTCCATCCTGTACGGCATCGGGCGCAGCCCGCTGGTGCTGGCCACCGAAGCCCGCGACCTCGACGAGCTGTCGAACGGCCGGCTGGTGCTCGGCATCGGCAACGGCACCAAACGGATGATGAGCGACTGGCACGGCGTGCCGGACACCTCCGCGCCGGCGCTGCGGATGGAAGAACTCGTCCCGCTGGTGCGGCGCATCTGGAACCTGCACGAGGGCCCGATCCGCCACGACGGCCGCTTCTACAAGATGAACCTGATCCCCACCGAGCGGGTGCCACCGCCCAAACGCGACATCCCGATCGTCACCGCCGGGGTGCGACCCCGGATGTGCGAAGCGGCCGGCCGGGTCGCCGACGGGCTGGCCGGCCACCCGCTGTTCACCACCAAGTACGTCGAGGAGATCGTCAAACCCGCCATCGCCAAGGGCGCCGCGCACGCCGGCCGCAACCCGAACGACGTCGAGATCATCTCCATGGTCATGTGTTCCATCCACGACGACCCGCAGATCGCCCGCCGCGAGTTGGCCCAGCAGATCGCGTTCTACGCCTCGGTGAAGACCTACGACACGGTGCTCGACGTCAACGGCTTCACCAAGGAGGGCCAAGCCATCCGCGAGGCCTTCGCCCGGCGCGACCTGCCCGCCATGTTCGACGCGGTCTCCGAGGACATGATCGACACCATGGGGGTGGCCGGCACCGCCGAGCAGGTCCGCGGCGGGCTGCGCCGCTACGAGGGCGTGCTGGACCACATCATGGTCTACCCGCCGTCGATCGGCATTGCCCCCGACCGGGTGCGGGACAACTTCGCCGCGCTGCTGACCGCCTGCGCCCGCTAAGCGGGTAACGGGCGTGAATCACGGTGGCGGATACTGACCGTCCCGCCGGCGCCGCGATGCTGGCGCTGCCAGTCGTCGATCGCCTGCTGCGCGGCGTGATCGAGATAGTTGGTCACGATGTCGACGGTGACGGCGCTGCGCGCCGGGATCTCGGCCAGCACCCGGGTCAGCTTGGGCAGTGCCAGGAAGGTGCACGCCCCGGCCACGGTCACATGCCACTGGTCACCGATGTGCTCGGCGGTGATCTTGGCCCGGATCACCCGCCACCCGGTCACCGCGATGGCCAGCAGCAGCCCGACCAGCACCCCGTGCAGCAGGTTGACGAACACCACGCACAGCACCGTCACCAGGTACACCATGAAATCACCGTTGCGCCGGGCGGTTTCGATGTGCGCCAGGTTCACCAGCTCGATGCCGATGACGATCAGCAGACCGGCCAGCGCCGCGGTGGGGATCTTTTGCACCAGCGCCGCGAACGGCAGCGTGAACAGCAGGATCCACACCCCGTGCAGCACCGCCGAGGCGCTGGTCCGCGCGCCGGCCTTGATGTTGGCCGAGCTGCGCACGATCACCCCGGCGATCGGCAGCCCGCCCAGCGCCCCGGACGCGATATTGGCGGTGCCCTGCCCGATCAGCTCCCGGTTGAAGTCGGTGCGCGGCCCGGTGTGCATCCGGTCCACCGCGGCCGCGGTCAGCAGGCTTTGCACGCTGGCGATCAGCGCCACGGTCAGCACCCCGGTGGCCACCGCGCCCCAGTTGCCGTCGGGCAGCTGCGGCAGCGCCAGCGCGTCCAGCAGCGACCCGTCGAAGGTGATCCGGGCCACGTCGAACGGGAACACCAGGGAGATCACCGTCACCCCGACGATGGCCACCAGCGGCCCGGGCACGTAGGACACCGGCGCCGGCACCCATCGCCAGGCGATCAGCGTGACGATCACCAGCGCCCCCAACACCAGGCCGCCGCCGTGCGCGCCGACGATCTGATCCGGCAGGCCGATGACGTTGTGCCAGGCCGAGCTCTTGGACTCCCCGCCCAACAGCACATGCGCCTGCTGCAACACGATGGTGAGCCCGATACCGGCCAGCATGGCGTGCACCACCACCGGGGAGATCGCCAGCGCCGCGCGCGCCACCCGGCTCAGCCCCAGCACCACCTGCAGCACACCGGCGGCCACGGTGATGAAACACGTTGTCGCCCAACCGAACTGGGCAACCAGGTCGGCGACGATGACGGTCATCCCGGCCGCCGGTCCGCTGACCTGCAGCGGCGACCCGCCGATCAGCCCGCCCAGGATGCCGCCGACCACGGCGGCGATCAGCCCGGCCAGCACCGGCGCATCGGAGGCGATCGCGATGCCCAGCGACAACGGCAGCGCCACCAGGAACACCACCACTGAGGCGGGCAGGTCGTAGCGGCAGACCGAGCGCAGCCGCTCGGGGAGGGACGGCGCCGGGTCTTGGTCAACGGGATGGCTGGCCAATGGCTCGGTGTGAATGGGTCGCTCCCTTGTTCGGTGACGTTCGCTTTGGACACGGAGCCTAACGACGTGCGGTTACCCCGCGGTTTACGACGTTGCGCCGACGTAAACACTTCGTACACAGGGCTTTACTGACGCTGTGAGCACGGTCGCCGTCGGCCCGGCGCCCAATAGCTATGTGCCAGGCTATTTATCGAGCAAACGGGGCGGCAACCTGGAGGCGCCGACACATAGAGAACCCAAATCTTTGCGGTTGAGATCACACCGATCAGAACCCGGCGCCGTGCACCTCGTGGCCGGGGGTTTCGGCGATCAGCCCGCGGTAGGCGTCCTCGACGGTGGCGCCGTGGTTGATCACCGCGTCGACCTCGCGGGCGATCGGCATGTTCAGCCCGTACTTGTTGGCGAACTCCATCACCACGCTGGCGGCCTTGACCCCCTCGGCGACCTGGTTCATCGCCGCGATGATCTCGTCGATGGTCTTGCCGGTGCCCAGCTGCTCGCCGACGTGCCGGTTGCGGCTGCGCTGGCTGGTGCAGGTGACGATCAGATCACCCATACCGGCCAGGCCGGCGAAGGTGTCGCGCTGCCCGCCCATCGCCTCACCCAGCTTGGCCATCTCGCGCACCGCCCGGGCCATCACCATGGCCCGGGTGTTCTCCCCGATGCCCAGCGAGTACCCCATGCCGACCGCGATCGCATACACGTTCTTCAACGCGCCGGCCATCTCCACCCCCACCACGTCATCGGTGGTGTAGGTGCGAAACCGTTTGGTGCGGAACAGGTTCGCCAGGTTGGCGGCTATGTGCTGGTCGGGCATCGCCAGCACCGCCGCGGCCGCGTAGCCCTCGCCGACCTCGCGGGCGATGTTGGGGCCGGCCAGGATGCCGGCCGGATGCCCGGGCAGCACCTCCTCGACGATCTGGCTCATCCGCATATTGGTGCCCTGCTCTAAGCCCTTGACCAGCGACACCACCGGCACCCAGGCCCGCAGCTGGGCGGCCAGCTCGGTGAGCACCCCGCGGAAGCCGTGCGAGGGGACCGCCATCACGATGACGTCGGCGCAGCGGGCGGCCTCGGCGAAGTCGGTGGTGGCCCGCAACGTGTCCGACAGCTCCACCGCGTCGCCCAGATAGCGACTGTTGCGGTGGTTGTCGTTGATGTCGGCGGCGGTTTCCGCCGAACGCACCCACTGCAGCGTCGGGCCGCGGCGCGCGCAGATCGATGCGACGGTGGTGCCCCAGGAGCCCCCGCCGAGGACGACGACGTTGGGTTCGCGCTGTGCCGGTGCCATGGCGATCAGGGTATGGCCGACACCGGCCCGCCACGGCGAGTTGGCGAACTCAGCCGTCGCGGGGCGCCAGCAGCCGCGCGTTGGTCGCCTCCAGCACGGAAAACCGCAGCGCACCGGTGTGCAGGTCGGTGGCGTGCGCGCCCACCCGGCCCACCATCGCCGTCGACGCCGCCGCCCAGCGCGCCGCCCGGGCGCTCAGCGCGGCGGCCGACCGACCGGCCCATCCGGGCGCCGCCGCTTCGATGCGGTTGTCGGCGGCCAGGTGCCGCGCGGCCAGGTCGTCGCCGTGCCCGCCCACCTGCACCGCCGCCGTCATCAGGTGCTCCACCGAAACCCGCAACACCGTTTGTGCATAGCAAGGCCGCGCCGGGCTGTCACTTCAGCCCGGCGCGGTGCTGCACAGGGGTGAAGTGACGGCGGCCGGGCCCGCTGCCACACTCCCGCCAAAGGGGAGCCATGAGCGGGAACGGGATCTCGGTCGCCGAGTTGCAGCGCTGGAACGCCGAATCGGTGCGGGCGGTGTTCCACGCGGCCCGCGAGCGCGGTCGGGCCGCCTTCGACGTGGCCGACGGGTTGGCCGCCCTGGACGTGTTCGACAGCTGGGGCGGGGACACCGCGGTCGCCGCCAAGACGTCGCTCAGCCAGACCCGCCGCGACCTCGACGCGCACGGCCGGGAGGCGATGGCCGTCGCGCACGCCGCGAAAACCGCCGCCGACGGCATCGAAGCTTTACAGGCCCGGCTCAGCGCCTTGATCACCGAAGCCGACCGGCATGCGCTCACGGTGAACCCGCTGACCAGCCGGGTGGAATTCAGCGACCGCGTCACCAATCCGGTCGACGCGCTGATCACCGCGCTGGACCTGCAGGACCGCCTCGACGCGCTGCTGGCCGACGCCGACGCCGTCGACGACACCCTGGCCACCGCGATCAACATGGCCGACGGCGACGCCGTCATCCCGAGCATGCCCGGGGCACCGGAGCACGCCGAGACCCGGCTGCAACACCAAATCGACGCGTTCGCACAGGTTTTCGGCCGGCCACCGGCGTCGGCGGCGGACTGGGAAACCGCGGCGGCGCTGGATCCGCACAGCTATGAGACCCAGAACGCCGGCGCCACGCCGCACATCGTGGTGGGCCGCATCCGGCCGGTGCCCGGCCAGGGCGTGGTCCGGGCGAACCTGTTCATCCCGTCGGCCAGCGTCAAGGACCCGACGTTGTCGCGGTGGCCGCCGTTCGACGACAACGCCGGCGACCACCGCGGCTTCGACCCGGCGGCCGGCCCGGAACGCGCCCGGGTGTCGGTGGACGTCGACTACGAGAACGGTGTGGTGGTGGTGCGGCAGAATCCGTCGGTCAACCTGACCACCGGGCAGGTCCGGGCCGGCACCCCGACGGTGAAGGTCGCCCAGCGCCGCGACGGGTCGGTGTATCTGCGCTACGCGGCGGCCGACCCGTTCTCGCCGGGCGGGGAGACCCTGGCCAAAAACACGCTGTGCGTGCAGGGGGAGCTGGTTGTGCAACCCGGCGCGGCGACACCCCGCATCGGTGGCGTGGTCAGCGCGTTCCCGGCGCTGGAGGTCTACCACGACCGGGCGACTCCGGGCGCGGTGCCGACCACCGCGACGCTGGGCCAGATGTGGCCGGCCAACACCGGCGAATGGGGCCCGATGCTCGGCTTGCCGTTCACCCGCACCGTCGGAGACGAACGGCTGCTGAACGACTTCGTCACCGTCGCCACCGGGACCACGGTGCCGCCGCCGACCCCGCTGGGCCCGCCCGCGCATCCCCCCGCGGTGGTGCTGGTCAAGTAACCACCGCGAGCAGACGCAAAAGCCCCCTTCCGGGGCCGAAATTGGGTACTTTTGCGTCTGCTCGCGCTAGACGGCGACCCGGTCGGCGGCGCGACCGAACACCATCGCCTCCTCGATGCGGTCGAAGCGGTAGTCAATCGCGTCGGCGAAGTAGTTCTGCCGCACATTCCACGGCCGCCGGGTGCCCGACTTGGGCAGCGCATGCAACGCGCGCTGCACATACCCGGCCTGGATGTCCCAGGCCGGCTTCTCCGGCATCGGTTCGCCACCCAGATGCGGGTAGGCGTGGGTGTAGCCGCGGGTCCGCATGTAGGCCAACAGTTTCGCGGTGGCCCGGGCGGTCATGTCGGCGCGCAGCGTCCACGAGGCGTTGGTGTAGCCCACACACCAGAACAGGTTCGGCACGTCTTCGAGCATGTGCGCCTTGTAGACGAACCGCTCCTGCGGCTTGATCTCGGTGCCGTCCAAGCTGATTCGCACCCCGCCCAGCGCCTGCAGCTGCAGGCCGGTGGCGGTGACGACGACGTCGGCGTCCAGGTGCGCCCCGGAGCGCAGCGCGATGCCGGTGGCGTCGAAGTGGTCGATATGGTCGGTGACCACCGCGGCGCGGCCGTCGCTGATCGCTTCATACAGGTCGGCGTCGGGGATCAGGCACAGCCGCTGATCCCACGGGTCATACGGCGGCTTGAAGTGGGTGTCCACCGCGTAGCCGGGCGGCAGGTTGTTGACGGCCTGGCGGCGCAGCAGCCACTTCATCAGCGGCGGGGTCTTGCGCGCCAAGAACCAGATCAACCCCTCGAACAGCGCGTTCCGCATCCGGATGATCGGGTGCGCCCAGCGGCGCGGCAGCACCGTGCCCAGCACGTCAGCGAACGGGCTGAACTTCGACGCCGAGATCAGATACGTCGGGGTGCGCTGCAACATGGTGACGTGGGCGGCCTTCTCGGTCAGCGACGGGATCAGCGACACCGCGGTGGCGCCGGACCCGATCACCACCATCTTCTTGCCGGTGTAGTCCAGCTCCTCGGGCCAGTGCTGCGGGTGCACGACGGTGCCGCCGAACTGCTTGATGCACGGGAACTCCGGGGTGTAGCCGGCGTCGTAGTTGTAGTAGCCGGACCCGAAGAACACGAACCGGCTGCGGTAGGTCCGCACCGCGCCGTCCTGCTCGACGGACACCGTCCAGGTGTCGGTGGTGGAATCCCAATCGGCCGCGCGCACATAGCTGTTGAACCGGATGTGGCGGTCGATGCCGTATTTGTGCGCGGTCGTTCTCAGGTATTCGCGGATGTGCGCCCCGTCGGCCACGCCTTCCTTGCGGGTCCACGGCTCATACGGGAAGCACAGCGTGAAGATGGACGAGTCGCTGCGCACCCCCGGGTAGCGGAACAGGTCCCAGGTGCCGCCGATCTGCGCCCGTCGTTCCAGCACCACATAGCGGGTGTCCGGGTTGCGCTGGGTGATGCGGTAGGCCGCGCCGAGGCCGGAGATCCCGGCCCCGATGATGACGACGTCGACGTCTGCGTGCACCGTCATGGCCCACCCTCGCTTCCCGGCAACTGTGGTGCCTATCACTGTAGGCACCCACCGGTTGATCGGGCCAGCGACGGCTACCGGTAGTTGACGAACTGCAGCGCCACCGGCAGGTCGGCGCCCTTGAGCAACGCGATGACGGCCTGCAGGTCATCGCGCTTTTTGGAGCTGACCCGCACCTCGTCGCCCTGGATCTGGGTCTTGACGCCCTTGGGGCCCTCGTCGCGGATCAGCTTGGTGATCTTCTTGGCGTTCTCGCCGTCGATGCCCTGCTTGAGGCTGCCGGTGACCTTGTAGGTCTTGCCGGAGGCCTGCGGCTCGCCGGCGTCGAACGCCTTCATCGAGATGTCGCGGCGGACCAGCTTCTCCTTGAACACGTCGATGGCGGCCTTGACCCGTTCCTCGGTGGAGCTGGTCAGCTCGATGTTCTCCTCGCCCTTCCAGGCGATGGAGGTGTCGGTGCCGCGGAAGTCGAATCGGGTGGCCAGCTCCTTGGCGGCTTGGTTCAAGGCGTTGTCCACCTCCTGGCGGTCGACCTTGCTGACGACGTCGAACGATGAATCCGCCATGTGAGGACCCCTCTCGGTGTTGTTTCGAAGGCCGTGGGCATTTGTATCCGAGGTACATCTTCGTTGTAGTCTGCTAGGCGCGATACGGCAGGTTGTCCGAGCGGCCAATGGAAGCGGACTGTAAATCCGTCGGCGAAAGCCTACGCAGGTTCGAATCCTGCACCTGCCACCAAGCGCCACCGAAGTACTGTCTTTCGACCGGGAACGCAGCGGGGGGCACACGATGGGCGGCGCGAACCGCACGCTGGTGGTGCGACGACCGGCCGTGCTGGTGCTGGCGGCCTGGGCCGCGGTGTCGGTGACGTTGCTGGTGACCACGGTGCCGTTGTGGCGAAAGTGGGTCGGGCTGTTCGCCGGCGGCATCGACCTCGAGGTGTACCGGGTCGGCGCCGAACAGGTGTTTCGGGCCGGCGGATCGCTGTACGACGGGCCGCTGGTCGGGCAGCTGTACTACATCTACACTCCGTTCGCGGCGTTGACGTTCCTGCCGATGCAGCTGCTGCCGCACGGTTCGGAGAAATACGTCTGGATGGGCATCAACGTCGCGCTGCTGGTCGCCGCGGTGGTGCGGTGCTGGCAGCTGCTGGGCTACCGGATCACCCGGGGCGTGGTCGGGGTGTCGGTGCTGCTGGCGGCGATCTGCCTGTTCCTCGACCCGGTGCGCAGCACCCTGTTTTGGGGCCAGATCAACCTGGTGCTGCTGTTGCTGGTGCTGTGGGACACCGGGCAGCCCAGGTCAAGCCGGCTGGCCGGCGTCGGCGTCGGGCTGGCGGCCGGCATCAAGCTGACGCCCGGCTACTTCCTGCTGTACTACCTGGCGCTGCGCCAGTGGCGGGCCGCGGCCGTGGCGGTGGCGACCGTTGCCGCGACGATCGGACTGGGCTTTGCCGTGTTGCCGCGGGATTCGTGGAAGTTCTGGACCGGGACGTTTTTCGACTCGACCCGGATCGCGCGAACCACCCACCTGTCCAACCAGTCGCTGCGCGGCGCGCTGTTCCGGCTGGCCGGCGGGGTGCCGCCGGCGTGGTGGTGGCCGGTGGCCGCGGTCGCCGTCACTGCGGTCGCGCTCGGCATCGCGGTGGCGCTGTACCGCGGCGGGGAGCGGCTGCTGGCGGTCACCATCGTCGGCCTGGGATCCACCGCGGTGTCACCGTTTTCGTGGATGCACCACTGGGTGTGGTTCGTGCCGCTGATGGTCTACCTGGTGCACCGCGCGTGGCACGCCCGGTGGTGGTGGCTGGGCGTCGCCGCGGTGTTCGCGGTGATGGGCACCTGGCCGCACACCTACCCCTATGACCGCACCCCGCGGCTGGGGCTGTACCTGTTCCCGCCGACCTGGCTGCCCACGCTGGTGGTGGCCAACCTGTACCTGGTGGTCTACGCGGTCATCCTGGTGGGCGCGGCCGTCATCGCGGTGGCCGCCCGGCGCTCGCTACAGGTCGTCGGAGAAGTCGGCGCTGAACCAGCGGTCGGGCCGGATGGTGAACAGCACGCTGGTGGCGCCGTCCATCTGGCGGACGAACTCGCGCCCACCCTGCTCACCGAGGTAGCGGATGGCGATGGCCTCGCGGGGCTCGGTCGGCGCCGGTGAGGCCGCGTCGACGACGGTGCCCTCCACGATCACGTACTGGTACGGCAGTTCCTCGCGCTGCACGACCAGGGTCACCGCGCCGGCCCGCTCGATGAGTCTGGCCTTGCGGTTGCCGGCCCCGGTGTTGACCCGGATGACCCCGCCAGGGGTGTAGTCGTACCAGATCGGCACGCTGGCCGGCGGGCGGCCGTTCTCGGCGGCCACCGACAGCACCGCGACGTGCTTGTCGGCGAGAAATTGCTGACGTTCGGTTTTCGGTGAAGGCTTTGGGCATGCCGTCTCGAACATCGCGGCGCCGCCCGCTATTCCACGTGCCACCATGGGGGGATGGCCGGCTACGTGGATGTCCGGGCATACGCCGAGCTCAACGACTTCCTGGGCGCCGACGCCCGCGGGGTGACGGTGCGCCGCCCGTTCCGCGACCACCAGACCGTCAAGGATGTGCTGGAGGCGATGGGCATCCCGCACACCGAGGTCGACCTCATCGTGGTCAAGGGGGTGCCGCGGGGTTTTAGCCACCGCCCTATCGCCGGGGACCGCATCGCCGCCTACCCGATGTTCGAGGCGCTCGACATCGCGGCCACCGCCCGGCTGCGGCCGGTGCCGCTGCGCGACCCGCGGTTCGTCGTCGACGTCAACCTCGGTCGGTTGGCGCGGCTACTGCGGCTGCTCGGCTTTGACGTGTGGTGGTCCCACGAAGCCGACGACGCCGCCCTCGCCGAGATCAGCCTGACCCAGCAGCGGATCCTGCTGACCCGGGATCGGGGCCTGCTGAAGCGTCGCGCGATCACCCACGGCCTGTTCGTGCACGCCGACCAGCCCGACGCGCAGACCCTGGAGATCCTGCGGCGGCTGGACCTGGCCCCGCGGCTGGCGCCGCTGACCCGGTGCGTGCGGTGCAACGGCGTGCTGGCCGCGGTGGCCAAGGCCGAGGTGGCCGCGGAGTTGGCGCCGCTGACCCGGCGCTACTACCACCAGTTCAGCCGCTGTGCGGACTGCCGGCGGATCTACTGGCCGGGCTCGCATTACGCCCGGCTGCTGGCGTTGGTCGAGGGATTCCGGGCGTCTTGCCATGATGGGCGGATGGCCGAGCGTGATCGCGACGAATCGGGCCGCCCGCGCAGCGCGCGGCCGCGGGACGCACTGGGCCGCCCGCTGCCGCGGGGCAGCGCCGGGGTGCCCCGCGTCCCGGACGATCTGCGGCTGTCGCCGGCCGACACCCTGGCCTACGCGCAGCAGCTGCTGGACGGCGGGCTGGCGTTCAACGCCCATGAGGTGCTGGAGGCGGCGTGGAAGAACGGGCCCGCCGCCGAACGCGACCTGTGGCAGGGCCTGGCCCAGCTCGCGGTCGGCATCACCCACATCCAGCGCGGCAACCCCAAGGGCGCGGTGGCGTTGCTGTCCAGCGCGTCGGCCCGGCTGTCCGGCCCGGCCCGGTATGGCATTGACGTCGACGGGCTGGTTGGCTTTGCCGCTGCGCTGATCGACGACCTGGCGGCGGGTGCCGTCATTCCGCCGGAGCGGCTGCGGCCCCGGCTGCGCGGGCGGTAATTCCCGTACCGTCGTGGCATGGCCCGAACCGACGACGACAGCTGGGACATCACCGAAAGCGTGGGCGCGACGGCGCTGGGGGTGGCGGCGGCCCGCGCCGCCGAAACCGAAAGCGCCAACCCGCTGATCTCCGACCCGTATGCGCGGGTGTTCCTCGACGCGGCCGGGGAGGGCGTCTGGAATCTGTTCGCGCCGACCGCGCTGCCCGCCGAGCTGGCCGAGGCCGAACCCGACCTGCCGGCGCGGATGCAGGCGATGGGCGACTACATGGCGTGCCGCACCGCGTTTTTCGACGACTTCTTTGCCGCCGCGGGCGGTGCCGGGGTGCGGCAGGTGGTGATCCTGGCGGCCGGGCTGGACGCGCGGGCGTGGCGGCTGGACTGGCCGGCCGGCACCACGGTGTACGAGCTCGACCAGCCCAAGGTGCTCGAGTTCAAGGCGTCGACGCTGCGGGCGCACGGCGCGCAACCGACGGCGCAGCTGGTCTCGGTCCCGGTCGATCTGCGGCAGGACTGGCCGGCGGCACTGCGGCAGGCCGGCTTCGACGCGTCGGCGCCCAGCGCGTGGCTGGCCGAGGGGCTGTTGCCGTTTCTGCCGGCCGCGGCGCAGGATCTGCTGTTTGAGCGGGTGCAGGCGTTGACCGCGGCGGGCAGCCGGATCGCGGTCGAGGCCACCGGCCCGGACTTCCTTGACCCCGACATCCGGGCCCGGCAGCGCGCGCTGATGCAACGCTTCCGGGCGATGTCCACCGGGGCGACCGAACTGCCCGACTTCGAGGAACTGTGGTACTTCGAGGAGCGCACCGATGTCGGCGCCTGGCTGGCCGGGCGCGGCTGGCAGGTGTCGGTGGAGCCGGCCGCCGAGATGATGGCCCGCTACGGTCGCCGCCCGCCCGCCGACCTGGAGGACCCGGCGCCGGGCAGCCTGTTCGTCTCCGCGCAGCGGTCGTAGTCCGGGCCATTGGCCGCCGGCCCCTGCGGTATCACTCCTGCCACACCAGTCCCGGCGCGGGGGGCATGTGGTGTTGCGTCCGCGTCTGAGCGACAACGCGGCCATTTACCCCGGAAACCCGACGATTGAACGCCCGCCCGCGACACAGGCGTCTCTGGTGTCGCAGTCGTCACGGATTGTCGCTGGTGGGCGGCTGCCCGCCTACGAGCGACAAGCGGTGGCGGCGCGGAGCTTTCGTGGGCCGAGCCTGCCGCGACGGCGTCGAGCCTGTGGCGAGGACCTCGAGCCTGAAGTGAGAGCGTCATCCGAGCCGAAATCACGCTCTGAGTACAGGCTCGCCGCCGCCAGCTCAGGCTGGGCGCCACCACCGCAGCCTCGACGCCGACGCAGCCACCCCCGCACCCGACCGGCATACTGCAAGCCATGGCAACTGTCGTCGCATTCCACGCCCACCCCGACGACGAGGCGATCCTCACCGGCGGCACGCTGGCCCGCGCGGCGGCGGCCGGGCATCGGGTGGTGATCGTCACCGCCACCGACGGCCACATGGACGACGGCGACAACCCGCACCGGCTGGACGAATTGCGGTCCAGCGCGGCCATTCTCGGCGCGCACCGGGTGGAATGCCTGGGCTACGCCGACAGCGGCTACGGCCCCGACTTCTATCCCGACCCGCCGAACCGGGTCCGGTTCGGGCGCGCCGACCGGGAGGAGGCCGCGCAGCGGCTGGCCGCGATCCTGCGCGACGAGGACGCCGACCTGCTGCTCAGCTATCAACCCAACGGCGGCTACGGCCACCGCGACCACGTCCAGGTGCACCACGTCGGCAAGCGGGCCGCCGAGATCGCCGCCACCCCGCGCCTGCTGGAGGCGACCATGCCGCGCGAATTGCTGTGCCGCATCGCCGATATCGCCCGCCTGCTGCGGCTGCCCGCCCCCTACGAACGCGACGTCGCCCGCACCGCCTACGCGCCGCGGGCGACCATCACCCACCGGATCAACGTGTTCCGGTTCGCCCGGCAAAAGCGCGACGCGTTCGCCGCGCACCGCTCCCAGATCGGCGACACCGGCCCGGCCGCGCGGCTGTTCGGGGTGCTGCTGGCGTTGCCGCCGCAGGTGTTCGGGCTGCTGTTCGCCCGCGAATGGTTCGTCGACCCGACCGCGCGCCCCGGCACCGTGCACCGCGACATCTTCGCGGTCACCACAGCGTGATCTGCCCGGCGCCCAGGTCCACGGCGGCGTCGACCACGGCCCGGTCGATCTGGCGCAGCGCGTGTGAGGCGCCCAGCAGCCGGCGGCTGTCCGGGCCGACCAGGGTGTCGACGGCGTCGAGCAGGTCGGTGGCGGGCATGACGTCCGGCGCCTCCCGCTGATCCAGGGTGGCGACCAGCGCGCCGATATTGCGCCGGGTCTGGGCGGCCGCGGCGGCCACGGCGTCGGCCAATTCCGCTGACACCGAGGGCGTTTCCACGCTGGCGCGGGCCAGGGCGCGCGCGTAGTGGTCGCAGGCGGTCAGCAGCCGCAGCCCGCGACGGATGCTGCGCCGCCCGGCCAGCCCGGCGAGCCCGACGGTGCGCGGTTTGGCGGTGTCCCGGAACTGCTGCAGTTTGCGGTCCAGCCCGCGGGCCTGTTCGGTCAGCGCGGCGGTGGCGTCGTCGTCGGCCAGGGTGTCGACGCAGGTTGCGATCAGCTGCGACAGCGCGGTTAAGAAGGCGCGGGCGTCGGTGCGGATCGAGGCGCCGGTCCGCGTCGGCAACACCAGCAGCGCCACCGTCACCCCGATGACCGCGCCGATCGCGGTCTCCTCGATCCGCAACAGCAGCAGGTCCACGCTGAATTGGCCGAGCAGCCCGTACAGCAACGCCAACATGGTGGTGATCCAGAAGATCATCAGGCTGTAGGCCACCTTCATCAGGTACACCGCGCAAAACAGGCACACGAAGATCAGCGCCAGCGCGACGCCGCCGTGCCCGGACACCAATGTCGCGACCAGCACCCCCGACGGCACCCCCAGCACGGTGCCCAGCAGCCGCTGCCAGCCCTTGGTCAGCGTCTCGCCCCACGAGGTGGTGCCGGCGAAGGTGACGAACGCGGTGATCACCGCCCAATACCAGCGCGCCGGTGACACCAGCTCGCCGACCACGATCGCCAACGACGCCGCGATGGTGACCTGGATGGCTTGCCGGGTGGTGGGCCGCAGCCCGCGCCGCGGCTGCTCCTCGTCGTCGGCGCCGACGTCCCCGGCCAGCGGCGCCCCGGCTGCCACGCCCTCGGTCGCCGCCCGCTCGATCATGGCCCGGATCGCCGCGCCGGCCGCGGCGGTGTCCAGGATCGCCATCGCCAGCCGGCGGGCCTGCAGCCCGGCGTCGGGCAGGTCGCGCACCGACCCCGCCAGCGCGGCGGCGCGCGCCAACCCGCCCGAACCCGGCGCGCGCATATCGAACGCGAGCTGGGCCAGCGCCTCGGCCAGCTCGGTGCGGCCCGGAATGTCGGCGGTGGCCGCCCGGGCCGCCGCGGCGGCGACGCGCTCGACGGTCAGTTCGGCGTCGAACAGCCGCAGCGCCAGCTCCCCGCCGCCGACACCGGGCCACACCAACCCCGGGTCGACCTTGTCCTCGATCTGGTTGTGCACCATCAGCGCGGTCTCGTTGAGCCGGGCGACCCGCACCCGCAGCTGGTGGCGGCGCCGCTCGTCGAACCGGCCGGTGCGCACCGCGTCGGCGGCGGCGTCGACGACCACGGCCATCCGCGCCCGCAGCGAGGCCACGGTGCGGCGCAACACGTGCTCGGGCCGGTCGGGCAGCAGGTAGCTGCTCATCACGAAGCTGCACAGGGTGCCCACCGCCACCGCCACGATCAGCCACGGCAACTCGCCGGTGCCGGCCCGGAAGAACAGGGTGAAGAAATACGCCATGAACGCGACCATCCCCAGCGCGATGCCGCGGCTGCCGAACCGGCGGATGTACACCGCGCCGAAGATGATCACCACGAACACCGCGTCGGCGGCGATCCGGTGCGGGGCCAGCACCGCCGCCGCGGCGATCGCGGCGCTGGCCGGCAGCGGCAGCAGCGCCAGGGTGATCTTCTGTTGCCGCGGATCGGGGTCGTTGACCGAACGCGCCGACACCATCGCGATCACCGCGCCCAGCAGCGCCACCGTCAACGGCTGATGGGTGAGCCGGGTCAGCAGGTACAGCAGCCCAAGCGCGACACCCAGCCCGATCGTGGTGCGGGCCGCCAGCTGCAGCCGCAGCAGCCCGGGATCGGACTCGATCGCCCAATGGCGGGCCCGCTCGTACAGGGCTGCGCCGGCGGCGGGTCGGGTGCCGACGACCTCGTCTTCACCCAACACTCGCGCCGCCTTTCCGCTCACCGCCCCGTGTTCCATGGTGCATTAGGGTGGCTGACCGTGACGGCGCCGACGCGGTGGACCCTGGCCGACGGCCGCGACCTGCTGTTTTTCGCCCTGCCCGGGCGCAGCCCGGCGCCGGTGCCCGACCGGCGGCCGCTGCCGCCGCGCCCGGCCGACCCCACCCAGCTGCGGTTTGACCGCGCCACCGGACAGTGGGTGATCATCGCCGCGGCCCGCCAAGACCGCACCTACAAGCCGCCCGCCGAGGCGTGCCCGCTGTGCCCGGGGCCGACCGGGCTGACCAGCGAGGTACCCGCCGCCGACTACGACGTGGTGGTCTTCGAGAACCGGTTCCCCAGCCTGGCCGGTGCGGCGGCCATCCCGGCGCCGGACGGCGACGGGTTCGTCTCGGCGCCCGGATCCGGCCGCTGCGAGGTGATCTGCTTTTCCGCCGACCACACCGGATCGTTCGCCGACCTGCCGCCGGCGCACGCCCGGCTGGTGGTGGAGGCGTGGCGGCACCGCACCGCCGACCTGCTCGCCCAACCCGGCATCGAGCAGGTGTTCTGCTTCGAGAACCGCGGCGAGGAAATCGGGGTGACACTGGCGCATCCGCACGGCCAGATCTACGGCTACCCGTTTGTCACCCCGCGCACCGCCGCCATGCTGGAGCAGGCCCGCATGCATCGGATACACCACGGCCACAACCTGTTTGCCGACCTGCTGGCCGCCGAGGTGGCCGAGGGCATCCGGGTGGTGCTGCGCAACGAGTGGTTCACCGCGTTTGTGCCGTTCGCCGCCCGCTGGCCGGTCGAGGTGCACCTGTACCCAAACCGGTTGGTGCACAACCTCACCGAACTGACCGACGTCGAACTGGACGCGTTCACCGTGATGTACCGGGAGCTGCTGGCGCGCTTCGACCGGCTGTACGCCGCCCCGCTGCCGTACATGGCGGCGCTGCACCAATACACCGCGGCGCAGCCCGACGGCTACTTTCACGTCGAGCTGATGTCGATTCGGCGCAGCGCCACCAAGTTGAAATACCTGGCGGCCTCCGAGTCGGCGATGGACGCCTTCATCGTCGACGTGACCCCCGAGGCCGTGGCCGCGCGGCTGCGCGAGCTGTGATCCGCTACGCCGCGCCCGGCCGGATCAACCTGATCGGCGAACACACCGACTACAACCTCGGTTTCGCGTTGCCGATCGCGCTGCCGGCCCGCACCAGGGTCACCTTCGACCCCGCCGACACCGACGTGATCACCGCCCGCAGCGACCGCGCCGACGCCGCGGTGCGCATCCCGCTGGACACCACCCCCGGCGCGGTGACCGGCTGGGCGGCCTACGTCGCCGGGGTGATCTGGGCGCTGCGCGCCGCCGGGCACCCGGTGCCGGGCGGGACGCTGTCGATCACCAGCGAGGTGGCGATCGGGTCGGGGCTGTCATCGTCGGCGGCACTGGAATGCGCGGTGCTGGGCGCGCTGCTGGCGGCGACCGGGACGGGCCTGGACCGCCTCGAGCAGGCCCGCATCGCGCAGCGCGCCGAAAACGATTATGTGGGGGCGCCCACCGGGTTGCTGGATCAGCTGGCGTCGCTGTTCGGGGCGCCGGACACCGCGCTGCTCATCGACTTTCGCGACACCGCCGTCACCCCGGTGCCCTTCGAGCCACGCGGCGCCGTCCTGTTGCTGATCGACTCGCGCGCCGCACACGAGCACGTCGGCGGCGAGTACGCGGCGCGGCGGGCGTCGTGCGAACGGGCGGCCGCCGACCTGGGGGTGGCTTCGCTGCGCGACGTGCAAGACGCCGGTGTCGCAGTGCTGGACGGGGTCACCGACCCGGTCGACGCCCGGCGGTCCCGGCACATCGTGACCGAAAACCAGCGGGTGCTGGATTTTGTGGCGGCGCTGGCCGATTCGGATCTGGCGGCCGCCGGACGGTTGCTGACCGCCTCGCATGCCTCGATGCGCGACGACTTCGCGATCACCACCGACCACATCGACCTGATCGCCGCGACCGCGGTGACCGCCGGCGCGTGGGGGGCGCGGATGACCGGCGGCGGGTTCGGCGGCTGCGTCATCGCGCTGGTGCCCGAGGATCGGGCGGCGGCGGTCGCCGACGCGGTGCGGCAGGCGGTGACCGCGGCCGGCTATGTCGCGCCGATCATCACCACCACCCATGCCGCGGCGGGCGCGGCCGCTCGTTGATGACTCTGCGCTCACCAGGCACCCCACTCGCACTTTAGCCTGGTGGATGCAGAGTCAGCGTCACCGAAATTGGTGCAGCCCCTCACCGCGCACTAGTCAGATCATCTCGTTGGTGGTCAACCACCGCATCACCGGCCACCCGATAAACACCGGCAGCCAGCAGGTCAGCACCCGATACAGCAGCACCGACGGCACCCCGACCGCCGCCGGCACCCCGAAGGCGGCCAGCCCACCGATCAGGGCGGCTTCCACCGCGCCGACCCCGCCGGGCGTGGGCGCCGCCGAGGCCAACGTGCCACCGACCATGGTCACCACCGTGACGGTGACGAACGACGTGTTGCCGCCGAACGCCTCCACGCTGGCCCACAACGCCAGCGCCGCACCCAACGTCGTGCCGGCCGCGCCCAGCACGATCAACGCCAGCCGGCGCGGTTCGCGGGCCAACTCGATCAGGTCGCTGGACACCTCGGTCAGCCGCGGTCGCACCGCGGTGGCCAGCCAGCGGCGCAGGTTGGGCACCAGCAGGAAGGTGCCGACCGCCCCCAGCGCCACCCCGGCGATCAGGTACAGCATGGTGGGGCTGGGCACGAAATGGGACAGGTCGGCCGAGGCGCCGGCGGCGGTGCTGAAAATGATCAGCAACGCGACGTGCACGATCACCTGCACCGACTGCTGCAACGCGACCGCGGCGGTGGCCCGCAGCGTGCTCAGCCCGCCCTTGACCAAAAACCGGGTACTCAACGCCAACCCGCCGACCCCGGCCGGGGTGGTGGTGGCCGCAAACGTGTTGGCCACCTGCATGATGGACAGATTCCGGAAGCTCACCGCCCCGTTGGCGCAGGCCCACAGCGCCCCGGCCGCGCCGACATACGTCAGCGCCGACACCGCCAGCCCCACCAGCGCCCACCACCAATTCGCGGTCCGCAGTTGGGAAAAGAACGTCGGCACCGCGCTGATGAACGGGTAGGCGACATACACCAGCGCCACCAGCAGCACCAGCTGGATCAGCTGGCTGCGGGTGAACCGGGTGATCGTCTTGGCCTGGATCTGGTCGGCGCCGGTTTGGCGTTTGACCTCCTCGCGGGCGGCGGCGATGACGGCTTTGGCGTCGGGCACCGCGTCCCGGACCCGGGCCGGCACCGCGGTTTTGGTGAGCCGGCGCGACGCGGCCAGCACGGTGTCCTTGCCGAACGCGTCGATCGCGGCGGTCACCGCCGCGCCCGCGTCATACAGCGCGGTCGTCGTCACCAACAGCTGGGCGATATCGGATTGCAGCTGCGCGTCGGTGGCGCCGTATTCGGCGTTGCCGAAC
This sequence comes from Mycobacterium sp. pUA109, assembly GCF_041287095.1. Taxonomy (NCBI): domain Bacteria; kingdom Bacillati; phylum Actinomycetota; class Actinomycetes; order Mycobacteriales; family Mycobacteriaceae; genus Mycobacterium; species Mycobacterium sp. pUA109. The sequence continues at coordinate 181,397 of NZ_JBGGKS010000002.1, read as the reverse complement.
CCGCCGAACAGCACGGCGTCGTCGGCGGCGGTGATCTCCTTGGCGCGCAGGTCGCCGTGGGCGATGCGGTGGTGGTGCAGCCGGTGCAGCGACTCCCAGATCGCGGCCACCGGGGTGCTGTCGACGCCCTCGGCGATCGGCAGACCGCGCGGCAGGCTGTGCGCATAGAGCGTCCACCCCCGGTCCAGGGCGGCCAATGCGACCGTGACGGTGTTGGCGACCCCCACCTCCCCGATGGCCACCGCCATCAGCGCCCGATGTTCGACGGCGCGGTGCAGCGAGGCGTGCAGCGGCGAGGTTTCGGTGGCCCGCAGCCGCAGCTTGCGCCACAGCTGGCGCACCGCGCCGCCGCTGCGCTGATTGGGGCCGTACAACTCGATCAGCGCCGGGGTGTCGGCCGCCCCGGACAGCACCAGCGGTCCGCGCCCGGCCGGCCGCAGCACGGTCAGCCCGGACACCACGCAGCCGCGCGCGGCCAGCGCCCGCACCGCCCCGTCCAGCGGCACCTCCAGTGCCGGGGTGCCCACCACCAGCACCACCAGGGCGCCGACGAACCAGCCCACCGTCAACCCCAGCAGCGAGCGGGCCGGCACGATCGCGGACACCACCAGGTGGATCGGCACGAACGCCAGCAGCAGCGTCCACCACCAGCGCCGCCACCGCGACGGCAGCCACGGCCCGGACACGGTCAGCACCGCGGCCAGCATCGCGATCCAGCGCGGGTCGTCGAGGAACTGGGCCAGCGTGGTGGCCAGCCGTTCGGACAGGTCGAAATGCCAGCGCGGCGCGGCGATGCCCTTGCCGGTGATCGACAGCGGCAAAAACGCCAGCAGCGCGGCCACCGCGTAGGCGCCCAGCAGCTTCCACTGCCGCCCGGCGATCAGCCCGATCAGGATCATGAACGGCAACGCCAGGATGGCCACCCCGTAGCCCAGGTACACCAGGTTGGACTGGGTGGGGGACAGCACCCCGACGATCCGGGAGATCGAGCGTTCCAGCGCCACCCACTCGTACCGGGTGACCAGCGAACTGGTGATGACGACCGCGAGGAACACCGCCGCCAGCGCCAGCCGCAAGATGTCGTTGGTGCGCCGGGTCAGCGGCTGCAGCAGGTTGCCGGTAATCGCGATATCGCGCCCGTCAACTCGCATGATCACTTCCGGTCGGCTCGATGCCGCGGTCGGCGGCTTGCCGACAACTTAACTGGCGGGTGGCGCCGTTGGGGTGAGTGATCGCGGTTGTGGCGGCGAATTGTGTCGCCAAGGATTGTTTTAGTCGTATACACTAAAACAATGAACACCGACCAAGCCGCCCTGGCGTCGAGCACCCAGAGCTACCGGCTGGGCCCGCTGCACCGGCGCGGCTCGGTGGCCAACCTGTACACCGCCACCACCGCGGACGGCACCCCGGTGATGCTGAAGCTGCCCCGAAAACCCAGCTCCAACATGCTGATCGAGGCCGAACAGGCCGCGCTGCGCGACCTCGCCACGCTGGCCACCACTGAGACGTGGCTGCCGGCGTATCTGACCCGGCTCACCGACACGCTCACCCACCACGATGACGCCACCGGCGCCGCCCGCCGGGTCAGCGTGCTGGCCCCGCTGCTCGACGGGTTCGTCACCCTGGCCGACGTCGCCGCCGCCTACCCGCAGGGCCTGGACCCGCGCGACTACGCCTGGATGCACCGCCGGCTGCTGCGCGCGCTGGCCGCCGTGCACGCCGCGGGCTGGGTGCACGGCGCGCTCACCCCCGCCAACATCCTCATCCACCCCCGCGAGCACGGGGTGGTGCTGGCCGGCTGGTCGTTCGCCACCCAACCCGGGCAGCGGCTGGCCGCCCGCACCAGCACCGACGCGCGGCTGTATCCGCCCGAGGCACTGGCCGGCGAACCGGTGTCCGGCGAATCCGACGTGTACATGGCCCACACGCTGATGGACCAGATGCTCGGGCCGCACGCCCCCGAGCCGCTGCGCCGGTTCAGCCGCGGCTGCCGGCAACGCTCGCCGCGCCGCCGCCCCGACGCGGCCGGCCTAATCGGCGAATTCGACGACCTGCTCGACCGGCTCTACGGGAAGCGCCGCTTCCGGCCGTTCGAGATGCCACAAGGGAGGTAAGGAAAATGGGATATGGACGCTGGGACGACGACACCTACCGGGCCGCACACACCTACCGCGCCGCGCGGGGCCAGTCGGACTTTTCCTACAGCGACGAGCTGCGGGCGCGGCCGCGTTCGCAATGGCGGGTGGACCCCAGCCTGGACCCGCACCGGGTGACGGCGCGGGAATCCCGGGATTCGGCCGATCACCCCGACGCGCTGCCGGTGGTGGTGCTGTTCGACGTGACGGGGTCGATGGGCACCATCCCGCGCATCATGCAGCAGAAGCTGGGCAAGCTGCACGGACTGCTGCAGCGCAAGGGGTATGCCGCCGACCCGCAGATCCTGTTCGGGGCGATCGGCGACGCCGACACCGACATGGCGCCGCTGCAGGTGGGTCAGTTCGAAGCCGACAACGCCATGGATGACCAGCTGCGCACCGTCTTCCTGGAAGCCGGTGGGGGAGGCCAAAAGTCGGAAAGCTACGAGCTGGCCGCCTACTTCCTGGCCCGGCACACCGCCACCGACGCCTGGGATAAGCGCGGCAAGAAGGGCTACGTGTTCATCGTCGGCGACGAACTCAACAAGCCCCGGCTGGCGGCCCGGCACGTGCGGGCGGTGATCGGCGACGACGTCGCCGAGGACATCGACGTCGCCTCGATCTACCGGGAGCTGCAACGCCGCTGGAACGTGTACTTCGTGCTGCCCGGCTCGTCGTACTACTACGACGACACCGAGATCGCCGACCACTGGCGCGGGCTGCTCGGCGAACGTTTCCTGTGCCTGGACGACCCGGCGGCGGTGTGCGAGCTGATCGCGCTGACCATCGGCGTCGAGGAGGACCGCGTCGATCTGGGTGCGGGGCTGGCCGACCTGATCGACGTCGGGTCAACCAGCGAAGCCGCGTCGGTGCACAAAGCGCTGACCCCGGTGGCCGGTTCCCGCGGTACGGTCAGCAGCACCGCGCTGCCGGCCGACCTCGACGGCGACGACGATGTCGTCACCGCCTAATCCCCCCCGAGCAGAGGAGTTATGATGTCCGACAACATCTTCGACGACCGGCACCTGATCGTGGTGGACCTGGGGTTCGGGGACGCCGGCAAGGGCGCCACGGTGGACTGGTTGTGTTCGCCGGACGCCGGGCTCGACGTGGCCGCGGTGATCCGGTTCAACGGCGGCGCCCAGGCCGCCCACAACGTCGTCGTCGGCGACACCCACCACACCTTTTCCCAATTCGGGTCGGGCACGCTGTCGGGCATCCCAACCTTCTTGTCCGCGCACATGCTGGTCGAACCGATCGCGCTGGCCGCCGAGGCCCGCCGGTTAGCCGCGCTCGGTGTCGCGGACCCGCTGGGGCTGCTGGCCGTCGACGCGCAGGCGTTGCTGACCACCCCGATTCACGTGGCCGCCAACCGGGCCCGCGAGGACGCCCGCGGCGCGGCCCGACACGGCTCCTGCGGCAAGGGGATCGGGGAGACCGCCGGGTATGCGCTGGGCCACGACGCGCCCACCGTCGGCGACTGCCGGCACCCGGACGTGTTGGCCGCCAAGTTGACGGCGCTGGCCCAGCATTACGCCGGCCTGCTGGCCGGCACCGGGCACCGCTATCCCGCGCTGGACGCGATGGTCGACCTGTACCGCGAATTCGCCCGCACCGTCAAGATTGTCGGCCCGGGCCATCTGGGTGCGCTGGCCGGCCGGGGCCGGCTGGTGTTCGAGGGCGCCCAAGGGGTGCTGCTCGACGAATGGCGCGGCCTGCACCCGCACACCACCTGGTCGACGGTGGAGCCGTCCAACGCCCGGGCCATGCTCGCCGGCCTCGGCCAGCCCGGCTACCTGCTCGGGGTGACCCGCAGCTATCTGACCCGGCACGGCGCCGGCCCGTTTCCGACCGAGGACCCGGCGTTGGGGGAGCTGCTGCCCGAACCGCACAACGGCACCGGCACCTACCAGGGGGCGTTTCGGGTGGGCGCGTTTGATCCGCTGTTGCTGCGCTACGCGATTGCCGCCTGCGGCGGGGTGGACGGGCTGGCCGTCACCCACCTCGACGCGCTGGCTCGGACGCCGCTGGCGGCCGCCGTTGGCTACCGCACCGCCACCGGGCCGGTGCGCGGCGTCGACTGCGGGCCGTGGCGGGACCTGGACTATCAGCGGCGGCTGACCGACCTGCTGGCCACCGCCGAGCCGGTGCTGGTGCCGGCCCCGGCGTCGGTCGAGGGGTTCGTCGGCTACGTCGAGCGGGCGCTTGGCGCTTCGGTGGTGCTGGGTGCCACCGGCCCGGACCGGGCCGATCGGGCGGTGCGCGCGTTGGCGGTGGCGGCGTGACCCCTGGCGAGCTGTCGCTGACCTCGGTGGACGTTGTCGCGCTGCACTTTCCGGTCAGCGAGCCGCGGCCCGCCGTGGCGGTCGCGCCGCGGCCGTGGGATCCCGAGGAGGGCACGCTGGCGTTGCCGGGGGTGCTGCACGGCCGCGGTGAACTGCTGACCGAATCGGCGCAGCGGGCGCTGACCGCCAAGCTGGGCGCCCCGCCCGACGCGGTGCGGACGGTGGGACAGCTGCGGGTGTTCGACGCCCCGCACCGCGACCCGCGCGGCCCGACGCTGTCGATCGCCATGTTCGCGGTGCTCGCCCCGGACTGGGTGCACCCGGCCGTCACCTGGATCGACCTCGACCACCAGCCGACGCTGGCGTTCGACCACAACCGCATCCTGCACGACACCCGGGTGATCCTGGCCGACAAGCTGTTTCACGACCTGCCGTTCACCCGGGCGCTGCTCGGGGACCGGTTCCCGGTGACCCGGGCGCTGGCCGCCGCCGAGACGCTGCACGGCCGGCCGGTCGATCGGGGCAACTTCAACCGCACCCTGGCCGCCACCGCGGGGCTGGCCCGCACCGGCGACACCGAACGCGCCCGCGGCACCGGCCGGCCGGCGTCGGTGTGGCAGTGGGAGTGAGCCGCTATGGGCCGCCGTTGGCGCCGGTCATGGCGGGGGCCTGGGCCCAGTCACATCTGCCCCAGGAGCCACGGCAGGGGAGGGGTGTGGTGTTTTGCCCGCCTCTGAGCGACAAACCGGTGGGTTTCTTGCGGGTCACGAGCCTCATGCGGCCCGTTACCTGCGTACCCGCGGCCGGCCGGGCTTGCGCTCCCATCCCTCGGCGAACTTGCGCACGGCAACCGCATCCCACACCGCGCCGCCACCAAGCTCGGCCAACGGCGCTGGGAACGTTGGCAATTCGCGTAGCTGGTGCACACGCTGACGCGATACGTCGAGCTCTGCGGCGATTTCGGTCGCCGACATGAGTTCGGGCATGGTCGGCGCGGCGGCCCGGCGTTGCCACTCCGGTTCGCGGAGCACTTCCATGCCGACCGGCTGGGCGTGGACCACCCGGCCGACGGTGTCGGCTGCCTTTGCTGCTGCATCCAACAACGCTAGATCGCCCGGCACATACATCGTCACGTCAACACCACTGCCCGGGATACGGGCGACCGATCCGTCGGCCGAGGTCAGTTCGTTCTCCCAGGAGTCCATGGCCTCCATTGAAGGGTCGGCGTCGAACGTGAGCGTGATGACCCAATCTGCAGTCACCTCGTGCCTCCCCTCTGGCGTTGTGCGCGCTGTTTTTTTCTTGCTCGGCGGGGGCCAGGTGAGCCCCGCCTTCTTTAGCTTCCCGTGCAGGTCTTGCATCCGTCGGCGTGCGTTGCGGGGTAGTGGGTTACGTAGTTGCCCTGAGGGTCATAGAACCGGGTGTAGCCCTTGGTGTCGTCTTCGATTCGCCAGCCCTGTGATCGCGCCCACTTAGCGATGTCGGTGATGTCACTGTTCATCCTGCCCTTTCCCTAGCTACCTGTCAAGGGTTATTGATCCGGTGCGGCATCGCCAAGTCTCGACCCGATGCGCTGGTCCCGTTTACCGCCATCCACAACGTGCCGTTGCTGTCGCTTGCCGCCATGCGAAAGCACCGGCCTTGTCGGTGCCCCCGATACCGTGATGCCGGCAAGGGCCTTTGCATTCGCATAGGGGGCACACCTCCAGGTCGAGCCGGCGCACGTCCTCGTAGCACCGCACCCGCGCGCCCGCGTCGGCGAACATCGCGTAAAGCCCCGCCGGGGCAACCGAGTTCAGCCCCCGCTCGACCAGGACGGTGTGCAGCCCCTCCATCGCGGTGGCGATGGCCGCATCGACGGCGTCGATCGCGGTGTCGGCCCCGTGCACCGCCCGTTCCACCGCGGCGCGGGCTGTGGTCGCCGCACGGCCGACGCGGTGCCGCACGCCGCGGGTCCAGTCCCCGAAGCGGAGGGACTCGCTGCGTCGTTTGTCGGCGTCGGCCAGCAGGGCGTCCCAGGCGTCGCGTTCGTAGCCGGACATGTTCGCCGAGGTGGCCATGCCGCGGACCTTACGACGCGGTGCCGCGGCCGAAGTACAGCTCCTGGGTCGCGACGGCCACCAACTGCCCGGCCCGGTTGTACATCGTCGACGTCGCCAGGCCGCGCCCGCCGATGCCGCTGGGCGAAAACTGGTCCGACAGCACCCAATCCGACAGGTCGATGGGCCGCTGGAACCACAGCGCATGGTCGATGAGCGCGTTGAACGTGCTGACCGGGGTGGCCCGCCGCATGGCCAGCGCGGTCTCCACCATGGTGGTGCCGGACAGGTACGTCAGCAGGCAGCTGTGCAGCACCTCGTCGGCCGGGACGGGTTCGGCGGGTTTCCACCACAGCCGGATCCGCGGCGAGGGCTCCGGGTTTTCGAGCGCCAGGCGCGGCGGCGGATCGATGTAACGCTGCTCGAAGGGGCGTGGCTGCACCCAGTGCCCGCCCAGCTCGTCGGCGTAGTCGGCCAGCTGCTGCTGCACCGGGGGCAACGACGCCGGTTCGGGCACCTCTGGCGGGGGCTGGTGGTAGTCGGGCGCCTCGACGGCGGCGGTGAACGATGCCAGCGTCTCCAGCAGGATCTGGTCGTCTTGGCGGGCGGTGACCTGCCGGGTCGACAGTGTGCCGCCGTCGCGGACCGCTTCGACGTGCAGGTCGACCGGGCGGCGCGCGTCGCCGGGGCGCACGTAGTAGACGTGCACGCTGTGCGGGGTGCGGCCCGGGGCGGTGCGGCTGGCCGCCATCAGGGCCTGGGCGGCGATGTGGCCGCCGACGATGTGGTGGTTGGGATTGTCCAGTTGGGTGGCGACGAAGTGGTGGTCGCCGCCGCGGTCGACATCGAGGGTGGCGATGATGTCGGCCAGGGTCGGGGAGCGGTAAGACACCCGGCCATGATGCCGTAGCCGGGCGGGGCGGCCATGCCGCGGTTGTTCCAGGCGTCGCCGCGGGGATGGGTCGCGGTGCCCGGCTTGCAAGCGCCCCAGACGCGAGCGCCGCGCCGAATGGCACCTACCCGACACGTCGCCGGCGTGTTCCGTCGGGAAAGTGCCACTCGGCGAGCAACGCGCGAGCAAGGGTTGCCCGTCCTAACCCTGACTAGCTTGTCCCACTTCTGTCCGCCGAACGCAAGGCACATGCGCCATCTAAGAATGGATTGCGCCCGTGATACGGCCGGCTATCACTGCCGTGATATCGGATGCGCCATCCTTTTCCAGCGTCGGCCCATGGTCGGAGATTCGGGGCAGATGTGGCGGATGTGGCGAAAGCGCAGAGGCGATCTTGATGGCGTCCATCGCTCGGTCACGAAACCCGCCCCGACACCAAGCTCCGACCCGGGGCGCCAGCAACCACCCCGGCGCGCTATCGGTAGCCTCGGATGCGGTCCGCAGACGATCGGAGGCCATCCATGGACCGGGTGCTCGGTCTTTCGATGACATCGACCGTTGTTCGGTGGGTGCTGGTCGACGGTGTCACCGGCGACGGCGAAGCCGTCGACCGCGGCGTCAAACGCATCGCCGACGTCGACGCCTTTGACGCCGACGCCCTGCTCGCCACGCTGGTGGACGGCGCCGATCTGCACGCGGTCGGCCTCACCTGGACCCCGGACGCCGACGCCGCCGCCACCAAGCTGCAAACCGCGCTGCACGGCAACGCGCACGCGGTCACCGACATCGCGGCCACCGAACTGCTCGCCAGCGGCCTCGCCGACCTCGCCGGCTACGACTTCCTGGTGGTGTGCGCGGTGGAACCCGAGGCCACGGTCGTCGCGACGGTCAACGCCCGACGGGTGACCGCGCAGCGCATCCCCGGCACGGATGACGGCCCGCCGATCGCGCGGATCCGGGCGGCGGTGCACGGGGTGCGGCCGCGGCCCGACGCGATCTTCGTGCTGGGCGCCGGGGACGCCGACGCCGTCGTCGCCGCGCTGCAGGACCAGACCGGGGTCCCGGTCATCACCGCCGCCGAAGCCGACTTCGCGCTGCCGCGCGGCGCCGCGTTGGCGGCGGCGCGCGCGGGCACCGTGCCCGTCGCGCCGGTGGCGCCGCCGCGGAATCCGCGGGTGCGGCTGCTGGCCTCGGTGCTGGCCGCCGCGGTCGTGGTGCTGGTCGTCGCGCTGTCGCTGGCCGTGGCGCCGCGCCTGAACCCGCCGTCGCACCGGCACCCGCAGCACAGCACCGCCGCACACCAAACCCCCGCCACCCCACCGGGTCCCGCGGCCAAACCCACGGTGGCCCCGGCCGCGCATCCGTCGATGCTGCAGCCGCTGCTCGAACAGCAGCCGGTCTACGTGCCGCCGGCCGCGCCGCCGCCCCCGCCACGCATCCGCGACCGCATCAAAGAAAAACTCCCGCGGCTCAACCCCTTCCACTAACCCCTGAGCCGGTGTTCGGTGACCGCAACGGCCTGGCCGCGGCCACCAGCTACCGGGCGGTGCTCAACGCCGACCGCCGCCCGCGGGGGAGGCCGTTCAGTCGGCGAGCAGCCGTGCCGCCGCGCCTATTTCGCGATGCCGGCGGATCTCGTAGCTGCCCGGCGCGATCCCCATGTAGCCGTGCTCGGGATGCCCCAGGTAGGCGATGGAGCCGTCCGGCACGGTCAGGCTGGCTTCGCGAAGGTCGTGGGGTGCGTCGGTGTCGCAGTACACCGGCCCGCCGGCGGCGTAGATGACGTGGGTGTTGCCGCCGTCCTCGGCGCGCACCACCGGTGTGCCCGACGCCGGCACCGCGGTGGTCGCCGGGTACGCGGCCGGTAACACCAAAACGTCGCCCTGGCGCTGCATGCCGGACAACACCGGGATGTCGACATCGCCGTCGTGCGGCGTGCACACGCTGACCCCGGTCGTTCGGACCAGCTCACTGATGGTTGCCACCTAGTGTTTCCTTTCGGTTGGGGGCTCGCGGCTCAGGTCGCGCGGGCCATGTGGGCGATCGCCCCCCGGAGTCGTGGTGCAGCCGGTAACGGTCGGCGCCGATTTCGACGTGCAGTTCGCTGGGCCGGTCGCCGACCATCGCGAAATCGCAGGTCGGCCACCGCCAGTGGGTCGGCTGGGTGTCTCGATGGCGACGGATTTGCTGGCGGGGTTGGTCATCCGCGCACGGCGGACCTCGTCGCCGCAGAACGCGAACGTCATCGGCCGGCGGATGGTGCGGTGCGCGGACTGGCAGACCTCTTTGCCCGGTACGGCATGTAATGCCATGGTCACCGGCCCCGACCGGGGCTTGGCCGATACGGGTTGCCGCGCTTTGCTGTTCGGGTGATCCGCGACGGGCGGCGGGGTAGCGTCCAGCGCGCCGCTCATCGCCGAGCACGCCGCTGTGTGCACCGGCGCACGATACCGCAGCCATTGTGGACCCGATCACCGGGGTGCTACCGGGTTGAGCGCCCGGACTTGTCGGTGCCCCGGCCTAGCGTTGGGGTCCGCGATGTCCAGACAGCGGGAGGTAACCATGCGGCATTGTCGGCACCAGGCGACGGGGGAGATCCGGGTCGTTCTGCTCGGTGACCACGAGACCGTGGGCGGGCACCGGGACGACTTGGCCGCGCTGGCGGCCCAGCAGTCCTGTGTCGTCGCCGACGCGTTCGGGTTCGCGCCGGGCGAAGCCGGCGCGCACGACGAGCTGACCGAGGTCGACGCGGTGGTGTCGGCGCTGGGACGCGCCATCGCCGACCGCGCCGACGTCTGGGTGCCATTCTTGGGCGCCGACCTCGGGCGTGAACAGCATTGGCGGCGGCTAAGTCTGGTGCTGCAGCGGCACGGGCTCACGTTGCGGGCGGGGCGCGACCTCGACCCGTTCCCGACCGACGGCGGGGCCAGCGAAATCGACTACGCGCTGCGCCGGGAAGTCCAGGCGGTCGACGAACTCGACCACGCGGCGCTGGCGGCGGTGGGAGCCGAAAGCCTGGGCCGCGAAATCGAGCAGGCCCTGGCGGGTGCGGCGCCGGATGCCCGCTGTGAGCTGGCCGGCGCCGGCCCGGCCACCGACGTCGGTGCACCGCCGCAGCTTCCGGCGCCGACGACGCCGTGGGCGCAGCGCCAACCGATGCTCAAGCGCTACGCGCGCTGGCTGGTGCACGGCTGCGGTGTCACCCAAGCGGCGACCGCGCGGGTGCTGAACTCGACCGGACAGCGCACCGCGAAGGGCCGCGAGTGGCAGGCGGGCACGGTGTCCAAACTGCTCAACGGCCGCTACGACCACGCCGCGCAAACGGGCCAGTAACGGGGCCTACCGGTCGATCTCGGCCAGGGCCGCGGACGCACGCATATATGCCCAAGCCCGCGAGATCGCCGAATGCTGCCGATGCCGACCGAGTGCCCTCGGGAAAAGGCGGCGCTCGGGTAGCCTGAGGCCCCTCGGTGTCGCGCACGATCACCGGCATTTTTCGGGACCCCAGGTGGCGACGCTCGACCCGGCGAGCGAGGGAGAAGCATGTGACCGGTACGCCCACGCCGCTGTCCCGCTTGACGGTCCGCGGCAGCGCACTGCTGCTCGCGCTCGCGCTGGCCACCGCCGCGCCGACCCGCGCGGAGCCGCCGCCGGCGGACCCCGTGGCCCTCGCCGACAGCCTGGTCGCCGCCGAGCAGACCCTGCGTGACCCGTCGTCGCCGGATGCGGCGCTGACCGAGGCGGCGCACCACCAGCAAGCCGCCTACCGCGCCCTGGGGTGGCATCCGGACTGGGACGCCGTGGTGCGCCCGCGGATTCCGGCGCCGCTGCTGGACGGCTATGACCACAACCTCGACGCGCGCCGGCAGATGGTCGCGCTGGTGGCCAGTGACGCGAAGGCCGCGCTGCCCGCGTGGCGCATCGACCCGCCGGCGCCGGCCGACGAGCTGCTCGGCTACTACCACGAAGCCGAGGCGGCCACCGGGGTCGGCTGGAACTACCTGGCGGCGATCAACTTCATCGAAACCACCTTCGGCCGGGTCGTCGGCGCCAGCAGCGCCGACGCCCGCGGCCCCATGCAGTTCCTGCCGGCGACGTTCGCCCGATACGGCGACGGCGGCGACATCTCCTCACCGCACGACGCCGTCCTGGCCGCCGGGCGCTACCTGGCCGCCAACGGCTTCGCCGCCAACCCCGACCGCGCCGTGTTCGCCTACAACCACTCCGAGAAGTACGTGCGCGCGATCAGCGACTACGCCACGGTGATGGGCGCCGACCCGGCCGCGTTCGCCGGCTACTACCGCTGGGATGTGTACTGCCACACCACGGCCGGGGACGTGCTGCTGCCGGTCGGGTACGCCGCCAGCGCGCCGATCCCGGTGGGGGAGTATCTGGCGAACCACCCGCAGTGAGCGTGGGCGGCCAGCACCGCCCCCCACCCGACCCGGAGCAAACCGTAAGGTGGCAGCCACGGCGATCGGGAGGACCACGGGATGACGCGCACCGTCGAAGAACGCCTGGCGGCACTCGAGCAGATCGAGACGATCAAGGCCCTTAAACACCGGTACTTTCGGGCCTGCGACGCCAAGGATCCCGACGCGATGCGGTCCTGCTTCATCGCCGACGGCGCCGACATCGACTACGGCCCGCTGGGCGACTTCGCCGACGCCGACCACCTGGCCGCGGTGTTCCGCCGCATCGCGCTGCACACCGTGGACGGGCACCCGGTGATCCTGGACATGCACCACGGGCTGCACCCGGACATCACGCTGACGGGGCCCGGCCGCGCCACCGGGCGCTGGACGCTGAAGTTTCGGCAGCTCAACCTGATCGAGCGCACCGAGCGGCTGCTCACCGGCGACTACGACGACGACTACGTCCTGGCCGACGGCGCCTGGAAGATGGCGCGCAGCCATTTCCGGCAGCGCTGGTCGATCACCCGCCCGCTGGGGCCCGACGCGGTCGTGGAGCGCTGAGATGACCCGGGTCGCGCTGGTCACCGGCGCCAGCCGCAGCGTCGGCAAGGGCATCGCGGTGGCGTTGGGTGCCGACGGCTGGACCGTTTACGTCACCGCCCGCGGCGACGTCGGGGTCGGCGGCCCGCTGGATGCGACCGCCGCCGCGGTCACCGAGCGCGGCGGGACCGGGATCGCGGTGCGCTGCGATCACCGCGACGACGACCAGACAGCGGCCCTGTTCGCCCGCATCGCCGCCGACCAGGGCCGACTCGACCTGCTGGTCAACAACGTGTGGGCGGCGCCCAAGGGCTTCGCCGGGTTCACCGACCCGTTCTGGAAACGCCCACTGACCGATTGGGATTCGCTGATCGGGGTGGGGTTGCGGGCGCATTATGTGGCCGCGGTGCACGCCGCGCAGCTGATGGTGCCGCGCGGGTCGGGCCTGATCGTGAACATCTCGTCGTTCGGCACCCGCGGGCATCTGCACTCGGTGCTCTACGGCATGTCCAAGGCCGGCCTGGACAAGATGGCCGCCGACATGGCCGTGGAATTGGCCGGCACCGGTGTCAGTGCGCTGTCGCTGTGGCCCGGGCTGGTGAAAAACGAGGCGATGGAGGCGTTGGGGCTCACCGAGTTTCAGGGGTTCTCGCTGGCTAACGCCGAGACGCCGGAGTTTATCGGCCGGGTGATCGTCGCGCTGGCCAACGACCCGGAGGTCGGGGCGCGCAGCGGGCACACGCTGATCACCGCCGAAACCGCGCTCGACTACGGGGTCACCGACGTCGCGGGCAACCAGCCCGACTCGCACCGGGACCTGTTCGGCGGCGGCCCGCTGTACTGAGAGGCGGTTGGGTGGCTCGGCGTCTGCCGCGGTCGGTTTCCCAGTGCGGGCGGATCAGACCGCCCACAGCGCACTGACCGGTAACGCTGCAAGCTTCGGGCCGAACGGCGTGGCTTCCGGTGCGGCGGTGAGCAGGACACCGAACTGAAACCGATCACCAAGCCGGTCAGCGAGGTAGCGAAGACCGCGCAGGTCGTCGGCCCGCGGCGTGCTGGTCGCCTTGACTTCGATGCCACAGACGCGACCATCGGGATGTTCGAGAACCAGATCGACTTCGGCGCCGCCGCGGTCGCGAAAATGCCACAGACTTGCCCGTTCCGCCGACCAGGTCAGTTGCTTCCGAATCTCGTTCGCCACAAACGTCTCGAGCAGGGGGCCGAGCGGACCGCCGGGACGGTCCAGCGTCGCGCCGGTCACGCCGAGCATGTGACACGCCAGCCCGCTGTCCGACACCATCAGCTTCGGTCGGCGAATAACCTTGCGGCTCAGATTGGTCGACCACGCGGGCATCCGGTGGATGAGGAAGGCGGTTTCCAGCAGAGCCAGGTAGCCATCGGTGGTGCGAGCCGGAATCGAGAGCTCGTTCGCTAACGCGCTCACATTGAGCTCGGTGCCGGACCGTGCGGCGCACAGCCGCAGCACTCGCGGGATTTCAGCAAGGCGCTCGATCGCCGACAGCTCGCGGATGACCGACTGCGTGGCGGTGGTGACATAGTTCTCAAACCAGGCCCGACGTCTCGACGGCGCGCGGGCGACGACATCCGGGAAGCCTCCGGCCACGATGCGGTCGACCAGATCGCTGCGGTGCATCTCCGATCCATGCAGCAGCTCGCGCGGCTCGACGAACAGCCGATCGACGAAGTGCTCAGCAATTCCGGCGCGCTCACCTTGGGAGAACGGCCACAGCTCGATGATTTCGACCCGGCCGACCAGTGCGTCGGCCATGTCCGGGGCCGACAGCAGCCGCGCCGAACCCGTGAGCAGGAAACGACCGGGCCGACGATCCCGATCGACCTCGGATTTAATCGCGCGAAACGGACAGAATACACTGCGGATTTGTCGCAGGTTGTGCTGCGGATCTGTCCCTATCGCTGCTGCGGATTCGTCCGCCTAGGTGCCGCGGATCTGTCCGGGCCTGGTCGTCGGGAGCGTCGATGGCCTCAGGGCAGTCCGGCCTGGTCGAATTCTTGTTGCAGCCGCGGGCGGCGACGGTATGTCTCGCGGAGGTCGGCGATGAACTCGTCGACTTCCGCGGAATCGCGTGAGCCCGCAGCCAGTTTGCGCATCTTCTTCAACCGACGGGCGGCGCCGAGGTAGCGCCGCGCGTCCGCATCCACCAGCTCCCGTTCGACGAGCCGGGTGTAGACGGGCAGAACGGCGATCGGGTCGAGCTTCTCGTAGGCTTTGGCCAGATCGCTCCAGGTGCTCGAGCACCTCGTCGCGGTAGTCCGGCCAGGCGGCCCCGGCGTCCCGGTACAGCTGACCTGCGCTGCTCGACGACGGCCAGCGGCGGAAGACCTCGACCCGCGCACCCAGCAGGTCGTCGGGCCGATGCTCGGCCAGCAGTTCGCACCAGTAGTCGGCCGCGCGCCGTGCCTGAGGGCCGGCGTCGAAGTCGGTGGCTTGCTTGGCCCAGTCGATCGCGGCGTCGATCTCCCCGATTTCGGCGAGTGCCACCGCAGTGTCCTGGAGCCACGCAGCCACAGCAGGCCTCGGGCGTGGGTGGCGATGATCGCGTCGACGTCGCGGTCAAAGACGGCCAGGCGCCGCGCATTCCAATCCAGCGTGAACCACGCACCGGCATGGGGCGACGAAAACGGTTGATCGTCGGGCGGTCGCGGACCCAGGGTCGCCGCGTGTTCGTCGAGTTTGGCGCGGTAGGCGGCCATGCCGTCGGCGCCCAGTGCCGGTGCGTAGGCGACCGGGTCGATGGTGAAGTAGTCACAGTGATTGTCGAACTGGAACTTCACCATCCAGTCAACGAGTTTGGCGGCGGCCGGGCGGGCCCGGGCCGCCACGCTCGAGTGCAACTCCAGCAGGTCGCGGCAGGCATCGCCGATGATGCCGCTGGAATCATCGGCCCGCATGATCACCTTCAGCGCCGACGCGATCGCCCGTTGCGTCACCGCAAACACCTCGGCGGGGTCGCCGTCCTGGGCGGCGTGCTGCAGGATCGCCACGGCCTCGTGCATCCGGGCGCCGTGGGCGTTGGCGACGTTCCACCGCCAGACGTCGGCCCGGGTCCGGATCAAGGGGAGAACGACGTCGGCGAGAGCGGTCACCGGGTCATCATGGTGAGCACCGACGCGCGGCCGCAAGCACCGACCACGCTGTCGACGGTCACCGTTTCCCGCATTCCTACCTGAGGCACCGAGGGTGTTTCGCGGGCTCGTTTCGTGAGTCAAGCCGCTACGTTGTGTTTTTTGTGGTTAATCCCTACCCTGATGCTATGCCCGCCGACCGTCTACTGCGTACTGGCGAGGCCGCGAGCCGGCTTGGTGTATCTCGACAGCACGTGGTCGACCTGTGCAAACAGGGCAAGCTGCCGTACGTCATGGTGGGTGTGCACCGACGGATTCCCGAGCACGCCATCACCTCGAAGTTGACGTATATGCGTCATCCGCGCAACGACGGCAAGCAACAGTCGTTGTGGTTGCATGCGGCGTTAATCCCGAAGCTAGTCAACGATCCCGACACAGTTCTTGAGATTGCGCGACGCAACCTGGCCAGGCAGCGGCAAAGCGGCTCCACGCACAGCGCGGCCTACACCGATGAATGGGCCTCGATCTTGGATGCCGGTGTGGGGCGGGTGATCGAAGCGATTCTGGACCCGTCAGATCACGGGGCGACGCTGCGCTCCTGCACGCCGTTCACGGGTGTGCTCAACGAGGAGGAGGTGCGCTCGATCAAAAAGGCGTACCGCGAAGTTCGTGATGCGGTGTCGTCGGGGTGAGACGACAGGAACTCGCGCAGATCCTCCGGGCGGCCTGCGCCATCGCCGGAGACAATGACGTTCTTGCCTTGGGTTCGCAGGCGATCCTGGGGAGCTACGACGAAGCCGAGCTGCCCGATGTGACCACATTGTCACGGGAGGCCGACATCGCCTTCTTCAATGATCCTGACCGTCGGAAGCGGGGACAGCGTCGATTACTCTGCCCTACAGATGAGGATTGCGCGAGTGGTAGCGTTAGGGTGCCTGTTAGGAGGTGCATGATGGATGGCGCTGTGGTACATCCGTCGCCTGCCGTCGCGGACGCCTGGGAGGCGGCATATAAGGAATCGGTGGTGACGCCGCCATGGGAACAGGCACGTCACCTGGTTGGATCGGTCGGGGTGCGCTACACGACCGCTGCTCTTGGGTTGAAAGATGCCCGCACCGTCCGCAACTGGGTCGAGCGTCAGGCCGAGCCCCGCGAACACGACGTTGTCAGCCGACTCGCCGTCCTGTTTCGGGCCGTCAGGGCTATCGAGTCCATCTACAGCCCGGCGGTAGCCGCGGCCTTTCTCCGGTCATCCAATCCTCAACTCGACGACGAAGCACCACTGGTTGTGCTCGCCACCCAACCCGTCGGCGAAGCCGAACCGGCGGTGCTCGCGGCGGCACGAGCATTCCTCGAAGGGTGACCCGCCTGCGTCCCGTTCCGCCGCCCGATTCGGGCGCGGTTCGGGTGCACCCCGCGCCCGAGGCGCTGCCGCAGTTGCGGCACGAGGGTCCCGGACGCAACAGGTTTGACGACCCGCACGGACGGTTCTTGATGCGGTATACCGCGGAGAGCCTTCGTGGCTGTTTGGTCGAGACTATGGCACGCTTCCGGCCCAGTCCGGCTGCTGACGCACTCCTGGCCGCAGTGGAGTTCGTTGACGCTGACGTTGACCCGCCTGTGCCAGCCGCCCAAGCCGTCGCGGAGTGGCTGGCCGCGCAACGTGTCGGCCGGGTAACTCTCGTGACGCCGCAGCCGCTTCTCGTTGACATCGAAGCCGCCGACCTCCTGGTCGATCTGGACACCCATCCCCTGGTACGTGAGGCCATCGACAACTCCCCGCTTCGCGACGGCCCGACTCGGGTGCATCTCGATGCAGGGCTTGTTCGGCTGGGAGGCGATGTCGGCCGTCCCATCACGCAGCAGGCCATCTCTCGCGCACTGCATGAGCTGCATCCAGAGGTGGATGGAATTGCCTACTGGTCGAGGATCGATCCCAGCGAGCGATGCTGGGCCATCTTCGGTCACGTGCCGGTAGATGTAGCGATCGCAGATTTGTCCGCCGAGAACCCGGTTCACCGCAGTGCTGTGCAAGAGGTGGCCGATTTGCTGCGAGTGCCACTGCCGCGTGCGTGGCGGTAGTGAGTCACACGCCACCGCTGACCACGCGTTCCGGCGGCAAGGGGATCGAATAGCGACCGCGCGGCATCGGGCACCTCGCTGGCGGCGCGACGCAGCCGGTCTTTGGTGGCGGCGCAGTTGAACGGGCGCAACCGGTAGCCACGTCCGCCCCCCGTAGCCTAAAGACGTGCATCCGGCACCGATCATCCCCACCCTCGACGGGTGCTTCGCGCGCGAATTCCCGGAGCTGACGGTGCCGTGGCAGGCCGAGGCGCCACCGGATCCGCGGCTGCTGGTGCTCAACGAGGCGCTGGCCGCCGAGTTGGGCCTGGACCCGGACTGGCTGCGCAGCCCGGACGGGGTCGGCCTGCTGGTCGGCAGGACCGTTCCCGACGGCGCCACCCCGGCGGCGCAGGCCTACGCCGGACACCAGTTCGGCAACTATGTTCCGGTGCTCGGCGACGGCCGTGCCCTGCTGCTCGGGGAACTCGGTGACGGCGACGGCCGTCGCCGCGACCTGGCCCTCAAGGGGTCGGGGCGCACCCCGTTCGCCCGCGGCGGGGACGGCCTGGCGGTAGTGGGGCCGATGCTGCGCGAGTACCTCGTCAGCGAGGCCATGCACGCGCTGGGCATCCCCACCACCCGCTCGCTGGCCGTGGTGGCGACCGGACGTGACGTGCAGCGCGACACCGTGCTGCCCGGGGCGGTGTTGGCCCGGGTCGCCGCCAGCCACCTGCGGGTGGGCAGCTTCCAGCTGGCCGCCCAGCAGGCCCGGGCCGCCGGTGATCCGGGGCTGCTGCGCCGGCTGGCCGACCACGCGATCACCCGGCATCATCCGGACGCCGCGGACGCCGAAAACCGGTATGTCGCACTGTTTGAGGCGACGGTCGAGGCGCAGGCGGCGCTGGTGGCGCGCTGGATGCTGGTCGGGTTCGTGCACGGGGTGATGAACACCGACAACATGACGATCTCCGGGGAGACCATCGACTACGGGCCGTGCGCGTTCATGGAGGCCTACGACCCGGCCACCGTGTTCAGCTCGATCGACTACGCCGGGCGCTACGCCTACGGCAACCAGCCGCGGATCGCGCAGTGGAACCTGGCCCGGTTCGCCGAGGCGCTGCTGCCGCTGTTCGCCGACGACGAGGACGAGGCGGTCGCGGTGGCGACCCACGCCCTGGACGGGTTCGTGCCGCGCTATCAGGCCCGGTGGTCGGCCGGGATGGCGGCCAAGTTCGGGCTGCCGGAAGGGGAGGCGGCCGCCGGTGTCGTCGGTGATGCGCTGGTGCTGCTGGCCGGCAACGCCGTCGACTACACCTCCTTCTTCCGGTCCCTGAGCGCGGCCGGCCGGGGCGACGACGCTGCCGCGCGGGCCATGTTTGTCGATCCTGCCGGGTTCGATGAGTGGCTGGGACGTTGGCGCGCGTTGGGGCCCGACGTCGACGCGATGGACCGGGTCAACCCGATCTACATTCCACGCAATCACCTGGTGGAGCAGGCACTGACTGCCGCGACGGACGGCGATCTCGCGCCGGTCCAGCGACTGCTGGACGCTCTCGCCGACCCGTATCGGCAGCGCGCCGGCCTGCAGGCGTACGCCGCGCCCGCGCCCCCGGAATTCGGTGCGTACCGGACGTTTTGCGGGACGTGAGAGCTGCGCTGTCGGCTCGGGGGTAACCAGCGTCAGCTGCCACGGCCCGCAACCACGGAGTTATCAACGGCGGCGAGCCGGTGGCGAGGATCGCCCGGTTGGGTGACTTCCAGCTCGGCGAGCCAGCACGGGATTACCCGCAAGCTAGGCTATAGTATTAGGTGCTATAGTTTCTCATGGGCAGTCGCATTGAAACGCTTGGCCAAGTCATGGCCGCAACGGGTACCACCCAGTCGCGGTTGGCTCGCCTCAGCGGTGTTCACCAGCCCAGCATCAGCCAGTTTCTTGCGGCCAAGATCGATTTCAGTGACGAACAGCTGGACCGGCTACTGTCCTGTATGGGATATCGCCTCGAGGTCACTCGGCGGGCAGTCACTCCCGAGTTGACCCGCTCGGAGTGGCGGTCCTGGAAGGTTCATCGCCAGCTGGCAACGCACCTGACCGGAGCAGCGCTGGCCCAGTGGCGGCCGACCATTCTGGCCAACGTCGAGCGGCTGCGCGGCGGGGTGCGCGGCCAACCCCACACCCGGAACCTCACCCGGTGGCAGCAGGCGGTGACGGCGGGCGATCTGGCTGTCGTGCGCCGCGCATTGACCGGGCTGGACCGCGACTCGATCGAGATGCGCGAAGTAACGCCCATGAGCGGCCTACTCCCAGACGCCGAACGGCTCGAGGCGCTGCAAGGTGCGACCTAATGCGGCGTGATCAGCTAGAGCACGCAATCCGTACCTCATGCCGGATCACCGGGATGGCCGAGGTCATTGTGATTGGCTCGCAAGCGATCCTGGGGAGCTACCCGGAGAACGAACTACCGGCGCTGGCCACCCGATCCATGGAGGTCAACATTCTGCCCGTCGCCGGTGACAACGACAGGGCAACAGAGCTTGCCGATCTGATCGCCGGCGTCGCCGGTGGGCTCTCCCCGTTTGAACAGCTACATGGATTCAGCATCGACGGTGTGGACATGACAACCGCAGCCCTCCCGGACGGCTGGCGAGACCGACTCGTCAGGGGCTGAGCCACCGAAGCAGTTGTGGGCGGGGAGCACGGCCGTTGCTTTACTCTGAACAGGGCCTGTTGCGTTGAGCTTCAGGAAGTGAGCCCGGCGGCCGTCCGGACGGTCGGTGAGCCGGGTTTCGTGGCGTCTTGGGTCAGGTCGCGTGGCCTATCGCGCGCCAAGGACTGGACGCTCGCGGACAATCCCGGCATTGAGCGTGCGGATCTGGATGACCGTGGGTAGGCATCGGCAGCAGCGGCGCCACGACCGTGCAGAGATGCTCGACCTCGGCCGTAGAGGGCTGCATTTCGTAGGTGCGCAGATGACCTGCCACAGATGAGCCGACTCCACGCCGCCCCCTGGAGTCGGGTGGTGACGGACAGGGCAACTGCCCGAGTGCATGATGCTGTTTCGGTGCTCATTTGTCCGACCCATCCGCTACCCTGCGCGGCGTGGACGAGGGTCTCTACGAGTCGCTGCTGACCGACCGGCCGTATCAGGCGCTCGCCGCGCAGACCGACTTGCGCGCGAACATGGACACGGTCGATGAGGCCGAGCAGCCGCTGACCCTCGCCCGGCACCTGGCGCCGCTGATCGAACGCGCACTGCGCACGGCCAGAACAGCGGAAGCCCGTGCCGAGCTGATGCGGTCGATCCTGGCCGTTCTGCCCGACCCCGATCTGCAGGCTGAGGCGCCCCACGAACGCGAGCCCGGTCGCCTCGAACGGTTGGAGGCGGTCATCGCCACCAGCCGGTTGACCGCACTACCGCCCCGGCCGGCCACCCCACTGGCGGACGCCGCGCTAATGACCAACGCCCGCCATGAGCCAACCTTGGCCGCCGAACTACGCGCCGAGCTGGCCAGCGCCGACCGGGTCGATCTGCTGTGCGCGTTCGTTAAATGGCAAGGGCTGCGACTGCTGGAAGGCCCGCTGACCGAGCTACGTGAGCGCCAGGTTCCGCTGCGGGTCATCACCACGACCTACTTGGGCGCCACCGACGCCCGCGCCCTGGATGCTTTGGTCAACGAGTTCGGTGCGCAGGTGCGAGTCAATTACGAAACCGACCGAACCCGGTTGCACGCCAAGGCCTGGCTGCTGCGCCGCAATACCGGTTTTCACACCGCCTATGTGGGGTCAAGCAACCTGTCGCATGCGGCGCTGGTCGACGGGCTGGAGTGGAATGTGCGGCTCTCGGCGGTGGCCACCCCGCACCTGTTGGAGAAGTTTCGGGCGACCTTCGACTCGTACTGGGAAAATCGTGAATTCCAGCCGTACCGACCAGCAGCTGACGGGGAACGGCTGCGTGACGCGCTCGAAGTCGCGGCCGGTCGCCGCCAACACGACCCGACGACGATCACGCTGTCCGGGCTGGAAGTTCGGCCCAAGCCCTTTCAGGCCGAAATGCTCGAAGAACTCGACGCCGAACGCAGCCTGCACGATCGACACCGCAACCTGATTGTGGCCGCCACCGGCACCGGCAAGACCGTGGTCGTCGCGCTGGATTACCGCCGGCTGGTCCGCGAGGTGCACGGCCGCGATCTGACCCTCTTGTTCGTCGCGCACCGCAGGGAAATCCTCACCCAAGCTCGCCGGATGTATCAAGAAGTGCTCACCGACGCGACGTTCGGGGAGCTGCTGGTCGGTGGGGACCAGCCGAGCAGGTGGCGACACGTGTTCGCCAGCATTCAATCGCTGTCCGCGGACCGCCTGTCGAAGCTGGCGCCCGACCAGTTCGACGTCGTGGTGGTCGACGAGTTCCACCACGCCGAAGCCGCCACGTATCGTCGGCTGCTCGATCACGTGCAGCCCGTCGAGTTGCTGGGTCTGACCGCGACCCCCGAGCGCGGTGACGGAGTGGACGTGCGGGAGTTCTTCGCCGGCCGGGTCGCCAGCGAACTGCGGCTGTGGGAGGCGCTCGAGCAAAACCTGCTCTGCCCGTTTCACTACTTCGGGGTGTACGACGGCACTGATCTGGATGAGCTGGGGTGGAAGCGCGGCGGATATGACCTGGCGGCGCTCAACACCATCTACACCGGCAACGACGCGCGGACGTCGATCGTGCTCAAGGAGCTGCGCGACAAGGTCGATGACATCGCCGCGATGCGGGCCTTGGGGTTTTGTGTCAGCGTCGAACACGCCCGCTACATGGCGGAGAAGTTCGTGGCCGCCGGCATCTCGGCGCGAGCGGTTTGGGCGGACACCGCCGCGGCCGAACGACACACGGCGTTGCGGGAGCTGCGCAACCGGCAGATCAACATCATCTTCGCGGTCGACCTGTTCAACGAGGGCCTCGATATCCCCGAGGTGGACACGGTGCTGTTTCTGCGCCCGACCGAGAGCGCCACCGTGTTTTTGCAGCAGCTGGGTCGCGGCCTGCGGTTGACGCATGGCAAGACGGTGCTGACCGCGCTGGATTACGTGGGGCATCAGCGCCGGGAGTTTCGCTTCGACCGACGGTTCCGGGCGTTGACCGGCCTGGGCGGCAAGGATCTGGTGCGACAGCTGGAGCAGGGCTTTCCGTTCTTGCCGTCGGGCAGCCAGATTGTGCTCGACTCGGTGGCGCAGCAGGTGGTGCTGGAGAACGTTCGCGAACAGGTGGCGCCGCGGTGGGCGACGCTGGTCTCCGAGGTGCGTGCTCATCCGGGCGACGATCTCGCGGCGTTCCTGGATTCGTCCGGCCGCGCGCTGGAGGATGTGGTACGCACCGACCGGTCGTGGACCTCGCTATGCCGCGACGCCGGCAAGGTCGCCGCAGAACCGAGACCACACGAGCATCAACTGGTTAAACGGGTGCGCGCGCTGGCCCACGTCGATGACCGGCGGCGTCATCAGGCTTACCGCGCCGCGCTGAGCGGACAGGGGCTCGGTGGCGGTGCGGCCGACGGGCGCCTGGCCGAGATGTTGTTCTACTCGCTGTTTCCCGACGGCGGCGGTTTCGACAGCCCCGCAGCGGGTCTGGCCGCGCTAGCGGGGGAGCCTGTGCTTTCTGAGATGCGCCAGGTCATCGATATCGCGTTCGACGCGGCGCATCGCAGCACCTGCGGGCTGGGGGAGTTGATTCCCGATCTGACTGAGGTGCCGCTGGCGGTGCACGCCCGCTACTCACGTGAAGAGATCCTCGCCGGGCTCGGGGTGGCTGCGCGCCGTAAGCCGAGTAGCTTCCGGGAAGGGGTGGTGTGGTGCGAGGAGGCCAACACCGACGCGTTCTTCATCACGATGAAAAAGACCGACACCGACTACTCGCCGACCACGATGTACCGCGACTTCGCCCTCAGTCCCGAGCTGTTCCACTGGGAGTCGCAGTCGACGACCTCGGAAGCGTCGCCGACCGGCCAGCGCTACATTCATCACCGCGATCGCAGCTCGCGCGTGCTGCTGTTCGTTCGCGCCGCCAAGCAGTACGCGCTGGGAACCTCCCCGTATGTGTTTCTCGGGCCTGCCGAATACGTCTCGCATGAAGGGGAGCGGCCGATGGCGATCACCTGGCGGCTGCAGCGGGCGATGCCGACGGAGGTGTTTATGGCTTCGCGGGCGGCGGTGGCGTGAGGTGGCGGCGGCTGTATAACAGCGTCTGTATTTCCGACTACTGCTGCGTTTGTTTGGTGTTCCTTCCGGGAGCGAGACTTATTGAAATACCATCTTTGGCAGCGATCGGCAGATTCACTTGCGGCCGGGTGTTCTCGATGGTGAAGTGAACTGCAGTCGGTGATTTGTCGTCGACGGTACCCTGTCTGATCTGAATTTGCGCAGCTGCGAACTACCTGGCTCTATCGCGGTTTGCGAATGCTACCCAGCGGTAAAGGATCGCTGACTTGAGTAGCATATTAAACGAATGGTCAAATAGAATCAACACAGCGTCCAATCGGTTGATAATGCACGGGAACTGTGAAAGTGGTCGATACTGAGCAAGGGTGAGCGTTTCGCTCTGTCCCTTAGCAATTTTGACTCTTTCTTCGATCCGAGCATCTTGTGGTGTGTTTCCTTTTGCAGATTCTGCTCTCTGCAGCCAACCGTGGCAGTCGCACTCGACTTGGCCCAGAGTTAATGGAGCCAGGTGATCGAGTAGCGCGGTCGACGGTTACCTTTTTTATAAACTCATGACCGACCAGCTCGA
Source organism: Mycobacterium sp. pUA109 (assembly GCF_041287095.1). Lineage (NCBI taxonomy): Bacteria > Bacillati > Actinomycetota > Actinomycetes > Mycobacteriales > Mycobacteriaceae > Mycobacterium > Mycobacterium sp. pUA109. The sequence continues at coordinate 157,161 of NZ_JBGGKS010000002.1, read as the reverse complement.
TTTTCCTGATCGACGCCGACGGCTTCTGCGGCTCTATTGCCAATGGCGTGCTGAAGAGTGCGAAAACTTCTCAGCTCCGGGGATGCTGAACCAGGGATGTCAGTTGTCGGATATTGCGGCGTCCGCTCGTAGTGATGGCGGGGGCCATAGCGTCGTCTTGAGTAGCGCCACTGATGCTGCGACGAACTCGCCACCTGTCACCGGCACGAACATCAACAGCAGCGCACCACTATCTGGCCCCATCGCGCGGCCAGCCAGGCCAGGGCTCCGACGCCGTGGGCGCCGCCGCGAGCAGCGGGACCCAGCGAAGGCCGTTGAGGAATTGCGGGAGGCGTGGCCAGGTCCGCCTATGGAACCGGATGCACCACTTGTTCGCCTAATACGGTATGAATCATCAGCGGGTGGTGGCTCCAGCCCACGGCTTGGGCAATCACGGGCAATGGGGCTCAACAACCTCACCGAGGTACATGGGTTTGCGATGATCGCGAATCGCCATCGTGCCATAACGCGGCCTGTCTCGTTTCGCCTACTAGGGTTGGGACATGCGCCGGGGCTTGGATGTGGAATGAACGCGGCTGATCTTCTTTCGGCTCTTGGCGCGCGCGAGACGCCCACGGATCAAATGCTTGCTGCTGTGGCAAGCAGCGGGCCGGTGGAGGTGGTTCAGGCGCGCAGTGGCGCGGACGTGACCTTGCGAAAGGTGTGGCGCGAGAGAAGCCATGGACGAGCTACGCCGCTACTCGTCATACATGACTCCCCTTCCGGCTCCGGGTTGATCCGTGTAGTCGGACCGAGCGACGACCGATCGCCTGTTCGTGAGGTGCTCACAGATCGCCTACTCGCCCTGCTGCAGGGAGTCGACTCTTCCCCACAGCTGTCTGCGGCACGTGTGATTGGTGAGGAGCTTCAGCGGCTAGACGAGAGTGGCACCCCGGGTCTAGTTATCAAGGACTTGTTGACCCGGCACCTTTTGCAGGAACGGTTGCGCAAGGCCGACGATTGGCGCCAGCTAGACGAGTGGGCCTCGATGGTCCCGCCTAATGCGGACTGGAAGGAGCTGCTCTCCGCCCTTGGGTACATTCTCGAACGTCGTAAGCACCGTGGATGGCTGGCACGTGCCGATGGCGCGCCCTTGCTTGTGGTTCACCCACTGGCTGACCCTGCGGCGTTTTCCCGGCTAGATGCGGATGGTCGCCCCCCTGAGGGCACGCTGGCGCTCGACTGCCACGCTGAGGGTGTTGCTTATGGTGTGCTCGCCAGTGGTACTCGTCTACGCCTCTTTCGCTCAGGCGTTATCGAGGAACCCGGCGCTTCTGCGGCCACAACAAGTTACTTGGAGTTGGACTGCGCCGATCTTCGTCACGCCGACCTCCCACTGATCGGGCTGCTGGCCCCGGGGTCTCTCAATTCCGGCGGCCTATTCGCGCGGTTGCTGGAGCAAGCTCGGCTATTCGGGGCGCAGCTAAGCACCCGCCTTGATGAGGAAATTCGTTCTCACGTTCTACCCGAGTTGGCCCGCGGGTTGGGTGACTGGGTGTCGGCTGAGCAGGGGCGGGAGCTGGCTGATCCGGTGGTGCGTCGCGAAGTGCAGCACGCATGTTTGACCTGGGTTTTCCGAGCACTTTTCGTGTTATACGCCGAAAGCGCCGGCTACTTGCCTATTGACCATCCGGGTTATAGGGCCAACGCCCTTACTATCCTTGCTGGCGAAGCCGCGGATCACCTCGATGATCTCGATCCGCATTCAACCAGCCTGTGGGACAGGTTCATGGTCCTTGTCAGGACGTTGCGCACGGGGGACACCGCGTCAAATGTGCCGCCCTACAACGGCGACCTATTTTCTGCCGCGGAGTTACCCGGTGCGGCCTTGCTTGAGTCTGTGGTCATACGGAATGCTGTGTTCGGTCGGGCGTTAGCCGCGTTGGGCCGCGATCCGGAGACGGGTAGCGGTGTTGATTATTCCAGTTTGCAGATCGCCCACCTGGGACACATCTATGAAGGCCTGCTCTCACTGCAGCTGACGCTTGCCGACGCCGATCTTGGTCTATTTCCACGGGGAAGCGGCGCGCGTAGGGAATTCATCTTCGCGCCAACAGGCAACGTCGACGAGATTTTTATTCGCAGGGGTGAGCTGTTTTGGCAATCGCACACTGGCGCGCGCAAGGCGGGCGGCGTTTACTACACGCCCACTCAGCTGGTTGAGCACCTGGTTGCCCGCGCCGTACTGCCTTCGCTGGAAGAGCATCTCGCTAAGGTGCGCCGCGTAGCCCAGAACGATCCTCTGGTCGCCGCGACCATGCTGTTCGAATTTCGAGTGCTCGATCCCGCCTGCGGCAGCGCGCACTTCTTGACGGCGGCGTTGCATCGGATGGCTGAGCGTATCGATCGGTTTCTTGCCGAGGTCCCGCTACCCGGCGTGAGGGATGAGCTAGAGGCGTTACGTGCCGCCGCGGGCATCGGTCAGCAGACGCACATCGAGCATGCGGATCTCCTACACCGTCTCGTGCTTAAGCGCTGCGTGTACGGTGTGGACCTTTCGCCCATGGGGGCTGAGGTCGCCAGGCTTTCATTGTGGCTTGCCGCGTTCGTTCCTGGCTTGTCGTTGGCGTATCTGGGTCACAACATCCAGGTTGGCGATTCACTCATCGGCGTTGGTGACCCATCTGTCGTCGCCAACACTGGCGGCGTCTTCGACGATTTGGTGGACGGCGCAGTGGCGCGAGGCGCTGCGGCTGCAGCCGAACTCGTACGTCTCACCGACAGGACACCCGACGAAGTAGAGTCCAGCCGCGGAGCGGACATTGCGTTGCGCGAGGCGACCGCTGGGATACGGCGACTCTACGATGCATGGACGGCTGGACCGCTTGGTGCCCCGGATGCGCGAGCATTGGCGGACGGCAATCCGCTCGGCCTGATCCAGGGCGATGTGCCTCTACCTGAGGCTGCAAAACGGATTGTTGCCGAGATGAAGCCTCTGCACTGGCCGCTGGCGTTCCCCGAAGTGTTCGCCAAAGAGCCGCCTGGGTTCAATGTCGTTATTGGCAATCCTCCATGGGAAGAGGTGACGGTTGAGGAACTCGCCTTCTACGCTCGCTACTCGCCGCGCTTGCGCGGCATGTCACCAGCGGAACGCGACGCCGCGCTCGATGAACTTAAAGTGGCGCGGGCGGAGCTAGCCGACGAACTACGCTTTGAGCAGGCCAGAGTTGCGCGCTTACGCGCATTTCTCGGGCCGCAAGGGGGCTACGCGAGCAGCATCGGGGATCCGGATCTCTACAAGTTTTTCTGCCAGCGCTACCGGACGCTCCTCGCCGAAGGTGGCCGCCTTGGTGTGGTGCTGCCACGGAGCACGTTCCTCGCTGCCGGATCACGAGGTTTCCGCAATTGGTTGTTCGGATCAAGCACGGTCGAAAGGTTGGATTTCCTGGTCAACCGACGCCTATGGATGTTCGAGACTCACCCCCAGTACACAGTCGCATTGCTTGCGGCGGCTGCGACCACGCCGGACTCCGACCACAAGATCGAAGTAGCGGGGGTGGCGGATTCGGCTGCCGCGTTCGAGCGACAATCGCAGTCGCGCGGCATACAGTTAGTGCGCGCGGCGATGGGCGCGGGCGATGTCGTGCCGCTGCTTCCTTCTCAGGCAGCTGAGCTGGTGCTTGCCACGATGCGGAAGGCAGGCCTCTTTCCGTACGGCGGCGGACGGTGGCGCTGCTTTCCGGTCGCAGAGTTTCACGAGACAAATGACAAGTCCCTCTGGGAGAACCAGACCACGGGCTGGGCGCTGTGGAAGGGGGAGTCATTTGATCAACATAACCCGCATGGGGCTGAAGCGCGGTGGTGTCCGCCGACGGATGCGGCGCTGAAGAAAGCGCGAAAGCCGCGTCCCGGAGCAGATTCCATGCTTGCCGATGAATTAGCCGTTGCAACTCGCCGCGCAGCTGTCGCAGCCGAAATCGGGAGCGTCCGGCTCGCATTTCGTGACGTCAGCCGCTCCACCGATTCCCGAACCGCACGCGCGAGCCTGATTCCGCCGCAGACGTTTCTCCTAAACTCAGCACCCTACTTGGCCTTTGTAGATGGCGACCACCGCCAGCGGGCAGCATGCTGCGCCGTCATGAACTCGCTGCCCTTTGATTGGCAGGCCAGACGTTTTGTGGAAAACCATCTCAACTACTTTGTCCTGGAACTCCTCACCGTGCCGCTGTTGACGGACGCTGCCTACGACGAGCTTGTAACCCTTGGCACCCGCCTCTCTTGTCCAGACGAGCGATTCAACGACGTCACTGATGCTTGCGGCACGACGGTGGGGCCGCTTGCTGATGATAAGCGTCTACAGCTGCGCGCCCGTGTCGACGCGCTAGTTGCCCACGGGTACGGCCTCTCCCTACCCGACATCGACGTCGTCCTTGCCGACTTCACGACCGAGGCGGTGTCATCCGCACACCGCAAGGCGCTGCGCGAAGAGTTGGAAGCGCTGATGACACCAGCGGCAGCTGTTTCGCGCCGATCACGCAGCAATGACTAGCAAGGCACACTAATCTGGCATTTACCATGACCACGAGGTGCCCCATGCTAGGAGATTGGTCAGCGGACACCGATCGCTTTGTACGCCGCGTTTCGGTGGAGAAGTAACGATGCCATTGAACGCGCGGCCGTACCTCGTCGACAATGACCAGGTCGAGCACGCCGAAGCCCTGGAATACCTCCTGAAGGACCATGACGAACGACACCCCCTGGCTGTCGCGACTGGCTACGTCAACCTCGGGGGCTTGCGGGTCCTGGCCGCCGCAGTGAGCGACGGCCGTGCCACTCGTCTGCTCTTAGGGGCAGCGCCATCGCCTGGGCTGGACGCTGAGCTGCCGTTGTCCAAGTTCACGGATCAACTGGCGGCGCTCCGAGGTGAACGTGATTTTAGCCGCTTCCCCCCCAGCCGAGCCGCACAGGCACTGGCTAGCGTCGACGAATACCTCTCACGCGATGACGTCGAAGTGCGCAGGTACACAACGACATTCCTCCATGGCAAGGCATATCTGCTCGGCACCTCTAGCGATGGTCGAGCAGCGCTGGTCAGTTCGGCAAATCTGACCGGCGCAGGGATGTACAGCAACCGCGAGCTCGGCCTCGTTGACTACCAGCCGCCAGTGGCCGCAGAGGCTATCGCATGGTTTGACCGGATGTGGGCTGACGCCAACCCGTACAAAGACCAACTCCGCGATTTGTTGTTTCCCTCGCCACCGGTTGTAACGCCGGAGGATATCTATCTGCGGACGCTTCTCGAGCTCTATGGCGATGAATTGTTCGAGACATCGTCGCCACCACCGCGCGAGTCTCATGTGGTGCTCGCGTCCTTCCAGCGTGACGGTTACGAACGGGCCAGAGCAATCCTCGAGCGTCACCACGGTGTTGTTTACGCCGATGGCGTAGGCACAGGTAAGACCGAGGTCGGATTAGCTCTAATCGAGGAATATGCCCTGCGTCAGGGTCGACACGCCCTTGTGATCGCGCCTGCGCAATTGCGCAGCATGTGGGAACGTCGGATCAGCGAAACCCGATTGCCCGCACAGGTCGTGTCCTTCCAAGAACTGACCTCAGATGAGCAACTTGCCGACAGGGATCGACCGAATATGCGGCGGCTCCACGTCGCAAAAGACTCCTACCGCCTGATTATTGTCGATGAAGCACATGCTCTGCGCAACGCGGGGACAACTTGGTATCGCGCCATGGCCAGGCTGCTCGGCGGGGAACGCAAAGACATCGTGCTACTGACTGCCACCCCGATCAACAACGGTCTGTGGGATTTGTTCAACCTCGTCATGCTCTTTGCCCGTCACGACAGAGCGCTGGCTCCAGCAGGGATCGACTCGATCCGGGCACTGTTCCTTGCGGCAGGCGCCAATGAACGCGACGCTGAGGCACTAAACCCTGACCGACTATTTCCACTCGCGGATGCCGTTAGCGTGCGCCGAGATCGAACTTTCATAGTCGAGAACTACCCTGGAGCAACCTTCCCCGACGGCACACCACTTCGTTTTCCGACCCCAGTTCTCCGGACTCGGCGATATGATATCGACGCGGCCCACCCTGGCCTCGTTGAGGCCGTCGCCGTCGCCATCGGCGCGCTCACCATGGCTCGCTATCGGCCCAGCGCCTACGAACGAGGTGTTAGCGACGATGCGGGGGAACGAGCATTGGCCGGCTTGCTGCAATCGGCCGTACTGAAGCGCTTCGAATCATGTTGGGCTGCATGCCTTGCAACAGTGAGGCGCATGATCGTCGCTCATAAGGCGTTTCTGACTGCCTGGGACGCCGGGCAACTGCCGTCCCTCGCCACGCTGCGCGATAGTGCCAGACTTGAAACGGAGGGGACTGACCTCGCTTCATGGCTCGATGAGTTGGCATCCGATGAAGGTAGTCGCCCAGCTACAGACTTCGAGCCCATCTACCGTGAACACATCGCAGCTGACCTAGAGCAGCTACGCGCGATTGAGTCTGCCCTCGCGGAGTTACAGCCCGAGGACGACCCGAAGCTCGCGTTGCTAGCGGACGTCTTACGAGCCACCCCGGGCAAGGTGATTGTCTTCGCTACTTATGGTGAGACGGTCAAATATTTGGATGACTATCTGGATTTGGCGCTGGGAACCCAACGTGAGCGGGTAGTGATCGTTGGCAGTGACACCAGTCCCGACGAGCGCACCGCACGGCTTGCGCGACTCTGCCCCAACACCGTCGTTGAACCCGGGTATCAACCGCCCGACGGCGAAGTAGACCTCGTACTGTCAACTGACGTGGTATCTGAAGGCCAAAACCTTCAGCAGGCCGGAGCAGTTGTCTCGTATGACATGCCATGGAATCCGCAACGAGTCGTGCAACGCAATGGCCGAGTTATTCGTCTGCGGTCGCCCCACGAAACCGTCGCGCTCACCACAATGTTGCCGAGTCCTGGGGAGCTCGAGACGTTGCTCCGACTGGAGGCACGGATACAGGCAAAAATAGCCGCTGCGGGCGTCTTTGGTATGGAAACGGCGGTGGTCGAAGGCGCCGAACACCTTGCGGGACAGGTATACGCCGACATGTCATCGCTGGCCGAACGGCTTGCAGCGGGTGACGAATCGCTCTTGGACGAGGGAGAAGATTTGGGCGGTAGCTTCGCCGGCGAGCACCTCCGCGCAATGCTTATCAGGGCCGCTGCAGAGGGCGAGCTAGACCGGCTGCGCAATCTGCCCTTCGGAATCGGTGCCGCTTTTCGCCAAGGGATGGGCGTGCCGTCACGGGGCCCATCCGGGGTGTTTTTCGCTTGCAGGACCACCGAGGCCAAAGGCAACCGGCGTTACTGGCGCTACGTCACTGAGGAAGGCATCGACACCGAGGAGTTGGTTCTGCTGCGTCGCATCGAACCGGGCCGTGCCGGTGGTGTCACGGTGACCGACGACCTCGAGCCTGCGTGGTCGCGGGCAGCGGCCGACATCGTGGCTGAGCACAATGCCCGAGCAGACCCTGCCGTCACTGAAGATCGGCTACCCCCGTCCCAGCGTTGGGCACTTGCGCTCATGCGTGACCCATCCGTGCCCCTTCCGGCTGGGGCGGACGAAGCGTACGATCTGCTGGCTGTTCCAAGAGGCGCGGCGGTGAAGACCGCATTGGCAGAAGTTCAGCGAGGTGTTGTAAGCAGGTCGTTGAGCCGCGACCAGGCCGCCGAAGCTATCGTCGCAATAGTGCGGGAATTCGGGCTTACACCCGTACCGCCGCAACCGGTTCTGGAGCCGATCACCGAAGACGACATTGGCGTTGTGTGCTGGATGCGTGTGTTACCACCGGCGTAGCGGCGACGAAGTGTCAGACCAGTTCGAGTTCATTGCGGCAGCTGCGCAGCTCCCTTCCGATGTCAGACCAGTTCGAGTTCATTGCGGCAGCTGCGCAGCTCCCTTCCGACTGGCGGCATCACCCGACATGCGGCGCGGTACTGACACCCACCCGGATCCACCACTGTGGGTGTGATGTCCAGGCGCGTCGTCTGACGGTACCCCGACCAGGTCGGCACGCTGGGCACCCCCGCGGTAGAGCCCGCGGGCAGCGACGATCACCCGCTGGTACTGGGTGGGCCAGCCGATGTCGGCGGCGATCTGCTCCAGCACGTCGCGGTCGCGGCCAAGCACCCGGTCGACGATCTCCAGCGACGGCAACGCGTGGCGTTCTTAGCTAGGGTGGGTGGCGACGGGCAGGGAGGGCGATGACAAATCCAGGTGCCGGATGGCGGCCGACGACCTTGGAAGAGGTCGAAACCGCGATCAAGAATGGGCTGGTTGAGGAGAACCACTTTCTCGACCTCAAGCGCGAACTGAGCTCGGCGCAGAGTGCGACCAGGGACATCGCGAAAGACATTGCGGCGTTCGCCATCGACGGTGGGCTAGTTCTCATTGGTGTTGATGAAGGTCCGCCCGTGGCGATCAACCCTATTTCGTTGAATGGGTTAGCCGAGCGTGTGGAGCAGGTAGGGTTGATGGCCGTTAGCGAGCCCGTCTCTGTGACAACCAGACTGCTCAGAACTGCGAACGACCCTGAATTGGGCGTCCTCGCGGTCTCCGTTCCCGCTTCGCCACGGGCACCTCACATGGTTGATGGGCGCTATTACGCCAGGGGAGACAAGACCAACTTCAGATTGTCGGATCAGGAGGTCTTCCGCTTTCACCAGCGCCGAGTCGAAACACGTTCTGATCTTATTGCGGACGCGGAAGCTGTTCTGGAAGGCGCAGCGCCCGAACAGTCGCTGGTTGCTGTGGTGGCCGAGCCCCTGTCCTCCACCACCGACTTCCTCGAGAGTCTAAGTGCTCACCCCAGCTGGAACGATGAGGTCCGCGCATTGGTGTTGAGTGCCGTCACCAACCGGCAGCATGGCTACTCGCCCTCTCTAGCATCGCCCCTTCGACCTCAGCGAAGGCCGAATGGAGTCGCTTTGACCACGAGTGGCGAGCCTATCGGGTCGGGCCAGCAGCGGACTGCAGAAGTAACCTTCAATGAATCTGGTCGGATAGGGCTCATCTCCGAGCGGCCAACCGATACAAGAAGTTTCGCCAATGTCAACCCGCGGCCACCAGACGTCAAGGTAGTCTTGGATGACTTGATTGTGGGCAACGTTGAACTCGTAGTGCGGCTTACAGCCCAGGTCGGGAGAAAGTACAGCTACTACGGTGGCTGGCAGATTGCTGTCGTAGTAAACGGTCTTAACGGGGCGACATCGATCAAAGCGGTAGATCAGTGGGGCGATCCGGGACCGACGTACACGGAAGCCACATATGGACGGGCGACCGAGGCCATGTTCAACGAGCTTGATGCGGAGCCTGACAAAGTCACGGCACGACTTGTGTTGCGGCTGTTGCGGTCATTGGGTGTACATACACACCCGAACTGGCAACACCTCCAGCCTCGTAGCTAACGTCGCGGTCCATCGCGTCGCAGCGCGAACGCGGCGCGCGGGGGTGATGTTGGCCGTACCGACGTCGTGCCGACAGCGTGCTCGCAACGGCCAAAAGCAGCTCCGAATAGGCGATTTGCAAGTCATAAGTCCGGCCGATCCATGTTGCGCCATCCATAGCCATGCTCGTGCCAGTCACCAACGCCCGCCCGAACCCACCACTGCGGAAGACTGATATCCAGCCGTGTGCTCTGCCGATACCCCGCCCACGTCGGCATACCGGACGCCTGTCCCCGATAAACGCCGCGGGCGGCGGCGACCACCCGCTCGTACTGGGTGGGCCAGTCGATATCGGTGGCGATCTGCTCCAGCACGCCGCGATCGCGCCCGAGTGCTCGGTTGACGATCTCGACCGATGGCAACGCATGGCGTTTGTCGCCGTTGCATCGCGGGCAGGCCAGCACCAGGTTGGCCAGCCCGTCGATCCCGACCAGCGACCAGGGCAGCACGTGGTCAATCGGGTTGTCCGCACGCAGGTCGGTGTCGCAGTAGAAGCACCGCGCCCCGAACGCATCCTTGAACGGTTCCCGCACGGCCGCCAGCGAGATCCGTTCCCGGCCGAACAGGTGTCCGGCGACGTCGGGCAACTCGGCGTCGAGGAACTTGTTCATCCGGCGTACGTCGTCGACCCACATGATCTCCAGCGCCGGCTTGAGCAGCCCGGCCAGCCGCGCCAGTGCGTGGGCGACACCCGGCTTGAGCTCAATGGCGTCGCCCCGGGCGCGCAAGGCGGCCCGCGAAAGGTGGTCGTGCAGAAACGCGTCGTCATAGAGGAACGGATCGGTGCTGCCGCCCGGAAGATGTTGCAGTCGGTGCAACGGCTGCTGGGCCAGGCACAGCGTGATCTCGTCGATCGCCGCCCGGTATGCCCCGGGCGCCCGCACCATCGCGACCTCCAGCGCTGCGCCGCCATGGACGACACCCGCCGCGACGCGAAACGCGCTGGCGGCGGCGAGAATGCGGGCGCGGGGCTGGGTGGACTGGCGCAACTCGTGGCCGTCGAACAGCCGTACCTGCCGCCAGTAGATCTCCAGGACCCGGTGCGCCAGGTCGGGGATAGGCACCGTCAACGGCGCGTCGGGCATATCCGGGAGATGTTCTATGCACTGATCGATCAGCGCGGTCAGCGTGGCCAGCTTGTAGGTGGCGGTGCGCAGCCCGGTCTCCAGAACGGCCACCACCCGCTGACCCAGCAGCAGCGGGTCGATCAGCCCGTCAGCCACGACAACTCCCGAAGCCGACACGGCGCCGAACGGCCCGCGCTGTCGGACCCCGGCGGTAGAAAGACACAAACCGCAGTATCGCAGGAGGCGCCGACACCCATAGGCAAGCTCGTGCGGGACAACATTCCCGGCCTCATCCGCTAATCCGGCCGCGTCCCCGAGGTTCGCGCGCTGGACGCCGACACCTACGCCACCGCGCTGCACGACAAGCTGCTGGAGGAGGCCGCAGAGCTGCGCAACGCACCGACCGCCGCGGAAGCGCTCACCGAGATGGCCGACATGCTGGAGGTGCTCGCCGCGCTGGCCGGCCTGCACGACGCCACCGTCGACGACATCATTGCCCTCGCGGCCAAGAAGCGCTGCGAGCGGGGCGGTTTCGGCAACCGGTTGTGGCTGGAAACCGCCGACGCCAACCCCGCACCTTCGACTAGGGTCCGCTGATGCCAAGCCGACACCCGGACACCCCGCGCTTCGGCAGCAGCGCCGAGGCGCGGGTCTGGCAGCGGTTGGACCAGCAGCTCCAGGACGGTGACCTCATCATCGCCGGCCAGCGCGTCACCGACCATCTCAAGGATCACGAGGTCGACATCGTGGTCGCCATCGAGGGCGCCGGCATCGTGTGCATCGAGGTCAAAGGTGGCGACGTCTGGCACGACGGCACCGGCTGGTGGCAAGACCGAGGCGGTACGCCAACCCCAATCGAGCCGGTGCGCCAGGCCCGCGGCGCCTGCTATGCGCTGCGCGACTTCGTCGAGTCCGATCCGCGCTGGACGCAGGGCCGGCTGCGCTGGGATCACGTCGTCGTGCTGCCGCACACCGAGCTTCCGGCCGACTTCGGCCTGCCGGAGTGCCCGCGCTGGAAGGTTATCGACCGCACCGATCTGCCTCAGCTGGCCGACCGGCTACGCCAGGTACTGATCGGCCAGGAGCTCGACCGCCCGCTGCTGGACCAGACCGGCATTCACCAGCTGCAAACCACGTTGAGCGGGCGCGGATTACCGCAACGCGACATCGTCGCCCGCGCCCTGGGCAACGAGGACGCCGCCGACGTGCTCACCGAACATCAGGCCGTCATCCTCGACGCGATCCGGCTGCTGCCCCGGGTGGAGGTGCGCGGGGGAGCCGGCAGCGGCAAAACCTTCCTGCCACTGGGAACACGACCTGCCTCGCCAGATGGCCGAGCTGGCCGCCGGTCTGCCGCCCGGGCAGCGCTTCGATTCGGTGGTGATCGATGAGGCCCAAGACTTCGCCGACTCGTGGTGGGAGCCGATCCCCGCGTCGCTGCGCGACCCCGAGGGCGGTGGGCTGTTCGTGTTCACCGACGAAGGCCAACGGGTGTTCGATCGGCACGGCGCCCCGCCGGTGCCGCTGGTCCCGCTGATCCTGGATCACAACCTGCGCAACACCCGCCAGATCGCCACCGCCTTTCAACCGTTGGTCGATCAGCCGATGCGCTTCCTGGGCGGCGAGGGCCCCGAGGTGCGGTTCGTGGCGTGCGCGCGCGGCGAGGCGCTCGATGTCGGCGACGATCAGGTCGAGTCGCTGCTCGAGGAGGGCTGGCGCCCCGAGGATGTGGCGCTGTTGACCACCGGCAGCCGCCATCCCGAACAGGTGGCCCGCCAAGCCGACGGCAACCAGGCCTACTGGGACAGCTTCTGGGACACCGAGCAGGTGTTCTACGGCCACGTGCTCGGCTTCAAGGGCCTGGAGCGCCGCGCGGTCGTGCTGGTCGTCAACGAGTCCGGCGCGTTCGAACGCTCCCGAGAACGCCTGTATGTCGGGCTGTCTCGCGCCCGGGATCAACTGGTGGTGTGCGGAGACCCGGAGTTCCTCGCCGAGGTCGGCGGGCCGGATCTGGCCCGGCGGCTCGGGTTGTGAACATCCGCGCCATCAGCGGTGCGTGTCCACAGGCAGGGCCGCTCAGGCCGAACCTTTGTCGCCTTGGGCGTCGATGACGGTTTGGATCAGCTCGACGATGCGCTGCTGCCCGGCGGCGGTCATGTCGAACTTCGCCCGCATTTCGGCGAAGCCGCTGTCGACCAGGGCGAACTTCTCGTCGATCCGCGCGAACCCTTCGCCGACCCGCCGAAAACCGTCGTTCAAATCCTGGCGCAGTGCGTTGAAGCTGGCGGTGGTGGCCTGCCGGAAGTCGCGAAGTTCGTCCCGGATCTCGTTGACGTCGCGGTCGGCGGCGCCGGCCAGGACGCGGGCGGCGGCGTCCTGTTTGGTGGCTCGCACTTGCCCGGCGAGGTCACGCACTTGGGTCTCGAGCACCGTGACGCGGGCCTCAAGGTTCTCCGGCGGCATGCCGGCAGCCTACGCCCGCGTCGCGGTACCGGAACCGCGTCATTTCATCCCCAAGCCCCGCCCGCTGCGGACCCCAGATCGACGGGTGAATCCACACGCCCGCGGATGGGGTGACTACCGGATCTCGACGGCGCTGAGCAGACTCGCCGCCAACCGAACGGGGGACGGATATGGGAAACCGGGCGAACTTCGTCGTTGTCGCAGACCAGGACTGGCGGTTGTATTACGCGCACTGGGCGGGCTGCCGGATGCTTGACGCGCTGATCGGCGGGCCGGAGTTGGCGCTGCGCTACGTGGCGTCGCTGCGGGCCTGCCCCAAAAACGAGTGGGTGAGCCCGGTCTGGGCTGACGGCGGGGCGCTGATCGATCTCGACCGGCGCCGGCTGCTGTTCTTCGGTGACGAGCTGATGGTCACCATGGCCGAGCGTCGCGCGATGCTGGCGGTGCTCGGGGCCGTCTGGCCGGGGTACGCGGTGGGCTGGGCCTATGACGGCCCGGCGGAGTTGGCCGGGTATGTCGGCGCCGTCTGGCGCGATGACCCGCGGCCCGTCGACCCGACCACCAAGTTGACCGCGAATCGGTCGGCGCTGTGCCAGGTGGTGTCGGTCGTCGATGCCGGCGGGCGGCTGCGGCTGTGGCCGCTGCGGTGGACGTTCAGTCAGGCCTGGCACGGTCCGGCGCTGCTGGATAAGCTTCCCGGCCGCGGGTTGACCCGCATGACCTTGCGCACCCACCCGGAAGGCGGTGTCCACATCGATGTCGGCCGCCAGACGATGGGTGAGTGGCACACCGCCGACGAGTTGGGCATCTGCCGGGAGCTGGCCGGCCTGTGGCCCGGCTGGCAGACCGAGTCGTGGGGCGATGGCTTCGAGCAGCAGGCCGAGCGGTGCGGGCGGGCGCTGCGGTTGCCCGAGTTGGACCTGGCCGCCGGCGCGGACAGCGCCCGCGCCTGGATCCGCAAACGCGTGTACCAGAGCTTCGCCGACAGCCCGGCCGGCCACATCGCCGAACTCTTCAAGCTGCTGGACCCGTTGGCGCCCGGGCTGGTCGTCAGCTCGGACGCGGCGGTCAACGGCGGGACCCGGCCCACCGCCGCCGAGTGGGACCGGTTCGCGGCGGCCTGCCGCGAGTTGCGCACCCGGCCGGCGCAATCGGCGTGAGTCGCCGCCGGCTGCGGCATCACCGGGGGCCGGACGGAGCTCAGGCCCAGGCAGATCATCGCTCCGCGGCGGAATCGAGGCTGACGCGAATGTCCTTGATGCGCCGGTAAAGCCGAAGCGGATGCTCGGATGCCCGTACGAAGCCGTGCCGCTCGTAAAAGGCCCCAACGGTCCCGGCGTATTCCGCCGAATCACACCAGTCTCACCGGCATCTGGAGGAGGAATGGGTGCCTTCCGGAAACGGATAGCGCATGCGATAGCACAGCGCGGTTGGTGCGCCGTGATATAGCCCGCGCCATCATATTTCGGTGAAGGTATATGTCCCCTGACCGGTGCGCATGTGACGCATGAGATCCCGTGGGTTTACGGCACAGGGGCTAGCGGCCGAGCTTCAATGTATCGGCCGGATCACCGCTTGGACGGCCGATCGGAGTGAGTCTGTACGCGTCCAGGAGAACCGCTGGATGAGTGCTTCGTCGATGTCCGGAAGGCGCGAATGCGCAAGATGGTTACGCAGGTCATACAAATTCGCCCAGAGTCGATTCTCGCGGACCGACCTGCGTGTGGCTGTGGCATACGCCAGCGCTTCATTTCCGACCGCAATCCACAGGCGATGCAGCACCCACCGATAGTGAGTGTCGGCGGTATAGCGGGCGGGGTCCCCGGCGGTCCCAGCGTATCCCGCTGAATCACACCAGCCTCACCAGCATCTGGGGGAAGGATGTGTGCCTTCCGAAAACGGATAGCGCATGCGATAGCACAGCACGGTTGGCGCACCGTGATATCGCCGGCGCCATCGTATTTCGACAGACATACATGCCACCTTGTCGGTGCGCATGTGACGGGTGAGACCCCGCAAGTCCACAGCGCCGGGACGCACCAAGACAGCACGGTCGGCCTTCATGCCGCCGCAGCCCGCCGCACCGCCCCAGACCAGCCGTTGATCTCCTGCATCAGCGCGGCACCGTCGGGTCCGTAGACGCCGCGGTCGTCGCCCTGTAATACCCAGGCGTGCTGTTGGTTGGCCCGGGCCGCGATCTGCGCGCGACGGTGCGCGCGGGCCACGACGGTGGCTCGGTGGTGTCGGATCAGAGCCCTAGCGAGAATGACTACGGCAACGACGGCGAGCGCGCCCAGGATCCACCAGATGAACTTGATGATCAGCCCGATCAGGCACAGCACACCGATGATGGCCGCGCCACCGCCGCCGCCGGACTGATCGCGTCTCCGACTCATGGCTGCTCCTTCGCCGTCCCGATACTCGGCATGCTGCCAGCAGGCACCGACAACGATCGGGGCTCGGCGGGACCGCTCAGGCGGAGTCTTTGCCGCCTTGGGCGTCGATGACCGTTTGGATCAGCTCGACGATGCGCTGTTGCCCGGCCGCGGTCAGGTCGAACTTGGCGCGCATCTCCTGCCGCATGTCGATCATGTCCTCCCGCAGCGCATTGAAGCTGGCGATTGTGGCGGTGCGGAAGTCCCGGACCTCGTCGCGGACCTCGCCGACGTCGCGGTCAGCTCCGCCCGCGAGCACCCGGGCAGCCGCCGCGTCGCGCTCACTGGCGCGTACCCGACCGCGCAACTCGCGCACCTGCCCCTCGAGCTGGGTGACACGGGACTCGAGGTTCTCCGGTGGCATGGCGGCAGCCTACGCCGCTGCCGCGGTTGGCGAACTTTGTCTCGTCGCCCCATCCACAGCCGGCGAAGGCGGCGTAATCGATCTACCCCCACCGGTCGGCGATCGCCCGCAGCGAGGGATGCACGCTGCCGAAGCTGACCAGCCGGATGTCCAGACCAGGCCGGGGAGGCCGTGGCAGGCGTGGTGGCACGGATCGCGGCGGAGTGGGCGCAGCGCCCGGCTCGGGCGGGCACACTGGGCGGAGTTCGCGGGACCGGGAGGGAGCGGCCATGGTGGGCGAGCAGCTCGGTGCGCGTCGACTCGCGACGGCCACGGTAAGCTTCCTCGGCTACACCGCGGTGATGCTCGCGGTGGAACGACGCGTGCGCGCCGGTGGCGGCCCGGGCATCATCTCATTTGAGTTGGCCGGCAACACCGTTCGGGCCGAGGACATCATGAACCGGTGGGGCCGTGCCGGCCAGCGGGCCGCGCAGCTATCGCTGTGGCTGGATTTCGGCTATATGACCAGCTACGGCGCGCTCACCGCGCTGCTGGTCGACCGGGCGCGTCGACGCCGCGGCCACCCGGCCGCCCTGCCCGCCGCGGTGGCTGTCGCCGTCGCCGCCGATGCGGTGGAGGGCGTCGCGCTGCTGAAGGTGCTCAGCCGCACCCGCGTGGGTGTCCACGCGCGCCGGGCCCGGGCCGCGGCCCTGCTCAAGTTCGCCGTGCTCGCCGGCGCCCTCGGATACGTTGCCGGAGACCAGCTTTATCGTCCGTTCCCAGCCCGGTGCAGCACGCCGAGGACTGAGAACTAGCACCCTCGCTTGATCCGGATCGCTGCGCGCCCCACCGCGCAGCACCTAAGTTATCGTTCATGCCCCGTCAGCTGCCGCACTCGTCGCGCGGAATCCGCCAGATCGCCGCGGGCCTCGGCGCCCTGGACACCGAGGTGTTCGAGGCGGTCGCCACCTCGCACGGCCCGGTCCTGGACACCGCCATGCCGGCGCTGACCCGCGCCGCCGACCACAGCAAGCTGTGGCTGGCGATCGCCGCGGTGATGGCGGTGACCGGCAACCGCTCGGTGCGCCGCGGCGCCGGCCGCGGCGTGCTCAGCCTGGGCGTGACCAGCCTGATCACCAACCAGCTGGCCAAACGGGTGTGGCGGCGCCAGCGGCCGGTGTTCGGGTCGGTGCCCGCGGCGCGGCGGCTGCTGTGCTACCCCACGTCGTATTCGATGCCGTCCGGGCATTCGGCCAGCGCCGCCGCCTTCACCGTCGGTGTGGGGCTGGAGAACCCGACGCTGGGTTTGCTGCTGGCGGCGCTGGCCGGCCTGGTCGGGTTCTCCCGGGTGGCGACCGGCGCGCACTATCCCGGCGACGTGCTGGCCGGGTTCGGGATCGGCGCGGCGATCGCCGGGCTGGGCGGGCGGCTGGTGCCGCCGATCGTCGACCGCCGGCTGCCCAGCGCCGACCCGCTGCACGTCGACACCCCGCCACGCCCGGACGGCGCCGGGGTGGTGCTGGTGGTCAACCCCGCCGCCGGCAGCGGCACCGGCGCCCGGGTGATCGACCAGGTCCGCGAGGAACTGCCCCGCGCCGAGATCGTCGAAATCGACGGCGACGACGACCTGGAGCAGGTGCTGCGCGACGCGGCCGCGCGCGCCGAGGTGCTGGGCATCGGCGGCGGTGACGGCACGGTGGCGTGCGCGGCCGCGGTCGCGGTGGACACCGGCCGTCCGCTGGCGGTGTTCCCGGCCGGCACGTTGAACCACTTCGCCAAGGACATCGGCTGTGACCGGGTCGGCAAAACCGTGCGCGCCATCCGGGAGGGCTCGGTGTCGTGCGTGGACCTGGTGTGCCTCAACGATTCCCGGCTGGTCATCAACACCGCCAGCATCGGCGACTACCCGCGGCTAGTGCAGACCCGGGAACGCCTCGAGCACAAGGTCGGCAAACCGTTGGCGGCGGCCTACGCCATGTGGCAGACGCTGCGGCACGAAAAGCCGGTGCGCATCCGCTACGACAACACCACCGTGCAGACCGGCCTGTTCTTCCTGGGCAACTCGTCGTATGCCCCGTCCGGGTTCGCCCCCGCGTACCGCAACCGCCTCGACGACGGGCTGATCGACGTGCGGATCCTGGAGACCGGGCGGCGGTTCAGCAAGCTGCGGGTGATGACCGCGCTGCTGCTGGGGCAGCTGGAACGCAGCCCGCTGTATCACGAGTTCCACGTCCCGGAGTTCAGCTTCATGGCGCTGGACGGGCCCACCGCGCTGGCCCACGACGGCGAGGTCGGCGGGCGCTACCAGCACGCCAGCTTCCGGGTCCGCTACCGGGTGCTGCCGGTGTTTAGCCAGCTCCCGTGACCGCTCAGGTCGAGCCTTTGTCGCCTTGCGCGTCGATGACGGTTTGAATCAACTCGACGATGCGCTGCTGCCCGGCGGCGGTCACGTCGAACTTCGCCCGCATTTCGGCGAAGCCGTTGTCGACCAGGGCGAACTTGTCGTCGACCCGTGCGAACTTCTCGTCGACCCGCCGAAAACCATCGTTCATGTCCTGGCGCAGGTCGAGCATGTCCTGGCGCAGCGCGTTGAAGCTCAGGGTGGTGGCCTGTCGGAAGTCGCGGAGTTCGCCCCGGATCTCGGTGACGTCGCGGTCGGCGGCGCCGGCCAGTACTCGGGCAGCGGCGGCGTCCTGTTTGGTGGCGCGCACCTGCCCGGCGAGGTCCCGCACTTGGGTCTCCAGCGCCGAGACGCGGGCCTCAAGGTTCTCCGGCGGCATGCCGGCAGCCTACGCCCGCGCCGCGGTCCCGGAACTGCGTCACCTCATTCCATGTCGGCCGCCAGACGGTCGCAGCGTATCCCGCTGAATCACACCAGCCTCACCAGCATCTGGGGGAGGAATGTGTGCCTTCCGAAAACGGATAGCGCATGCGATAGCACAGCGTGGTTGGAGCGCCCTGATATCGCTGGCGCCATCGTATTTCGGCAAAGGTCTATGCCACCTGGCCGGTGCGGATGTGACGCATGAGATCAAGCGGGTTCACGGCACCGGGGCGCGCCGCGATGCGCGCCGGCGGGCGTGATGCCACCCGGTAGTGTGCGGAGGACCCATGTACAGGTTCCTCACCTTTGCCGCCCTCGGCGTCGTCGCGCTGCTCGCCGGGGTGGCCGCCGCGCTCACCTCGCCGGCCTGGCTGGCGCTGGCCGCCCCGGCCGCGCTGCTGTTCGCCGTTGGGCTCTATGACCTTGTCCAGCCGCGGCATTCGGTGCTGCGCAACTACCCGGTGCTGGGGCACCTGCGGTATCTGATGGAGGCGCTGCGGCCCGAGCTGCAGCAGTACTTCATCGAACGCGACTACGACGGGCGCCCCTACGACCGGTCGCGGCGCTCGATCATCTACGAACGCGCCAAGGGGGTGCACGCCGAGCAGGCCTTCGGCACCGAACGCGACATCGACGAGGTCGGCTACGAATACCTGGCGCAGTCGGTGGCGCCGGTGCCGCTGCCCGAGCAGCCGCCGCGGGTGCTGGTCGGCGGGCCGGACTGCACCCGGCCGTACTCGATGGCGCTGCTGAACGTGTCGGCGATGAGCTTCGGGGCGTTGTCGGCCAATGCGATTCGCGCGCTGAACAAGGGCGCGGCACTCGGCGGGTTCGCCCATGACACCGGGGAGGGCGGGCTGACCCCGTATCACCTGGAAAACGGGGGAGACCTGGTCTGGGAGATCGGCTCGGGCTACTTCGGCGCCCGCACCGCCGACGGCCACTTCGACCCGCACAAGTTCGCCGACAAGGCCGCCCACCCGCACGTCAAATGCCTGTCGCTCAAACTCAGCCAGGGCGCCAAACCCGGCCTGGGCGGGGTGTTGCCGGCGCCGAAAGTCAGCGCCGAGATCGCCCGTTACCGCGGGGTTCCGGCCGGCCAAAAGTGCGTCAGCCCCGCCTACCATTCGGTGTTTTCCACCCCCCGCGAGCTGATCCGGTTCATCGCCGAAATGCGTGAACTCGCCGACGGCAAACCCACCGGGTTCAAACTGTGCGTCGGCACCCGCACCGACGTCCTGGCGATCTGCAAGGCGATGCTGGCCGAGGGCACCGCCCCGGATTTCATCATCGTCGACGGCGCCGAGGGCGGCACCGCGGCCGCGCCGCTGGAATACGAAGACCACGTCGGGGTGCCGCTGACCGACGGGTTGATGACCGTGCACAACGCGCTGGTCGGCACCGGGCTGCGGGACCGGATCAAACTGGGCGCCAGCGGCAAGGTGGCCGGCGCCACCGACGTCGTCAAACGCCTGATCCAGGGTGCGGACTACACCAACGCCGCGCGCGCCATGATGATGGCCGTCGGCTGCATCCAGGCCCAGCGCTGCCACACCAACACCTGCCCGGTCGGGGTGGCCACCCAAGACCCCAAGCGGGCGCGGGCACTCAACATCGCCGACAAGAGCCTGCGGGTGCAGCGCTACCAGCAGGCCACCGTGCATCAGGCCATGCAGATGATCGCCTCGCTGGGCGCGCACGGCCCGCAGGAGCTGTCCCCGCGGATGCTGCGCAAGCGCGTCGCGCCGTCGATCGTGCAGTCCTACGCCGAACTGTACGAGTGGCTATCGCCCGGCCAGTTGCTCGTCGAGCCGCCCGAATCGTGGCTGGCGGACTGGTCGGCCGCCGACGCCGACAGCTTCGTCCCGCACTAAGACGGCGGCTCAGTCGACGAACAGCGCCAGCGAGGCGGTGAACCCGTGCAGCGCGTTGTGGCCGGCGATCGGGCCGATCTCGCCGGCGGCGAAGAACCCGGCCAGCGGAATCCCGCCCAGCAGCTCATCGATCGTGGTCGCGTCGTGGTCGGCGACCCCGAACATCCGCCGGCCCCGCCCGTTGCAGGTGAACAACAGCGCCCCGGCCGGGCGGCCGGGCAGTTCGGCGGCCGCCCGCTCCAGGGTGTGCCGCAGATCCTTGTCGGCGCCCACCGCGTCGCGGACCTGGAACTGCAGGGTGGCGCCGACCTCGACGATCTCGCCGATCTCGATGGCCTCGGCGGTGGGGTCCACGCCGAGCAGCCCGCGGATCAAAAAATCGCCCTGTCCGGGTGAGGCCAGGTGCTCGTCGACGACGATGCCGACCTGCAGGCCCGCGCTGATCAGTTCCTGTTCCTCGGGCGGCAGCGTCGCGACGATCTCGCGCAGCCGCTGCACCGGCGGCCGCCCGCCGAGTTCGGTGATCAGCGCGCCGTCGGCGCCGGTGACGATGTAGGGATGCCCGATCGGCCGGCAGCCCTGCGACACGATCGGCACCCCGTGCGCGCCGGGCAGCCGCACCCCGACCAGCCCGGACTCCAGCACCTCGTAATCGCGGAACAGCCGGGTCTCGCCCGGACCGCGGCCGCCGCTGACCAGCCCGCCCACCACGGTGGTGTCCGGCAGCTCGTCGTTGAGGTGGTCGATGAGCAGCTCGGCGGGGAAGGTGTACGGGTCGGGCAGCAGCAGGTGCAGATCGGGGGTGTCGCGGTCGAACCGATATCCGGTGATCAGGCCGCCGGCCTCGGTGCGGACGAAGTCCAGCTGGAACGTCTCGGCGGTCAGACCGGCCGCCAGCCACACCGCGATCGCAGGCCCGTGCTCGATCTCACGGCGCCCGGCGATGACCGCCTGGGCGACGCAGCCGATCAGCGCGGGCGGCGCGGCGATCTCGTGCACGGCGGCCAGCACCTCGTCGGCCTGGGCGGTGTGGGCGCGCGAGGCGACCAGCACGGCCAGCGACGGCGCCGCGCCGGCGAGCGCGTCGCGCGCCTGCGTTGCTGCCTCCACCGCGGCCTGTCGTGCGTTCGGCGCGGTGGAGATTCCGACTCCGATCCGCACCCTTCCATCATGCGCCGCCGCGGGGCGCCGGAACCGCGCTGCGCGCCGGCCATGCGCTCCTGTCACCTGGCTGTGAGTTAACTGCGGCCCACCTTTAGGTGAACGACAGGTGAACCAAGATCGTTTAGGCTGTAAAAAGAACGCGCCACCAACGGGAAGGGGTAGTCCATGACCAGCTTGCCCGCGATCAAGCTCGACAGCACCGTCGACGTCACCGACCGCAGCACCGCGATTGATTTCATCAACCGGGTCAACTTGCTGTACGACGCCTACGAGATCGACGCGATGGTCGGCGCCTTCCTACCGGACAGCACCATCTTCCACACCCAGGGCATCGTGCACGGCCAGACCGAAATCCGGCGCTTCTTCCAGCAGGCCTACCCGTACAGCGGGCCCGGGGTCAGCCGGATCGCGACCAACCCGATCGTCGACGCCGACGAGGACGGGCTGGTTGTCCGCTACCACAACCTGCTGGTCCGCTACTCGACGGAGCCGGCGTCGAGCATGGTCACCGGCCAGGTGCAGCAGCCCCCCGAGGACCTGCCCGGGATCTGGGTGTACTCGGCCATGACCGATCGGCTGCGCCGCGCCGAGCACGGCTGGCGGATCTTCGAACGCTACATCGGGGCGACCACGATGAACGACCGGCTGCGCCCGGTCGCCTCCCGGACGCCGCACCTGGACCCCTACCGGGGCCCGACGGCCACGGTGCTGCCCCGCCAGTTGGTGTTCTGAGCGTCGGGTCTGGAAATCGCCGCCGGGCGGCGCTGATCTACCGACGCGCGCGCAGACGCGGGATGAGTTCCACGATGTGTTGTTGACCGGCCAGCAGTTCATCGAATCTGGTGTGCATTTCGCCAAACCAGCCGTCAACGCGCCCGAACCCCGCGTTCATCTCCGCGCGAAGGGCGTTGATGTCCGCGCGAAGGGCGTTAAAGCTGGCGACGGTGGCTCGGCGGACGTCACGGAGTTCTCGGAGGCATTCGTTGAAATTCTCCGACTCCACGGGGAAAGCCTAGCGTTGATAGTTCCGACGTGGGCAATTCAGTTCCGGTGGCCGGGTCTGGGCCGGCCGCGCGGCCCGCGGGCGCCGTCAGTCAGAAGGCATGTGACCTTCCCGAATTGGATAGCACCGGTGATACTGCGCGGCCGGTGCGGGCGGCGGCCCCGCGGGGTGGTATCGGATGCGCCACCGTATTTCAGCAGCGGGTCATGGTCGAGATTCGGTACGGATGTGGCGGATGAGGCTAGCCGCTCAGCTCCGCCACCAGCCTCGCCGCATCGGGTTCGTTGTCCAGCAGCGCGATCAGCGCATCGCGGTCATCCGGGTCAACGGGTTCCAGCCCACCGAGCCACACCATGGCGTCCCCGCCGGCGGGCACCACTCGGGTGCAGACCAGCTGCCCGGCTTTGACCCGGCGGCCGACGGGGCGCTGCACCTCGTGGGTATTCCCGGTGCGCACGTCGCGCACCCGAACACTCGCGCCGGTGACCCGCTCGATCTCGAAGACCGACCGCTCCACCTGCACCCATTGCTCCGCCAGCGCCCGCTCGTCATCGGGTAGCAGCGACCCCCGCACCGCGAGGAACTCCGCGAACGCGCCGCCCTCGAACAACACCGCGTCGATCACCAGCGGATCGGCCAGGGCGTCGAGCAGCGCGTCGGTGATGGTGTCCTCGGGGTCGGCGTGGCGGGCGCGTTCGTAGGCCACCGCCATCAGCAGCTCATCCCAGCCGCCCAGCCGCGCGTGCTGGCTTGCCTTGGCGTACAGCCAGGCCACCCGCTCGGACAGCGGCAGCTGCTCGTGCCCGAGATGACACTTCTTGTACTTGCGGCCCGACCCGCACCAGCACGGCTCGTTGCGGCCCAGATCGCCGCGCGGCTCAACCCGGTACCGCTGCAACAGCTCCACGAGCGGGTGATCGGGCGGCGCCTCGGCGCGGTGCAGTAACGCCAACCCGTGTTCGGCGTCGCCGCGGTCGGAGGCGAACCGGGCCAAGTCCAGCAGCGGCAGCGGCCAGTCGACGTCCATCGCCTCGGCCGCCAGCAGCTCACGTTCGGCGGCGGCGATGTCACCGGTGCGCTCCAACGCCACCGCGCGCAACCAGCGGCACGCCACCCTGGCCGCGGCCGGAACCTTGGCTTCCAAGACCTCCGCGAACCTCCCCAGCGCACCGGAGCCGTCCGTCTCCTCCGCCAGCGCCGCCGCCAGCCGCGGGTCGACGAGCGTGGCGCCCAGTTCGCTGAGCAGATCCGGGGCCGCGTCGGCGTCGGGATCCGCGCCGCCCCCGTCCGGTGCGGCCAGCGGCTCGGCCTCCTCGGCGTCGGTTGCCACCAGCTCCCGCTCCATGTTGTCGTACACGCGGAGCAGCGCGTACAGCACGACCGCGTCGTCCTCGTCGAGATCGTGCTGCTCGGCCAGCCGCGCGCAGTCACGCGCCACACTCTCGCGGCCGAAGTCGAACCCGGCGGGCGCCAGCCACGCCTCGCGGCGGGCCAGACCGCAGCCGTCGGCGATTTCGCTCAGCGGCGGCAGCGGCTCGGTGAACAACGCCGGGTCTTCCTGGCACGCCGTCCAGGTCGCGGCGTCGAAGAATTCCGACTCGTCGGGCTCCAGCGTCGCGGCCAGCCGTGCGCCGGCCGTCGCCCCGTCGCCGACCCCGGCGACCGGCTCCACGACCAGACCGTCCGCGGACAGCCGCAGCCCGACCAGATCGTCCACGCCGACGCCCAGCGCCGCCAGCGTGCCCGGCTCCAGCAGCAGCGCCGGCGAGCCGGCGTAGAGCAGTTCGAGCGGGATACCACGCTCCTCGAACAGCTCGTCGTCATAGTCGGCGACCGCGAACTGCACCGGCGCCCCGTCGGCCAGCCGCTGGTAGGGCTCCCGCATGCACAGCGCGGTGATCGGGTCCAGGTCCGGGGTCGTCAGCAGCAGGTCGTGGGCCAGTTCGTCGGCGCCGAGCCGGTGGGTGAACACCCGGCCGGCCAGCAGCGCCGGCAGCCACACGAACCGCTCGTCGACCAATTCACCCACCGGGCAGTGCAGTTCGAACTGTTCGCCGCGCAGCACGGTGTCGGGATCGGGCACGCCGGCCTCCCGCAGCAGCTCGGCGAGATCGTCCTTGCGCAGGGGACCGTGTTCGGTGAGAAGTGTTTCCAGGGTCGTCGCCGCCTCGAACGTTTCCGCCACGTCGGCCACCCTATGCCGTGCGGCGCGGGCGGCGAGAGCGCGATCCACGGGCCCGGTCGGTGTGGCCGGCGTGTGCCTATGATCGTTTGGTCTGGCTGGCGGCCGCCTGACGCGGGCAGTCCCGCGAGAGAACCCGGAGACCCCGATGCCCCTGGATGCCCCCACCGTGCCCGGTTTCGCCGGTGACGCGGTATACCCCGGCACCGCCGACTACGAGCGGCTGCGGCAGGTCTTCAACGGGCTCATCGATAAACGGCCCCGGGCATTGCTTTTGTGCCGTTCCCGGGCCGACATCGTCGCCGCGGTGCGCTACGCCGTCGAATCCGGGGCCGAGATCGCGGTGCGCGGCGGCGGGCACAGCGTGGCCGGGCACTGCTCCACCGACGGCGGTGTCGTCATCGACCTGTCCCTGATGCGCGAGGTGCGGGTGGACCCCGAGCGCCGGATCGCGGTGGTTGGGCCCGGCGCGACCTGGGGCGACGTGGACCAAGCCACCGCCAGGTACGGCCTGGCCTGCCCCGGCGGGGTGGTGTCCACCACCGGGGTGGCGGGGTTCACCCTCGGCGGCGGCATCGGCTGGCTATCCCGCGCCTACGGGCTGACCTGCGACAACCTGATCGGCGCCGACCTGGTGGTGGCGAGCGGGGAGGTGCTGTCGGTCAGCGAGTCGCAGCACCCCGAGGTGCTGTGGGGGCTGCGTGGCGGCGGCGGCAACTTCGGCGTCGTCGCCCAGTTTGTGCTGCGCCTGCATCCGATTGACGACCTTCTGGTCGGGGTGCGCAGCTACGACGAGGCCGCGGCCGAGGCCGTCCTGCGACATTTCCGCACCCGCATGGACGACGCCCCCGACCACCTGGCCGCCATCCTCGACTTGTCGACCGACAGCAGCGCGGGACGCCGCCTGGTCACCATCCTGGGCTGCTCGACCGACGGCACCGGCCGGGCCGATCTGGCGGCGCTGCTCGACGTCGCCGACGCGGGCGCCGCGCCGGTGGCGGCGGTGCAGCAGCAGGTGAGCTACCCGATGTGGCAGCAGGCCATCGACCACACCGCGCAATCCGGTTGGCTCAATTACTGGAAGTCGCTGTATCTCACCGAATTATCCGACGAGGCGATCCGGCGCATCGCCCTGCTCGGCCGGGCCCGCCCCACCGCCGAGACCCGGCTGCACCTGATCCGGCTCGGCGGTTTCCCCGGCCGTGTCGCCCCGGAGGCCACCGCCGTCGGCGCCCGCCACCACCCCTACATCATTCACCTGATGACGACCTGGACCGACCCCGCCGACACCCAACGCTGCACGGCGTGGGCCGGTCAAGCCTACGAGGTGCTGCGCCCGCTCGGTCCGGCCGGCGCATACCTGAATTTCGTCGGCGATGAAGGCCAAGAACGGATCCGGGCCAGCTTCGGTGACGCCAGCTACGCGCGGTTGGCCCGGTTGAAGGCCCGCCTCGACCCGGACAACCGGTTCGCGCTCAACCACAACATCGAACCCGCGTCCGGCAGCGGGGATTAAGCGGTCAGGTACCCGTTGTCGCGATACCAGTCGTAGGCGCTTTGGACGGCCGCACGAAACGGCGTGAGCGGCACCCCCAGCTCGGTGCGGGCCTTGGTGCCGTCGGCGTAGATACCGCAGGCGGACAGCCGCATCTGGTTTTCGTCGATCGGCAGTCGGGGACCGACCACGATGCGCGCCGCGCCCACCGCGGCGGCGGCCACCGGGATGGTCCACCGCGGCAGCACCACCGCCGGCCCGGGCCGGCCGACGACGTCGCACACGGTGCCGAAAGCCGCTCGGAAGCTGAGGTTCTCACCGACCAGCAGGTAGCGCTCCCCGACGCGGCCGCGTTCGGCGGCGGCGATGTGGCCGGCCACTACGTCGGCGACCGACACGAAATTGGTGCCGCCGGGCGCGGCGAACCGCAACCGGCCGCGCGCGGCCTGCACCACCATCGCGGCGGCGATGCGGTTGACGTCGCGCGGCCCGATGACCACCGACGGGTTGACGGTCACCGCCGGCAAACCGGCGGCGACCACGGTGCGCAGCTGTTCCTCGGCCAGATACTTGCTGTGCCCGTACGGGAACTGGCCCGGGCGCAGATTGAACCGGTCGGCTTCGGTGAGGGCCCGCCCGGGTGCTGGGATCCCCAGTGCGGCAAGCGAGCTGGTGAACACCAAGCGCCGCACGCCGGCGCGCAGCGCGGCCTCGGCCACCCGGCGGGTGCCCGTCACATTGGTGCGGTAGAGCCGATCCCGCCGCCGGTAGCGCCAATAGTCCGCGATCGCGGCGCTGTGAAACACCCAGTCGCAGCCGTCCATCGCGGCGGCCAGCGCGTCCACCTCGTCCAGGACGTCACCGAGCCGGGTCTCATAGTCCAAGCCGGCCAGCGCCGCCGGCGACGAGGTGGGGCGGCGCAGCACCCGCACCCGGATGCCGCGTTCGATCAAGGCGGCCACCAGATTCGACCCCACGAACCCGGTTCCGCCGGTGACCAGCGCCCGCATCGCCATCAGAACCGGTAGGTGGCGCAGCCCACCTCGACCCCGGAGCCGACGGTGAGGATCAGCGCGATGTCACCCGGGCGGGTCAGCCCGCGCCGGCGGGCCTGCTCAAGGCCGTACGGCAGCGACGACGTGAACGGGTCGGTGGCGGACTCGAGGGCGACGAACCGGGACTCCGGGATGCCGATCGAGGCGGCCAGGTCCGCCAACGCCGGCCGCGGCAGGTGCGGCGGGAACACCAGCGCGATGTCGGCGGGATCGAGTCCCTCGGCGATCAGCAGTTCCTTGACCGCCGAGCGCAGGCAGCCCAGGTAGACGGCCGCCAGGTCGGGGTCGCGGTCGATGCGCAGCCAGGTGCGGCCCTGGTGTTGCTGGGTGTAGGTGCTCAGCGCGCCGGCGTATTCGGGGTGGTGGCCGAACACGAACCGGCCGAACCCCTCGGCGCCGTCGCTGGGGCAAAGCAGCAGCGCCGAGCCGGTCTGGCTGATGCCGTGCCGCGGATAGCCGCTTTCGGGGGTGTTGTTTTCGATCTCGGAGGCCAGCACCAGTGCGTGGCCGGCCTTGTCCGCCCCGATCATGGACGCGGCGACGTGGCAGGCGTTGAGGAAGCCGACCGCGCCGTTGAGCACGTCGAACGCCAGCGTCTTGGTGGCGTCGGGGGATTGCACCTCGGTGTTGATGCCGAGTTCACCGGCGACCAGCGCGGCCACCGCCGGCTCGGACAGGAAGTCGTCGCGGTAGATGCCGGCGTGGATCAGCAGGCCGACCGCGCTGGGTTCCAGGCCGCTGCGCGCCAGGCACGCCGCCCCCGCCTGCACGGCGAGCTGGACCGAGCTCGGCGGCGCCGACCCTGCGGCTGGGGCGATCCCGACGCCGGCGATGCGGACCCGCGGCGCCGCCGGAATGTCCCTGCGGGGACCGGCGGTGCGGCCACCGGAACGGGTGCTGGTCGGTCGACGCATCCGGTCGGGCAGGTCGTCGAAGGTGTACAACGCGGTGCCCACGGTCTGCCCGGAGCCGGTGATCGCAAAGACCACGTTGTCCCCGGAGTTGATCCGGTTGCCGCGGATCTGGTCGGCCAGCGCCACGAAATGTGTTGTGGTGGCGGTGTTTCCCCGCTCGGCCAGGTTGTCGATGGTGTTGCCGCGGTGCATCGCGTCCGCACCGAACACCCGGTTGACGGCGGTGATGGCGTCGTTGATGGAGGCCGCCGAGGTTTGGTGCAGCACCAGGTGATCACAGGTTTCCGGGCGCCACCCGTGCCGGCGCATCACGGCGGCCACATACGGCACCGAATGTTTGACCGCGATCGCGGTCTGCGCGACCGAGTCCGCCAGCATGATGGCCCCGCCGTCGGTGGCTTTCGCGACGCACAGCGTGGCGTACCGGCTCAACGTGGCCATATCGATGTCGTGGAAGCCGACCCGGTCGTTGGCTCCGCGCTCCAACACCACCGCCGCGCCGGCGTCGCCGAGGGTCAGGCAGGCCAGCCGCGGATCCATCGGCCCGTCGATCTCGTGCTGGGCGGTATCGGTGAGGTGGCTGATGTATTCGCCGCTGACCACCAGCGCGCACCGGGCCAGCCCGGCCTGCAGGAACGCGTCGGCCACGGTGATGCCGGTGAACATCCCCGCACACGCATTGTTGATGTCGAAACACACCGCGTTGTCCAGGCCGCACTGGGCGCGCAGCCGCGCCGCGGTGCTGGGCTCGAAGGAAAACGCCGGCCCCGGCCCGTCGCAGCGGGAAATGTTGCAGGCGATCACCAGGTCGATGTCGGCCGGGGCGTAGCTGGACCGGGACAGACAGTCGGTGGCGGCGTTGCGGGCCAAGTCGATGGAGTATTCGCCGTCGCCGACCATCCGCCGATGCTTGATGCCGGTCAGGCGTTCCAGTGGGATGCCGACCTCGTTGACGCATCCGGCCAGCACCGCCGCGGTCGACACCGCCCGCTCCGGCAGGTACACCCCGAGGCTTTCGATCACCGTGTTGTGGGTGGGCCGCGGCCTGGTGACCGGCGCCGGGGCGTGGCCGGCGGCGTCGGCCGACGCGGTCGGTGCGGGTGGGCCCGGGGTGGGGTCGTCGGGGATGGGACCGTATTCGGCGGCCAGCGCGGCGACGGTGCCGTAGACGAACATCGCCTGTGGTTGCAGGGCCAGCCCGGCGTCGTTGGCGCGCAGCGCGACCTCCAGGGCCTGGCTGGAGGCGCCGCCGAGCGCGAAAAAGTCGTCGTCGACCCCGACCCGGTCCACCTCCAGTACCGCACACCAGATCTCGGCCAGCACCTGCTCGGTGCGGGTGCGCGCGGCGACAAACGTCGGCTGCGGCCGGTGCGGCGCGGCCTGGGCGTCCCGCAGGGCGCGCCGGTCCACCTTGCCGCTGGCGGTCAGTGGCAGCGCCTCGGTGATGTGGAAAACCGCCGGCACCATCGCGGCCGGCAGCCACTCCAGCAGGAAGCGGCGCAACTCCGCGGTCGACGGCGCCTGGGCGCCGTCGGCGATCACCAGGTGGGCGATCAGCAGGGCGCGGTCGCCCGCCACCACCGCGTTCTCGGCGACCGCGGGGTGTCGGGCCAGCGCGGCCTCCACCTCGCCGGGTTCGATGCGGAAGCCGTGGATTTTCACCTGATTGTCCCGACGCCCCAGGTATTCGATGTTGCCGTCGGGCCGATACCGGGCCAAATCGCCGGTGCGGTACAGCAGTTGGCCGGGGGTGGCGGTGAACGGGTCGGCGACGAAGCTGGCCGCGGTCGCCTCGGGCCGGTTGAGGTAGCCGCGCCCCACCGCGACCCCGCCGATGAACAGCTCACCGACCACCCCGACCGGCACCGGTTGGCGCTGCGCGTCGAGCAGGTGGATGCGGGTGTTGGCGATCGGGCGACCGATCGGCACCGGACCGGAATCCCCGCGCGCACAGCGGTATGCGGTGACGTCGATGGCGGCCTCGGTGGGGCCGTACAGGTTGTGCAGGTCGGCGCCGCAGCCGGCGAAAAACGCGTCGCGCACCTCCGGGGACAGCACCTCGCCGCTGCAGAACACTCGGCGCAGCCCGCTGGTCGCGGCGGCCGCCCCGGGTTCGGCGAGGAACCGGCGCAGCATCGACGGCACGAAATGCAGGGTGGTGACGCCGTATTCGGCGATCGTCGACACCAGGTACGTGGGGTCCTTGTGGCCCTCGGGTTTGGCCAGCACCACCCGCGCGCCGGTGCTCAGCGGCCAAAAGATCTCCCAGATCGCCGGATCGAACCCGATCGGGGTCTTGTGCAGCACCCGGTCGTCACCGGTGAGCCGGTAGGTGTCTTGCATCCACAGCAGCCGGTTGCGGATCCCGGCGTGGGTGTTCAGCGCCCCCTTGGGGGCGCCGGTGGACCCGGAGGTGTAGACGACGTAGGCCAGGGTGTCGGCGGTGGCGCCGGCGTCGGGGGCCGTGTCGGGGTCCGGGTTCGTCGACGGCCGGTCCAGGCACAGCCGCTGACCGGTGAAACCGGTGGGCACCTGGCCCAGATGCCGCTGGTGGGTGAGGCAGACCGGCGCGTCGGGCACGTCGGCCAGCATGGCGGCCATCCGCCCGGTGGGCTGGGCCGGATCCAGCGGCAGGAACGCGCCGCCGGCCTTGAGCACCGCCAGCAGCGCGACGACCAGATCCGCGCTGCGCTCCAGCAGCACCGGCACCACCACCTCGGGGCCCACCCCCAGCCGCCGCAGCCGGTGGGCCAGCCCGTTGGCCCGCCGCTCCAGCTCGGCGTAGCTGAGGTCTTGGCCGGCGCCGGTCACCGCGACGGCGTCGGGGCTGCGGCGCGCGGTCGCGGCCACCATCTCGTGCAGGCACTCCGGGGCCTCGGAGTAATCGACGTCGGTGCGGTTCCACGCCTGCAGCTGGTCGCGTTCGGCCGCGGTCAGCAGCGGCAGCCGCGACAGCGGCCGGTCTGGGTCGGCGGCGATACCGGCCAGCAGGGTCGCGAAGTGTGCGGCCATCCGCTCGATCGTGGCGGCGTCGAACAGGTCGGTGTTGTACTGCAGGGCGGCCTCGAGGCCGTCGCCGTGTTCGCCGACCTGCATGGTCACTTCGAACGGGGCGCCGCCCTGCCCGATGTGCAGCGTCTGTAGCGGCAACGCGGTCGCGTCCTCGGAAAAGCGGCGGGTCTGCTCCCAGGCGAACGACACCTGAAACACCGGGGTGCGCCCGGCATCCCGGGTGGGCTGGAGACGCTGCACCAGCAGCGGCAGCGGATAGTCCTGGTAAGCCAGGGCGCCCAGCACGGTGTCTTTGACCCGGCCCAGCAGCGCGGTGAACGACGGGTCGTGGCCCAGGTCCACCCGCAGCGCCACCGGATTGGCGAGATAGCCCACCACACCGGTCAATCCGGCCCGGTCCCGGCACGCGAACGGGGAACCGATGAGCACGTCGTCTTGGCCGCTGTAGCGCTGCAGCAACACCGCATACGCCGCCAGCAGCGTCATGTAGGGGGTGGCGCCGGCGGCCCGGCCGACCCGTTTGAGCCCGGCGGCGACCTGGGCGTCGATGCGGAAGCGGTGCAGCGCACCGGCATAGGTCTGCACCGCCGGGCGGGGCCGGTCGGTCGGCAACGCCAGCACCGGCAGCTCGCCGGCCAACTGTTGGCGCCAGTAATCCCAGAGCCGTTCCCCGTCGGGCCCGTCCAGCAGGCGGGCCTGGTTCTCGGCGTGGTCGACGTAGCGTTCGGCCGGCGGCGGGGGTGGGGTGGCGCCGTGTTCGGCGGCATACAGCAACCGCAGCTCGTCGAGGATGACGTCGATGGACCAGAAGTCGACGGCGATGTGGTGCACCGCGAGCAGCAGCACGTGCTCGTCGGCGCCGCGCTGCAGCAGCGTAAACCGCAAAAGCGGGCCGGTGGTGAGGTCGAAGGGCCGATCGGTTTCGGTGTGGATCCAGTGCTGCAGCTCGGCCTCGTCGTCGAGGCGGTGGCAGGCCACCCGCACCGGCCAGTGCGGGTGCACCAGCTGCACCGGTTGCCCGTCGCGTTCGGTGTAGGTGGTGCGCAGCATCGGGTGGCGGTCCACCAAGGCCTGGGCGGCGCGCTGCAGCGCCGCCACATCCAGCTCGCCGCGGATGCGGCCGGCATAGGCGATGGTGTAGGCGGCGCTGTGCGGGTCCAGGTGGTGCACGAACCACAGCGAGCGTTGCCCGTGCGACAGCGGATACGCGGTGGCCGACTTTTGGGCTTTGGCCAATAGCAGCTGGGTGAGCAGTTCGCGTTTCTTGTCCGGGGACAGCCCGGCGAGGTCGATGCGGCTCTCGGTCATGGGGTTCCCTCGTTCCCGGCGATGACCTGCCGCAGCAGGTCATCGACCGCATCATCGGAAAGTTCGGGCACCGTGGCGAGCAGCTCGATCTCGTGGGCGCCTCCCGCCACTTCGCCTCCCGCCACGTCGCCGAGATCGACGCTAGCGGGCGAGGTACTCGCATTTTCCCGCGCTGGTGTCGATTTCGGTGACGCGGCCGCGGGGGAGGCGAGCTGCTCGGCCAGCCAGCCGGAAACACTGGCCACGCTGGGCCCATCCAGCAGCCGGGCGACCGGCACCACGACGCCCAGGTCGCGTTCGATCTGGATGCGCAGCTCCAAGGTGATCAGCGAGTCCACGCCCAGACCGCCCAGCGGTGCCGCAACGTCCAAAGCCGATGGGGCCACACCCAGTTTGGCGGCGGTCAACTCGCGCAGATAGGACTCCAGCAGCCGTTGGCGCTCCTCGGGCGGCGCGCCGTGCAGCGCCTCGGCCAGGCCGCGACCCGGCCCGCCCGCCGCGGCGTCGCCATCGGCGGCGTACACCTGGCTCAGCAGCGGCGGGGTGCCCGAACCCAGTCCCGCGCACCACCGCGCCCAGTCGACGTCGAGCACGGCCACCTGGGCGGCACGGCACGTCAGCAGCGATGCCAACACCCGCAGACAGTCCTCGGCCGCCATGGCGGCCACCCCGTAGTGATCGAAGTGGCGGTGCAGCTCGGACCGGGTGAAAAACCCGAGCCCGGCCCACGGCCCCCAGTTGACGCTCAACGCCGGCTTGCCTTCGGTGCGGCGCTGCCACGCCAGCGCGTCCAAAAACGCGTTGGCCGCCCCGTAGTTGGCCGCACCCGGGGAACCCAGCACCGACGCCGCCGAGGAAAACAGCACGAAAAAGTCCAGCGGCGCGTCGCGGGTCAGCGCATGCAGATGCCACGCGCCCTTCACCTTGGGTGCCAGCACGCCCCGCAGCTGCCGCTCGTCGAGGTAGGCCACCAGCGCGTCGTCGACGGTGCCGGCGGCATGCAGCACCCCGCGCAGCGGCGGCATCGACGCCGCGATGCGATCCAGTGCGGCCGCGACATCCTGCGCGCGGGTGACATCGCCGCGCACGAGGTGCACGTCGGCGCCGTGGGCCCGCAACTGCTGCACCGTCGCCTGCGCGGACTCCGAGGCGCCGCTGCGCCCCATCAAAACCAGATGCCGCGCCCCATGTTCGACCAGCCACCCGGCCAGCTGCAGCCCCAGCGCGCCGAGCCCACCGGTGATCAGATAGCTGCCGTCCGCGCGGATCTCGACGCGGTCGCTGGGTGGGGTGGCGTCGTCGCGGGTCAGTCGCGCGACGTAGCGGCGGTAGCCGCGCAGCGCCACGTCGGTCTCGGGGCCATCGGCGCGAAGCTCGCAGAACAGCGCGCGCAGTTCTTCGGGGCCACCGCCCACCGACAGGTCGACCCGGGCGCAGCGCAGCTCGGGGTGCTCGTGGTTGATGCTGCGGGCCAGGCCCCACACCGGTGCCTGCGCAACGGATACCGGCGCGGTGTCGGTGTCGAGGTGTTGGGCCCCGCGGGTCACCAGCCACAGCCGCGGCGGGTCTGGCCAGCCGGCGGTCGTCACCGCCTGCACCAGGTGCAGCACACTCAGCGACCCCAGGCTGGTGGCGGCCTCCAGCGCCGCAGCGTCGATGGTGTCCGGCGCCGCGGCCAGCAGGCTCCACAGGTGCACCACCCCGCGGCACGGCGCCCGGTCGTGCCCGACGGCGTCGGTCAGCAGCTGGTGAAAATGTTCGGGCCGGGTCGGGTTGAGCCGGTAGGTGTCCGGGCCGAGGCGTTGCAGCCGGTCGAGGCCGACGTCGGCCTCGATCACCACGCAGGACTGCGCCTGCGATTCGAGGTGATCGCGCAGGGTGTCCGCGGCGGACCCCCCGTCGCTGAACAGCAGCCAGGTCCCGGGTGTGCGGGCGTGGTTGGGCGTGTCACCGTCGGCGGGGATGGAGGTCGGCTGCCAGCGCAGCTGGTGCAGGGTGTCGCGCAGGCGCGCCGGCAGCGCTCGGGCGGCGCCGGCATCGAGCCTGCCGCCGGCCAACAGCGTCCACGACCCGTCGGATTCGGCGCGGTAGCACTCGAAGGACCGGCGGTCGTGCCAGACCAGCTGCACGGTGGCCGGCGCCGGCCCCAGCGGCCGGTGCACGCTGAGCTCGCGCAGCGCGCGCGGTTCTGGACCGAAAACCTTTGCGGCCCCGGTCAACGCCAGCTCGGTCAGCAGCTCCTCGGCCGGTTTCGCCAGCGGCTCGGTGCCCAGGTCGACCTCGGCCAGCACCGTGCCCGGGTGCACCGCCGAGCGCAGCGGACCCCGCCACACCACGGCGTCGGAGCCGTCGGCCGCGGCGGTGATCGGCGCGGCGTCCAGCCAGGACCGGCTGCGCTGCCACCGGTAGGTCGGCGCGGGGATGCAGCGCCCGCCGTCGGGGTAGAGCCGCTCCCAGGCCACCGGCAGGCCCCGCGTGTACAGGGCGGCCAGCGAGGCCAGCGCGGTGGCGCGCCCGTCGTCGTCGCGGCGCATCGACGCCAGCACGGTGGCCGGCCGGCCCAGCTCCTCGGCGTCCTCCCTCGCCGCGGTCACCAGGATGGGGTGCGGGCTGATCTCGACGAAGGTGTCTCGCCCGTCGTTGAGCAGGTGGCGCATCGCCGGGGAAAAACGCACCGGTGCACACAGATTCGCGACCCAGTAGTCGGCGTCGAGCAGCCGCTGGCCCAACGCGTCGCCGGTCACCGCGGAGTAGAACGGCACCCGGGGCGCGCTCGGTTGCAGCCCGGCGAGCCTGTCGCGCAGCTCGCCGGCCAGCGCCTGCAGCTGCGGGTGGTGGGAGGCCGCATCGACATCGATGAAGCGGCAGAACCGGTCCCGCTGCTGCAGTACGGTCATCAACTCGGCCAACACGGCGCGATCCCCGGACAGCACCGTGGAGCGGCAGCTGTTGCTCGCGGCGATCGCGACCTGGGGCTCCCGGCCGGCGATGAGCTGCTGGGCGTCGGCGACGCTGACCTCGGCCACCATCATCGCGCCGGCACCGCGCATCCGGTGCAACAGCGCCCCGCGGGCGCAGATCACCCGGGCGGCGTCGTCGAGGCTCAGCGCCCCGGCGACGTGGGCGGCGGCGACTTCGCCCATGCTGTGCCCGATCACCGTGGCCGGCTGCACCCCCCACGAACGCCACAGCGCGGCCAGCGCCACCTGGATGGCGAAGATCGCCGGCTGGATCCGGTCGATGCCGGTGAGCCCGGAACCGTCGTGTCCGGCGGTCAAGGCGCCCAGGTGCGGGGTCAGGGCGGCATCGCAGGCGGCCAGGGCGTCCCGGAACACCGGTTCTTCCTGCTGCAGCCGCCGGCCCATGCCGAGCCACTGTGAACCCTGCCCGGAGAACACGAAGATCACCGACGGGGCGTGCCCGGGTTGGCAGCGTCCCCGCGACAGCCCGGGCCGCGGCTGGTCTTGCCGGTAGCCGGCCAGCGCCTCGAACAGCGCGGCGGGCGACTCGCCGACCACGCACACCCGGTGCTCGTGGTGGTCGCGGCGCGCACCGGCGGTGTAGCACAGATCGCGCAGCGGGGTTCCGGTCATCAGCGCCAGCTCGTAGTCGCCGACCAACGCCTCCAGCGCCTCGGGGGTGCGCGCCGAAATCGGCAGCAGCTCAACGCGACCGGTTGCGGCGTCGGGCGCGGTATCGCGCACGTGCGGGGCCTCGGTCAGCACCGCGTGCGCGTTGGTGCCGCCGAAGCCGAACGCGCTGACCCCGGCCACCGCCCGGGCCCCGGTGTCGGGCCACGGGGTCAGCGTGTGCGCCACGTCCAGCGCCAACGCGCCGAACGGGATGTGCGGGTTGGGGGTGGTGAAGTTCAGGCTGGGCGGGATGTGTCGGTGCCGCAGAGCCAGCGCCGTTTTGATCAGCCCGGCGATGCCGGCGGCCGCCTCCAGGTGACCGATGTTGGTTTTGACCGACCCGATCAGGCAGCGGCTGCCCGGCGGGCGCCCGTCGGCGAGCACCGCGCCCAGGGCTTTGGCCTCGATCGCGTCCCCGAGCGCGGTTCCGGTGCCGTGCGCCTCGACGTAGTGCACGGCGCCGGGGGACAGGCCCGCGCGACGGTAGGCCTCGGCCAGCACGGCTTCCTGGGCGCGCCCGCTGGGGGCCATCAGCCCGTTGGTGCGCCCGTCGGAGTTGGTGGCGGTGCCACGGATCACCGCATAGATCCGGTCGTTATCGGCCAACGCCGCGCTGAGCGGTTTGAGCACCACCACCCCGGCCCCCTCACCGCGGACATAGCCGTCGGCGTCGGCGTCAAAGGTTTTGCAGCGCCCGTCGGAAGCCATCACCTGCGCCTTGGTGAAGTTGATCATCAGCGCCGGGGACAGCATCACGTTCACCCCGGCGGCCAGGGCCATCGTGCACTCGCCGTCGCGCAGGCTGCGGCAGGCCAGGTCGACGGCCACCAGCGACGACGAACACGCGGTGTCGACCGCCATGCTGGGCCCGTGCAAGTCGAACACATACGACACCCGATTGGCGCTGATGCTCAACGCATTCCCGGTGCCGGTGTAGGCGTCGACCAGCTGCGGTTGAGCCATCCGCGGCGCGCCGTAGTCGTTGGTGGAGATGCCGACGAACACGCCGGTGCGGCTGCCGGCCAGCCGCCGCGGCACCTGCCCGCCGTCTTCGAGTGCCTCCCAGGCAGTTTCGAGCAGCAGCCGCTGTTGGGGATCCATGTGCGCCGCCTCGCGCGGGGTGATCCCGAAGAAGTCGTGGTCGAACTGGTCCACCCCGGACAAGAATCCGCCCTTGCGGGTCACCGCGGTGCCCGGCGCCGTCGGGT
Organism: Mycobacterium sp. pUA109; assembly: GCF_041287095.1. Classification (NCBI taxonomy): domain Bacteria; kingdom Bacillati; phylum Actinomycetota; class Actinomycetes; order Mycobacteriales; family Mycobacteriaceae; genus Mycobacterium; species Mycobacterium sp. pUA109. Next base: position 119,710 of record NZ_JBGGKS010000002.1, on the reverse strand, counting down.
CCGGGTCGTAGAACGCCTCAACATCCCACCGATCCGCCGGGATGTCGGCGACCGCGTCGACGCCGCCGGACAGCAGCCGCCAAAACTCCTGCGGCCCATGAGCACACGGGAAGCGACAGCCGATCCCGACGATCGCGATCGGCTCGTCGGGCACCCGCTTATCGGCGGAAACGTTCTCGGCGGGCGGGTGCCCCTGAGCCAAATGCGCTGCCAGTGCGTCGATGCTGGGATAGTCGTAGGCCAGCGTCGGGGAAAGCTCCCCACCCAACCAGGCCTCCAACGCGGTCGTGAGCCGCACGGCGTGCACGGAATCCAGCCCGTAGTAGGCGAACGGACGCGACGAATCGATCTCGGCGGTCGGCACTGCGAGGGCACCGGCCAGGTGTGCGGTCAACCAGTCGGCGATCTGCGCGGCGCTCGGCCGATCGGCTGCGGCCGGTGGGCCCGGCGCGGCGGGCGGGGGCGGCGGGGCGGACGCCTGCCACGCGGTGACCACGGCCAGCTCGCCGTCGCTGAACTGCTGCCGGCAGGCGCTGCGCTGAATCTTGCCGCTGGAGGTGGTGGGCAGCCGCAACGGCTCGGTGAGCAGCACGGCGTCGGGCCGGATCTCGTGGCGTGCGGTGACCGCGGCCCGGATCGCTTGGGTGATCTCGGCCAACTCGGCCGCACCGACCCGGCCGGTGTCGATTTCCTGCACAACGGTGAGCCGTTCGGCGCCACCGGATTCCGGGGTGGTCGCGAACACCGCGCCGCGCCCGCGCAGCAGCGCCGGGTGACAGTCCTGCACGGTGAGCTCGATGTCGTTGGGGTAGTGGTTGCTGCCCCGGATGATGATGAGGTCTTTGCAGCGGCCGGTGACGAACAATTCCCCCGAGCGCACAAACCCCAAATCCCCGGTGCGCAGAAACGGACCCGCGCCGGTATCGGTTGTCGCGGCGAACGTCTCGGCGGACTGCTCGGGGCTGCCCCAATAGCCCCGTGCGGCGCTGGGCCCGCTCACCCAGATCTCGCCGATCCGGTCCGCTGGGCATTCCCGGCGGGTCTCCGGGTCCACGATGATCACCTGCTGGCCGCCCCGCGGCTTACCGCAGCCCACCAACGTCGCCGCGTCCGCCACGTCGGCGTCGGCCTGCAGCACCCGGTTGTCGCGCAGCGCCGCGCGATCCAGGTGTTCAACCCGCGGCGTGGGTAAATCCGAGCCGCCGGAAACCAGCAGCGTCGCCTCCGCCAGCCCGTACACCGGATGAAAGGCCTGGGGCCGGAACCCGGCCGGCGCGAAGGCGTCGGCGAAGCTCCGCAGCGTGGCGGTCTGCACCGGCTCGGCCCCGCACATGGCCGTCGACAGGCTGGACAAATCCAGCGCCGCCCGCTGTTCGGGGCTGCTGAGCTCCACGCACATGTCGTAGGCGAAATTCGGTGCGGCGGTGATGGTGCCGCGATGCCGGGAGATGGCTTCCAGCCACCGCATCGGGCGTTTGATGAACGCCGTCGGCGGCATCAGATACGAGGTGGCCGCGACATACAGGGATTCAAAGATGCTGCCGATCAGCCCCATGTCATGAAACGGCGGCAACCAAAACACCCCGACCGCGTCGTCGTCGCCGTTCCACGCCTGACGGATGGTCTCCAGGTTGTGCATCAGGTTGCCGTGGCTGAGCACCACGCCCTTGGGGGCGCTGGTCGAGCCCGAGGTGTACTGCACCATGGCCACGGTGTCGGCGTCGACGTCGGGCCGAACCCACGTACGCTCGTCGCCGTCGGCCGCGTCCAGCACACACCAGCGCAACGGACGCCCGCCGGCCAAATCATCCACCGTGGCGCCGATTCGGGCGTGCACCGCCGCGGTGGTCAGCGCGAAGTCGGGTTGCAGATCGGCCACGATCGACGCCACCCGCGGCACCAGATGCTCACGCATCGGCGGATGCACCGGGACGGCAATGGCCCCGGCGTACAAACACCCGAACATGCCGGCGATGAAATCCAGGCCCGGTGGGCATAACAGCAGGACACGGTTGCCCGCGGCGCCCTGCCGGGACAAGCCGGACGCGATGCGCCGGGCGGCGGCGTCGAGCTCCCGGAAGGTCAACTGACCGGTGTGGTGTTCGTCACCGTCGCACGAGAAGCCGAAGGCGACCTTGTCCCGGTAGCGGGCGGACTGCTGCTGCAGCAGATCCACCAGCGTGCGTCGGGCCGAGCCGTCCTGGTCGGGCATCTCAAGATTCATTGGTGTCTCGGTGTGTTGGTTTAGGGGTTAACGCCCGGTGGGTGCCCGAATTGTTTGCGGAAGGCTTCCACCGTGTAGCCGACGACCGTCGCTTCGGTCCGGGGATGCACCGAAGCCCCGCGCGGTATCCGGAACACCGGCCCGAGCTCGCCGGCGTAGGCGCCGGGGGCGCCGATTCTCAGCAAGCCGTGTTCTGCGTCACCGGTGGATTCAGGAACGATGTCCACTTCGCCGTCGGCGACGATATAGACCAGATCCTCGATGCTGCCCTGCTCCAGCAGCACCGCGCCGCGGGTTAGGCGGACGGGCTCCGGCTCACGATATGTGCGGGCAGAAGCCGATGCAAGCTGGATGACCACGTCGGCCAGGGGCAGGATCCGGGTGTCGTGGGTGGCGACCATCACAACGCGGTCGCCGGTGGCCAACCGCCGCAGCAGCTGCATCACTTCGTCGGCTCGGGCCACGTCGAGTTGCGCGGTGGGTTCGTCGGCCAAGATCAGCGGCGGGTCCAGGGCGAGCGCGCGGGCCACCGCCACCCGCTGCTGTTGGCCGCCGCTGAGCTGACCGGGCCGGTGCGTCAGGCGGTCACCGAGGCCTACGCGGGTCAGCAACTCCCCGGCGCGGCGTTGCGCCTCCCACCGCGTCCAGCCGGCCGCCCACAGCGGCACCATCACGTTTTCCAACGCGGTCAGGCTCGCCACCAGGTTGAACGCCTGAAAGATGATGCCCACGCTGCGGCGCCGGTAGTCGGTCAGCTCGCGGCGACTCAACGCGGTCACCTCGATCGATCCGAATCTGATGTTGCCGGCCGAGGGGCTGAGGATGCCGCCGATACACGACAGCAACGTGGTCTTGCCGCATCCGCTGGGGCCCAGCACGACCACCAGTGATCCGGCGTCGATGTTCAGGTTCAGGTGGTTGATCGGGCGCACCGCCTCGCCGCCGGCGGCGGCGTACTCGATGACGAGGTCGGTGACCCGCAAATCGCCCACGGATCAGCGCCCCCCGAACGCCAGCACCGGGTCGACGGCCACCGCGTGCCGCAGCCCCGCCAAGCTGGCTAACAGGCCGATCAGCACCGCGGTCACCAGCAGTAAGCCCAACGCCGCGGCGGTCACCGCCACCAGCATCGGGAACAGCGGTCCCAGCAGCACCGCCAGCAGCCCGCCGAGCAGGGCCGCGGCCACCGCGACCAGCACCGCCTGCAGCGCGAGCCCGGCCAGCACCACCCCGGTGGTGACCCCAAGCGCCTTGAACACCGCGAAATCCCGGGTGCGCTCCAGCGCGGACAGGTAGATCAGGGATCCCACGATCAGGGCCGCAACCCCCCACAGCAGCATCGATACGTACGACAGGGCCAGTTGCGCACCGTGCAGCGGGCGCACCATGTCGTCGACGGTAGCCTGGCGGTCCACCAGGCGGTAACCGTCCGGGACCTGCGTGGGGGTGCCGCGCACACCGATCGCCGAAACCACCGGCTGCCCGGAAAACATCAACCGCTGCGCCCCCGCGACCGTCACAAACGCGTTGGCTTGGCCCGCGAGGGTGGTCGACTTGTCGACCAGCCCCACGATCCGCAGCTTCGCTGTCCCGATCTTGACCTCATCGCCCACCGCGCGCCCCAGCGTGGTGGACATGGCCACCTCGTCGGGGTTCGACGGCGCCCGCCCGGAGCTCAGCGACGGCATGCCGGGCGTGGCCACCCCGTAGACATTGACGTTTTGCGGTGCCTGATCGTCCTGCAAGATGATGTTGCCGTAAACCACCGGGATGGCCGACTCGACACCGGAAAGCCGTTCCACCGCCTTCGTTTCGGACTGCGGGAACCGCGACGACCCCATGAACGGGCCCATCGCGCCGTCCGGGATGACGTAGTTGTCGATACCCAGCGAGTCGACCACCCGCTCGGCTTCCACCCGGAACCCGTGGGTCAGCCCGGTCAGGATCAGGGTCAGGCCGAACACCATCGCGGTACCGACGGCGGCAACGGCGAAGCGCCGCCGCCGCCACTGCAGGTCCCGCAACGCGGTGATCAACATGCGCACGCCCGGATGTTAACGCAGCTTGCCGCGTTTTCCCGTCGCCGCAGGGGCCGCCGAGACGGGGCACACACCCGCAGCGTCCTGCGGGGTCAGGACACCGGCGTCGACCAGCGGCCCGATCAGTTTCAGCAGCCGGGGGTTGTGGCGGCTGGCCTCGGCGAGCAGGTGTCGGGCGTCGTCGAGCCGGCCCCAGCGGGCGTGCAGCACCGCCGACCAGAACGTCGCCTCGGGGTTGGGGCCCAGCACGGCGGCGACGTCGGCCAGGCGGGCCGCGGCGTCGGCGAACTCCGTGTCCGAGCCGCGCCGGCCGAGCACCGGCCCGGCCGGTTCGAACGCCACCCGCGACAGCTCGTCGAACGCGCCGTGCAGCGCCAGGATGCGCGCCAATTCGCCGATCGGGTCGGGGTGGTCGTCGACCCGCAGGTCGCGCAGCACCCCGTTCCACGGGTCATCGGTGCGTTGCCGGTCGACGACCAGCAACGCGGCCGACTGCTGGCCGCGCAGGTCGCCGCCGGCGTGTTCGGCGCTGCGCAGCCCGGCCAGCAGCCGGGCCGCGAGATCGCCGCCGGCCTCCTGAAACCCGAGCAGCGCCGCGTCGAGCACCGCATCGTCGGCCAGGATGTTGCCCAGCACCGCGACATGACCGTTGCTGGCCATCCCGGCCGCGGCCACACAGCGCGTCCCGGTGTGCAGCCCGAGTCCGCCGGCCGCGTCGAGGTAGCCGATCTGGCGGAGCTCGCGGTCCGGGTCGGCCGCCAGCAGCCGGGCCAGCGCCTCGTCGGCCGGGATGCCTTGCCGCATCAGGTTCAATCCCCGCGGGCCGTAGGAACGGTCGGTAATCGCCTGGGTCGCCACCACTCCCACACCGGCTTCGCCCCACGTCACCATCGCCCCGACCGCCAGGTAGTGCGATTGGGTGGCCACGCCGAGGGCGCCGGTCTCGGGGTCGCGGGCCAGCAGCGAGTACGTCATCGCAGCCGCACCATCCGGGTGGTCGAACTCTCGTCGAGCTCCACCAGATCCGAGCGGGACCGCAGAAAATCGCTGAACGACCTGAACCCCAACGATTTTTCGCTGAACGACGGGTCCATCCGCTTCATCTGCGCCTTGACCGCCGAGTTGTGCAGCCACTCCACGTCGTCTTTTTCCAGGCCGATCTGCAGCGCCCGGGTCAACAACCCGGTGGCGGCGGCCTGCGGGTCCGGGGTCGGCGGCTCCTCGGGTTCGGCCTTGGCGCGGGTGCGTTTCTTGGGTTCGGCGTCGTCGACGGCGGGCGCGGGTTCGACGGCCGGCACCCCGGGCACCGCGTCGTAGTTGACGAAGTCGTCGCAGGCCGCCGCCAGCGCCCGGCTGGTCGACCCGGCCACCCCGATGCCGACCACGTAGCGGCCCAGCCGCTTGCAGCGCTGCGCCAGCGGGATGTAGTCGGAGTCGCCGGCCACGATCACCACATGGGTCAGATCCGGCAGCCGGAACATGTCCTCGACGGCGTCGACGGCCAGCCGGATGTCGGCGCCGTTCTTGCCGTAGGCCGCCGCCGGGAACAGCTGCACCAGGTCGACCGCGCGCCCCACCAGCTGTTCGCGGTAACCGGTGTTGACGTCGGCCGACCAGTCCGCGTAGGCGCGGGTGAGCACCAAGGTCCCGAACGAGGACGCGAAGTCGATGATCGCGCCGACGTCGACGGTGGCCCGGGCCACCTTCTCGGCGTGTTTGGCCAGGCCCTTGGCCTTGTCCCGCTGAAACGAGTTGCGGCCGTTGACCTGGTCGTAGCGCGAGATGACGATGTTGTCGAAGTCGAGGTAGACCGCCACCCGGGTATCGCCGGTGTCCATGCCCCCAGTGTGGGGGATGCGGGCCGGTGGCGGGCGCGGGTCCTGCAGATCGGCGTCTTCGCGCTACCGGTCAACCGAACTCGTCAGCGCCCAGGCAGCCGGGTGCCGCACGCCGGGCACCAGCGAACGTCGTGGCCGAGCAACGCTTCGAGTGCGGAAAGATTCTCGGTGTGCAGGGTGCAGGTCGTCTGGCTGAGATGGATCCGGATCGTGTCCACGATGAACTGCGCCCGCTCGAGGGGTGACCCGCCGTAGCCGTCTATATCGGTGGTGCCGTGGGCGACGACGTCGCCTTCATCGAGTTCGATGCGCCACTCCCCGCCGCGTTCACGGAAGTAGAAGGCGTGCCCGTCGACTTCCCCGTGCCACTGTTCGGGCGCCAGGCCGCCGTGGCTGTCCACCGTGACACCGTCCTGCGCCGCTAGCCACGCCTGAAGCTCGGCTTCGGCGGCCCGCTCGGCCGCCGCGATCCGCTGTCCTTCGGGTGATTGCCAAAACGCGTCGCGGCGGCTGAACCACTTCTCCCATGCGCGCCGACGCTCCTGAGTGGTTTGACCACACGTGCATCCGAATCCGTAGTCATGGAAGTCGCTCTCGGGCAGCCGGGGATGGCATGCGCACATGCACCGCTGGCCGTTATTGATGTCACGCCACCCGGTGAGCGCATCCAAAGCGACGTCGGCGAGCGCGCGGGGGTCGTGGTCGCCGTGCCGGTCGAATGTGGCGGCCAGGTAGTCGTGGTACCGCTGCCGCGCCACGGCCCGGGCACGCTCGATGCGCTGCCGGTATTCGGCCGCTCCGTCGTCGTCGGAGAAGTCGACAATGTACCGCTCCGGGTCCTTGCCCACGCTGTCCAGGGTGGCACGCGTCGACGCCGTTGTCGCGCGAATTTTCGCTGCCCCGCGACGACGAAAAGCCATGGTATCACCGGCGATATCCGTTTTCAGACGGTGTTAGTGGTTCCGTCCCGGGGCTGGTGGGGCTCCTGAGACGCAGGTGCCGCCGTTAGCCGTTGCGCCAGCCCCGACGCCCGCACGACCCGGCGCCCCAACGCGGCGCGCACCGCGGCCTCCGAGCCGACCACCCGCACGGTGCGCTTCGCCCGGGTGACCGCGGTGTAGAACAGTTCGCGGCTCAACAACCGGGAGTCGTCCGCAGGCAGCAGCACCGTCACGTCCTCGGCCTGGCTGCCCTGGGACTTGTGGATGGTCATCGCGTGCATGGTGTCCACGTCGGCCAGCCGGCTGGGCGCGAACTCCAAAACCCGGTCGGCGCCGGCGATCACCGCCCGCAGCCCGTCGGGCCGCACCAGCGTCACCCCGGTGTCGCCGTTGTGCACCCCCAGCCCGTAGTCGTTGGCGGTGACCAACAGCGGCCGCCCGGCATACCACGGCGACCAGTGCGTGTCGCCGGTCTCCTCGGTCAGCCAGCGCTGCACCTGCCGGTTCCAGTGCTCGACGCCGTGCGGCCCGCGCCGGTGCGCGCACAGCAGCCGGTGCTCGTCCAGCGTCGCCAACGCGACCGCCTCGGCGCCCAACAGCGCGGCCTCCCGCAGCCGCAACGCGTGCGGCACCAGCACGGCCCGCAACCGCGCCACCGGATCCTCGTCGTCGATCCACTCCAGGTGCTCGCCGCCGGCGGCCAGCAGCGTCAGCACCGCGTCGGCGTCGCCGGCCCGGATCGCGGCGGCCAGCGCCCCGATCGACGCGCCGAATCGGTGCGCGGTGCGCAGCGCGGCCACCCGGGTGTCGCTGCGCGCCGACAGCCCGTCGACCAGATCGGCCAGCACCGCGCCGGCTTCCACCGACGCCAACTGGTCGGGGTCGCCGACCAGGATCAGCCGGGCATCCGGGCGCACCGCCTCCAACAGCCGCGCCATCAGCGTCAGCGACACCATCGAGGTCTCGTCGACGACGATGACGTCGTGCGGCAACCGGTTGCCGCGGTGATGCCGAAACCGCGTCGCGCTGTCCGGCCGGGACCCCAACAGCCGGTGCAGGGTCGACGCTGACAAGCCGGAAAGCCGTTGCCGATCAACCGGGTCCAGCCGCAGCACCTCGACGGACACCGCCTCGGCCAACCGGGCCGCCGCCTTGCCGGTGGGTGCGGCCAACCCGATCCGCAGCCCACCCCGGCCGGACACCGACGCCTGGCGGGCCAGCAGCGCCAGCAGCCGCGCCACCGTGGTCGTTTTCCCGGTGCCCGGCCCGCCGGTCAGCACAGTCACCGGCTGCGACAGCGCGATCTGCGCGGCGGCCCGCTGCTCCTCATAGCCCGGCGGAAACAGCCGATCCAGATCCGGCGCCGCGGCGGGTGCGCCGTGCAGCGACAGCGCCAGCAGGTCGGTGCAGACCTGGGCTTCCTCGCGCCAATACCGGTCCAGGTACAGCAGCCCGTCGTCGGTCAGGTGCAGCACCGGCGGCTCGCGCACGAGCCGGCTGGCCCGCACCGCCGCCAGCCACCCCGCCGGCTCCGGCCACGGCAGCTCCGGCCCGCCGACATCGGCGGCGACGGCGCCCAGGTCGACACACACCGATCCGCCGCGCAGCGCCCGCACCGTCACCGCCACCGCCAGCGCCACCCGCTCGTCGGGTTCCCCGCCCAGCGCGCAGATCCGTTGCGCGGTATGCACATCGGCGAACTCCAACACCTCGGCGGCGTTGAACACCCGCAGCAGGCCGGTGGCGCCGGCGACGGTCTCCGGGGTGGTCACGTCGCCCCCGCGTCGAGCAGGTCCGACAGCGCCGCCACCAACCCGGCCGGTGGCCGCCAACTGAACACCCCGGCCGGATGGCCGTCGAGTAGCGGGGTGTCCGGCCCGCACATGCCGCGCACGAACAGGTACAGCACCCCGCCCAGGTGCCGTGCCGGGTCGTAGCCGGGCTGGCGCCACCGCAGAAACCGGTGCAGCACCGCGGCGTACAGCAGCGCCTGCAGCGGATAGTCGGAATGCAGCATCGCCTCGGCCAGCTGGGGAGGGCTGTAGTCGGCGGCGGTGTCGCCCAGGTAGTTGGTTTTGTAGTCGACCACCAGATACCGCGGCCCGGGCAGCCGCAGCACCGCGTCGATCGACCCGGACAGATACCCGCGCAGCGGCTGGCCGCCCAGCACCTCCGAGCGTAACCGGTCGGCGTAGCCGGCCAGCGGGTCGTCGTCGGGCAGCTGCGCGGCCAGCAGCGCGCCGACCTCGGCCAACCGCAGCTCCGGGGCCACCCCGCGGACATCCCCGCCGGCCAGCGGGATCTCGAAGTCCAGCTCCCGCAGCCGATCCGGCAGCCCGACCGCCCGCAGCGTCACCCCAGACGCCAGTGGCCCCAACGCGGTGTCGTGCAGGGGCAGCAGCGCGGACGCCACCGCCGCCGGGTCGGCGTTCACCGGCCACCACACCGAGGCCGCCCGCACCTGCTGCTCGAGCTCGGCCGCCAAATCGGCGGCGGCCGGGTCGGCGTGTTCGAGCACGGCGTGCACCAGCGACCCGAACGTCGCGCCCGCCGGCAGCGCCGCCATCGGTGACGGAACCGCCGCGCCCACCGGCGCCGACACCGGAACCGCCTCGGCCTCGTCGTCGCGGGCGGTGATCTCGGCCTCGCTGGACACCGGGGCGTCGGCGGCGACGCGGATCAGCGCCGAATACGAGGTGCGCCGCCACCCGGTGTCGATCGACCGGTGAAAGTGCCGCACCGCCAGCGCGGTGGGCGGCGCCGGTGGGGGCAGCGGGGTGATCGGCGCGATCACCGAGTCCTCCAGCACCGGCCCGCCGGCGGCCGCCCACTCCCGGAACCGGGCCAGCGCCTCGGCGTCCGACGGCTTGGGGTCACAGCGGTCCGGCACCGTCGCCTCGCCGGGGCGGCGGCCGCGCAGCAGCCGGGACAGCCCGCCGGTGGGTTCGTCGAACGACGGCGCCCACCACGCCACCACCTGGGACTGCGCCCGGGTCAGCGCCACGTAGGTGAGCCGAATGTCGTTGCGGGCGGCCTCGGCTCGGCTGAACCGCCGCACATCGGCGGCGTCGGGGCCGCCGATGTGCAGGCAGCGAACCCCGGCGTCGTCGTGATACAGCGGGATGTCGTCGTCGAACACGTGCCGGTTGAACGCGAACGGCAGGTAGACGATCGGGAACTGTAACCCCTTGGCGCCCCACACCGTCAGGATCTGCACGGCGGCGGCGTCGCTGTCCAGGCGGCGGTTGCGTTGCCGGGCGCCGCTGCGGGTGCCGCGCTGCCGGCGCAGCCAATCCCGCAGCGCCGGCAGGCCCAGCCGGTCGCGGTGCGCGGCCTCGTGCAGCAGCTGCGCGAGGTGCGCCAGGTCGGTCATGGTGCGTTCCCCGCCGCGCTCGGCCAGCAGCCGGCTACCCAAACCGGCCAGTTGCGCGGCCTCGAACACCGCGGCCGGGCCGCGCAGGCGCAGCTCGTCGGCCCAGTCCCGCAACACCGCGGCCACCCGGTCGGTCAACGCGTCGCCGCCGGCCGCCAAATCGGCGGCGGTGTGGCCGAAGAACACCGTCGCCGCGGCGGCGCGCACCAGCCCGCCGCGGTGCGTCTGGTCGAAGGACTCCAGCAGGCACAGCCAGTCGGCGGCCGCCGCCGAGCCGAACACGTCGGCGTCGCCGGTGAACACCGCCGCAATCCTGGCCCGCGCCAACGCCTCCTGGCACACCGCGGCGTCCTTGCCGTTCTCCACGATCACCGCGATGTCCCCGGCGGTCACCGGCGCCCCGGCGAAGGTGGCGGCGCTGGCCCGCAGCGCGGCGATGTCGGCGGCCAGATCGGCGGCGATGTGGCGCCGCAACGGGTCGATTGGGATGACCCGGTCCTCGTCGACGCCGAACCCGGCCCGGCCGACCACCCGCAACCGAAACGGCGCGCCGCACGGTGCTCCGGCCAGCCGGTGCCCGCTGATCGCGGCGGTGATGTCGTGCACGACGATGCGCGGATCACCCAGCGCCGCACCGGCTAACACGGTGTGCACGCGGTCGACCAGCACCGCGTCGCTGCGCCAGTTCACCGCCAACGTGCACTGCCGCTCGGCGGTGCGCGCGGCCTGCAGGTAGGTGTAGATGTCGCCGCCGCGGAACCCGTAGATCGCCTGCTTGGGGTCCCCGATCAGCACCACGGTGGCGTGCCCGGCGAACCCGCGCTCGATCACCTGCCATTGGATCGGGTCGGTGTCCTGGAATTCGTCGACCATCACGATCGGCCAGCGGCGCCGCATCCGGTCGCGGGCCGGCGAATCGGCCGGCGCCAACGCCGCCGCCAGCCGGCGCAGCAGGTCGTCGTAGCCCAGCACCGACAGCCGACGTTTGCGTAGCTCCAGCTCGGCGAGCACCGCGGTGACAAACCGCAGCCGCACCTCGGCCGCCGAGCCGGGCTCGGGCTGCTGCGGGCGCAGCTGCGCGTACGGGTCGGCGACCGCCGCCCGGGCCAGGGCCAACGCGTCGGGGTAGCTCAGCGCGGCCTCGTCGTGCTGGGTGCCGAACCGGGCCAGGTACAGGTCGTCGACGATCCGGCACACCAGGTCGTCGAGGCTGTCCACCAACTCCACCCCGGCGCCGGTATCCCCGGCGATGCCCAGCGATTTGAGCACCAGGTGGCAGAACTGGTGGGTGGTGGCGATGGTGGCGGCGTCGAAGCCGGCCAACGCGTCGCGCAGCCGGTCGCGGCGCCGTGCCCGCTCGGCGGCGCCGCCGTGCAGCAGGTGCTCGACCAGGTCGGTGGCGGGCCGGGTGGTGCCGTCCAGGGCGGCCACGGTGTCCACCAGCTGGTCGCGCACCCGCTCGCGCAGCTCCCGGGTGGCCGCGCGGCTGAACGTGATCAGCAGCATCTCGTCCAGCGTGGCGTGGCCCTCGGCCAGATAGCGGGTGACCAGCCCGGCCAGCGCGAACGTTTTGCCGGTGCCGGCGCTGGCTTCCAGCACCGTGGTGGTGCCGGGGGCGGGCAGCGGGCCGAGCAGGTCGAAGCGGTCCATCAGCGCAGCGGCCGTTCCGCGCGCAGCAGCGGCAGCCACAGCCGCGCCGCCAACGCGCCCAGTCGGGTGTCCTCGCCGTCGACCTCTTCACCGGGGCGCGGCGGCCCCAGCAGCACGTCCAGCGCGGCCCGCGGCCCCCACACCTTTTCGTGCGCGGGTTCGGCGTTTTCGCCGGGGTAGCGCTGCGAGGACCACTTGCTGCCGGCGTACCCCACCGGGTCGCGGCCGGCGTGGCGTTTCTCCGCCCACGCGAACGACGTTTTCAGCGGCAGCGGCAGCGGTTGGCAGCGCCCGGTGTCGTAGAGCCGCACCAGCTCGGCCAGCGTGTCGCGGGGTTGCGGCGGCGAGCCGAACAGCCGCTGGCGGATCTGGTCGCCGTCGCCGGCGCGCCCGATACAGCGGGCCGTCCAGTCCCGGCCGGGATGCTGGGCGGCCAACGCCAGCAACGTGATCCAGGCCTGCAGCAGGTGGGTGTCGCGCAGCTTGGAGTAGGTGACCGACACCGTGGCGTCCCCGAACACCGGGGTGATCGTCCCGGTCAGCCGACGCCCGCCGCCGAGATCCACCGCGACGTCGTAGGCGTCCGGGTCGCCGACCCGATACTGGCGGGCCGCGGCCGCCAGCCCCGCCGCGCGGTCCCGGATCTGTTTGGCCGCCCGCCAGCCCAGCTGCCCGGGTGGCAGGCAGCCGCGCCGCCACTCGGTGTCGATGGCGGCGGCGGGGTCCATGCCGCGCAGCATGTCGTGCAGCATCCGATCGCCCACCGCCCACTGCTGGCGGGCGTCGACCTCGACGGGGATGTCGTCGCTGACCTCGTCGACGTCCCAGGGCAGCGTGTAGTCCAGGGCGCGGAAAAACCCCTTGACCGGATCCTTGAAGAACCCGAGCAGGTCGGGTAGCGCGACGTCGTCGGGTTCCGGTGCCGGCAGCGGGTCCGCGACGAAGACCGGTGCGGGGCAGCGGGTTCCGGCGGCGGCCTGGGCGGCCAGCGGCGCGGTCGGGTCGAAGGTGAACGGCGCGCCGGGGATCAACGCGCCCGGTCGCACGGTTTTGACGTCGAACGGCTGCAGCGGATGCTGCACGACGACCCGGTCGCGCACCGGGGCGCCGGTGGTGTGATCCAGGGCGTCGAGCAGCTCGGCCAGCGGCACCGCGGGCGGGCGGTGATGCCCGGTGTGCTCGTCGGCGCCGGTGTAGGTGATCACCAGCGTGTCGGTGGCCGCGCTGATCGCGTCCAGCAGCAATTGCCGGTCCTCGGATCGGATGTCGCGTTCCCCGGTCAGCGGGTCGCGGGCCAGCACGTCGTCGCCGTCGGGCAGATCCAGCCGCGGGAACACCCCGTCGTCCAGGCCCAGCAGGCACACCACCCGGTGCGGCACCGAGCGCATCGGCACCATGGTGCACACCGTCAAGGTGCCGGTGCGGAAGTTGGCCCGGGTGGGCCGCCCGGCCAGCCGGCCGGCCAGCAGTGCCCGCACGTCGGGCAGCCGCAACACGGTGTCGGTGCGGGCACCGGCGTCGGCCAGCACCGCGGCGAACTCGCGGTGCAGGTGCGCGGACGGCCAGGGGTCGTCGGTGCGGGTCAACGCCGCGACCCCGTCGCGCAGGGCCTCGATCCAGCCGGCCAGCGGGCGGGCGCCGTCGAGCGCCGCCACCGCCGCCTGCAGCCGGTCCACGTATTCGGCCAGCCGACCGGCCAGCTCCACCCGGCTGCTGCCGACGTCGTCGAGCGGCAGCGCGGTGTCCAGCCAGGCCCGCGAATCGTCGGACATCGCCACCCCGGTCAGGATGCGGTCCAGCCCGAACCGCCAGGTGTTGTGCACGACCTGGCCCAGCCCGTACGGCTCGCGGGTGCGCGGATCAAAACCCCAGCGGATGTTGGCGTCCCGCACCCAGGCGGTGATCTGGGTCAGGTCGTCGTCGGTGAAGGCGAACCGGGCCCGCACCGGGTCGGCGTGCGCGAGGTTGAGCACCTGGCTGGCGGTGGCCCGGCTGCCGGCGATGGCCAGCAGATCGGCGGCCACCCCCAGCAGCGGGTTGGTGTGGGTGAGCGCCCGGTCGGCCAACCGGACCCGCAGCCGATGCGCCGGATGCACGTCGCCGGCCAGCTCGCCCAGCCCGAAACCGGCCACGATCAGCGGGGCGTAGCTTTCGATGTCGGGGCACATCACCACGATGTCGCGCGGCTCCAGCGTCGGATCGTCCTGCAGGAGGCCCAGCAGCACGTCGCGCAGCACATCGAGCTGCCGGGCCGGGCCGTGACAGCTGTGCACCTGCACCGAGCGGTCGGTGTCGGCGTGTGTGCGTCCTTGTGGGCGCACCGCGTTGGCGTTCAGGTCGGCTTGCAGCCAGCCCAGCAGGGTGTCGGGGTGCGGTGCGGCGCCGAGGAATTCGTCGCTGGCCGGGTCTGGCGGCAAAGCACGCTGCAGCTCGCGCAGATCCCGACCCAGGGTTTGCAGCAGCGGATGCGCGGCTGCGTGGCGGCTGTCGTCGGCGGTCCGCGGCACGGCGCCGTGGCGATGAGTCAGCGCCTGCCACAGCGCGTCGGAGGGGTGCGGCAGCCACAGGTGCAGCTCGTGGTGGGTGGCCAAAGCCTGCAGCAACTCGACGTCGGTGCGGGTCAGCCGGGTGTGCCCGAACAGCGACAACCGGGCCGGCAAGGTATCTGTCGGGGCGTCGTGCAGCCGGGCTTTGGTCTCTTCGTGCCGCCGATGCGGGGGAGCGGCGGGGATCGTGGCCAGCAGCGCCCGCCACAACGGCGGCTGCCAGCACAGGTCGGGGGCCAGCTCGTTGCCGGCGCCGTCGGTGGCCCGCCCCTGGCCCCAGTCGATCAGCAGCTGGGGCCGTTGTTGGGCGTAGGAGGCGAACAGCCCGGCCAGCCGACGCGCCACCGCGTAGCGCCGGCCGCGCCGCAGCTCGCCCTCCGGGGTGGGGTCGCCGTGACCCAGATGCGTTGCCAGCGTGCGGCACCAGGGCTGCTCGCAGCTGGCGTCGATCACCTCCAGCAGCGGCCAGGTCATGGCGTCCGGGGACCACGGGTCGTCGTCGGCGGGGCTGGTGATCTCGGCGATCAGCGAGCCGGGGCTGCGAAACGCGACCCCCGCGCACACCCCGTCGCCGCCGCGGCCGGCGCCCAACACGTGCGAAAGGCGTTGGCTGAGCCAGCGCTCCACCCCGCGGGCCGGCACCAGCACCAGCTCCTCGGCGAACGGATCGGCCAGCGGGTCGGCCAGCAACCTGCCGAGCCCGTCGGCGAGCAGATCCGTGCGCTCGGCGCGGTGAACGTGAAGCGGCATCGAGGGAAACCCTAGACCGCGGCCCCGCTCGGGCCGCTGACTCTGCGTGTACCACGCGGGTTACTCGCACTTTTGCCTGGTGGATGCAGAGTCAACGCCTATGCTGCAGTGAACCGGGCCGGATTCGGCAACGTGTCGTCTAATGACGGTTGTGTCACTTCGATGGGAGGCACTGTCATGAGGATCCACCTCGCGCGTCGCATCAAGGCCCTGGCGCTGGGATCAGCCGCCGCGGCATTGGTTTTCGGGCTGGCCGGCCCGCCGACGGCAGCCGCCGCCGATGAGCGGCTGCAGTTCACCGGCACCACGCTGGACGGCGCACCGTTCAACGGCGCCAGCCTGCAGGGCAAACCCGCCGTGCTGTGGTTCTGGGCCCCGCAGTGCCCGTTCTGCAACCAGGAGGCGCCGTCGGTGAGCCAGGTCGCCGCCGCCAACCCCCAGGTCACCTTCGTCGGCGTGGCCGGACACTCCGACGCCGCCGCGGAGCAAAGCTTCGTGTCGAAGTACAACCTGAACTTCACCAACCTCAACGACGCCGACGGCTCCATCTGGGCCCGGTTCGGCGTCCCCTGGCAGCCGGCGTATGTGTTCGAACGCGCCGACGGCACCTCGTCCTTCGTCAACAACCCCACCTCGGCGATGCCCCAGCAGGAGCTGTCCGAGCGGGTCGCGGCGCTGACCTAAGCGAACCGGCGGCGTGGACCAACACCTGCTGGGGTTGGCCTTCGGCGCCGGATTGGTCGCCGCGCTCAACCCGTGCGGGTTCGCGTTGCTGCCCGCCTACCTGGCGTTGGTGGTGCGCGGCGAACGGGCCAGCGGCCCGCGCGCACTGGGGCGCGCGCTGGCGGCCACCGCGGCGATGACAGCCGGCTTTCTGGCGGTGTTCGCCGGCTTCGGGGCGCTGACCGTCGCGGTCGCGACCACCGTGCAACGCTACTTGCCGTATGCGACCACCCTGCTCGGCATCGCCCTTGTCGCGCTGGGGGTTTGGCTGCTGCTGGGGCGTCGGGTGGCGGCCTTGACGCCCCCGGCGCTGGCCGGCGGCCGGTGGGCGCCGACCGCGCGGATCACCTCGATGCTGGGCTACGGGGTGGCCTATGCGCTGGCGTCGCTGTCCTGCACGGTCGGGCCGTTTTTGGCGGTCACCGGGGTCGCGGTGCGCGGCGGATCGCTGCTCGGCGGTGCGGCGAGCTACCTCGCCTACGCGGCCGGGTTCGGGTTGCTGGTCGGGGTGTTGGCCGTCGCGGTCGCGTTGGCCCGCGCCACGCTGATCGACCGGATGCGCCGAATCATGCCCTACGCCAACCGGATTAGCGGGGCGCTGCTGGTCGTGGTCGGGCTCTACGTGGGTTATTACGGGCTCTACGAGGTGCGGCTATTCGACCTGAACGCCAACCCCGCCGACCCGGTGATCGCCGCGGCCGGCCGGCTGCAAGGCGCGCTCGCCGGGTGGGTGCACCAGCACGGGGCCTGGCCGTGGCTGGCGGCGGTGGCGGCGATCGCGCTGGGTGCGCTGGTGGTGCGGGGCGTGCGCCGTCGTCGTCGTACCCGCATGCCAAAGTGAAGGCGCACCCGGAAGGAGCCGACCATGCCCGCTGCGACGACCGCCCCACGCCTGACCCCGAGGTTCGTTGAGGCACTCGGCTACGCCGCCGACAAACACGCCACCCAGACCCGCAAGGGCGGCGACATCCCGTATCTGGGCCACCTGCTGTCGGTGGCCGGGCTGGTGATCGAGGCCGACGGCACCGAGGACCAGGCTATCGCGGCCCTGCTGCACGACGCCGCCGAGGATCAGGGCGGCGAAGCCACCCTGGCCGAGATCCGGGACCGGTTCGGTGCCGAGGTCGCCGGCATCGTCGCCGAATGCAGCGACACCTTCGAAACCCCCAAACCGGCGTGGCGGCCGCGCAAGGAACGCTATATCCGCCACCTGGCTGAGGCGTCCGACGGCGCCGTGCTGGTGTCGCTGGCCGACAAACTGCACAACGCCCGCGCGTTGCTGCGCGACTTCCGCACCGTCGGCCCCGAGCTGTGGGGCCGGTTCAGCCAGCACGACCCCCAGCAGCACCTGTGGTACTACCGGTCGCTGCTGGCCGTCTACGCCGAGCGCACCGACGACGCGATGGTCGGCGAGCTGCGCGACGTCGTCGACACGCTGGAACGCGAAATCGCCGCGGTTGGCACAATGTGACGATGGCAGACATGACGATCGCGAAACACCAGGGCGACTACGGAGTCGACGGCTCGTTTCACACCTTTTCGGCGCGGACGCAGGGGCTCGGTGTCCTCGCCCAGAGCGCGGCGCTGCTGGGGTTCGCGGCGATCAGCGCGGCCCGCGGTAAGCGGCTGCGCGCGGCGCTGTCCGGGGCGGCGGGCAGCGGAATCCTGGCCAGCGCCGGGCTGTACCTGTACGCCACCCGCGCCGGCAAATTCCAGGTGTGGGATGAGTTGCTCGACGCGCTGCGGCTGCGCGGCGACGAAACCCTGCTGGACATGGGCTGTGGCCGCGGGGCGGTGCTGCTGGCCGCGGCCAAGCGGCTGCCGCACGGCCGGGCCATCGGCGTCGACTTGTGGCAGGCCGACCAGACCGATAACTCCGAGCAGGCCACCCTGGCCAATGCCGCCTTAGAGCAGGTCCTCGGCCGGGTCGAGGTGCACACCGCCGACATGACCGCGCTGCCGCTGGAGGACGGCAGCGTCGACGTCGTCGTGTCCAATCTGGCCATCCACAACATCCCGTCCCGAAACGGCCGCCGCCGCGCGCTGACCGAGGCGGTGCGGGTGCTGAAGCCGGGCGGGCGGCTGGTGATCGCCGACCTGTGGGAGATCCGCAACCACGCCGCCCAGCTGCGCGAACTCGGCTGGCGCAACGTCACGCAGCGCAACCTGGGCTGGCGGATGTGGTACGGCGGTCCGTGGGCGGCAACACGTTTGGTGACCGCGACGAAACCGTCCTGACCAGGCACCGGGCGGACCGATACCATCGAGACCATGGCTGTTCGGGGATTCGGCGATCTCGAGGCCGTCGTCATGGACCGGCTGTGGCGCCGCGGCGCGGTGACCACGGTCCGGGAAGTCTTCGATGACCTGGCCGGCGAACGCCAAATCGCCTACACCACGGTGATGTCGACCATGGACAACCTGCACCGCAAGGGCTGGCTGCAGCGTGAGCGCGCCGGCAAAGCCTTCCGGTACTGGCCGACGATGAGCCGGGAAGAACATTCGGCGGCGCTGATGCGCGACGCGCTGGACGCCGGCGGCGACTCCGATTTGGTGCTCACCCACTTCCTCAACCAGCTCGACGAGCAGGAGTCCACCCGGGTGCGGGCCGCGCTGCGCCGGCTGATCGCGGATCGGGATCCGGTGTGAACGCGGCGGTGGTGCTGCTGGGGTATGCGGCCGCGCTGACCTGGCTGGGTCCGCGGCTGCTGCGCCGGGTCACCGGCGCCGGGGTGCCGCCGCGGCTGGCGGTGGCGGCGTGGCTGACGGCGGTGGCCGGTGCGGTCGGGGCCTGGCTGGCGGCCGTCGCCGCCCTGCTGGTCGCCGACATCGGCAGCATGTGGCGCCACTCGGCGCTCTCGTTGTGCCTCAAAGCGCTTGGCGTCGCCGGCCAGATCGGGCTGCCGCGTCCGGTGGGGTCGGTGCTGGTGGTGGCCCTGCTGGCGACCGGCCTGATCGTCACCGGTGTCGGCGGGGTGCGGGTGGCCCGCCGGGTACGGTGGCTGCGGGCCCGCAGCCGGGCGCACGCGTCGGCGGCGCGGCTGATCGGGCGGCCCACCGACCGGTCCGGGGTGGTGGTCGTCCCGGCGGGGCAGGCCGCGGCCTACTGCGTGGCCGGGCGGCCCCGCGCGGTCGTGGTGACCACCGCGGCGCTGGACCGGCTCGACGAGCCGCAACTGGCCGCCGTGCTCGCCCACGAGCAGGCCCACCTGGCCGGCCGACACCACGACGTGTTGACGGTGCTGCGGGCGCTGGCGGCCAGTTTTCCTGGGCTGCCGTTGTTTTCGGCGGCCGCCGACGCGGTGGCGGTCCTGTTGGAGATGTGCGCCGACGACGTCGCGGTGCGCCGACACGGGTCGCGGCCGCTGCTGGGTGGGCTGCTGGCCCTGGCCGGGGCGCCGTCGAGTGCGCCGGCGGTGTTGGGCGCCGCCGATACCGCGGTGCTGCAGCGCGCCGAACGGCTGCTCGCCCCGTCGCGGTGCTGGCGGCACCGCGCGGTGCCGACCGCCGTCATCGCCGTCGCGGTGCTCACCCCGGTGGCCGCCGCGCTGGCCTGCTCGCTGTAAGGCGCGCCCGTCGCCGCCGACTGTGCAGTCTTATACGCGAAACGGCGCTCAGGCGTATGAGATCGCACAGTCGGTGCGGCGGGTCAGGCGCGGCGACGCGCCAGCAGCACCACCGCGGCGACCACCGCCACCGCCGCGCCCAGCAGCGGCCACACCCCCAACGCGTCCACCACGCCGACCAGCCAGGACTGCACCGCACCGGCGGCCCGAATCACCGGGTCGTCGGGGCCGGCGTCGGTGAAATACAACCGGATCTCGTAGTAGCCGTAGTAGGTCACATACAGACCGGTCAGCAGCACGATCACCCCGGCGATGCGACCCACATACGGCAGCACCCGGCGCAGCGCCGCGGTCGCCGACGAGCCGGCCAGCGCCACGGCCAACGCCGCCACCCCGACCGTGATGCTCATCCCGGCCGCGTAGGCGAGAAACGCCAGCACCCCGGTCAGCGTCGACCCCTGCTGGAAGGTGGTGCTGATCACGGCGAGAAACGGTGCGACCGTGCACGATAGCGACGCCGTCGCATAGCCCACCCCGTAGCCGTACATCGACCCCAGCCGGGCCGTCGGTGTTCCGCCGGCGGCCCGCGGCAGCACCACGGTGATCTCCCGACCGGCAAGCAGCCACAGCGCGGTCCCGATCAACACCACCCCGATGACGACGGTGGCAAACGGCAGATACTTTTGCGCCGAGGCGATCACCGGGGAGATCACCAGCCCGAACACCCCGAACACGGTGAGGAATCCGGCGGCCATCGCCACGGTGGCCGCCCCGGCGCGGGCCACCGCCACCGGCCGCGCGGTGTGCTGGCTGCCGGCGATCACCAAACCCAAATAGCCGGGCAGGAACGCGAACCCGCACGGGTTGAGCGCGGCGACCAACCCCGCGCCCAGGGCGAAACCCAGCGCCGCGGTGTCGATCACTGGCCGGCCAGGGCCCGTACCCGCGCGGTCAGCTCGGCTTCCGGGAGCGACCCCTTGACCACGTCGACGCCGCCGTCCTTGGACACGAACGCATAGGCCGGTTGGCGGGTGACCCCGAATTTCGCCCACACCGTCGCGTCGGTGTCGGCGAGTTCGGTGAACGCGTCCAGGTGATATTTGCCGACGAACTCCTGCAGCGCCGGCAGTTGGTCCTGGGCGCCGACGCCCACGAACGTCACCGTCGGGTTCGCCGCGGCGACCCGGCCCACCATCGGTGCTTCGCGCTGGCAGGTGGGGCACCACGGCGCCCAAAACCACAGCACCGCGGGTCGTCCCCGCAAGCTTTCACCGGAAAACGGTTGCCCGGCCAGGGTTTTCGCGGAGAACTGCAGCTGGCTTCCGGCCCCGGTGCCGCCCTGGCTGGCCGGTGTCGAGCTGCACCCCCCGAGCAGCAGGACCATCGCGGCGGTGAGCAGGGCGAACAGGCGGGTCATCACGAGTCCTTCCGAGTCGGGCACAGGCCGATCTACTACCTACGTACGTAGATAGTAGATCGTAGGTGGCGTCGCGTCGGCGACCGGGAGGACGAGTTGGCCCGATCTTCGCAAGCCGTTAACGCACGGCGCAGACACGCTTTAATCTCAGCACGCATGGCGCACGGCACGCTGGAACACACCGCCGACATCGCGGCACCACCGGATCGCGTCGCCGCGTTCCTGGCTGACCTGGTCAACTACGCGGGCATCCATCCGATGCTGGTGACCGTGCGCCGGGTGGCCGGCGGCACCGACGGCGCCACGAAATACCTTGCCCCGCACCGCATGCGGCTGCACGGGGTGCCGATCCGGTTCACCTGCCGGGTCGAGCTACGCACCGATGGCCGCGGCACCATCTGGACGCACACCCGGCAGCGGCCGGGCATCGACATGCGCGCCACCATGACCGTGTGCCCGCACGGCGACGGGTCGCGGGTGCACGAGCGGGTCGAGGTGCGCGCACCCCGGCTGCTTGTGCGCACCGTGCTGCGCGACGGCGGCCGCTCGCACGCGGCGATGTGGGACAACTTGGCCCGGCACTTCCCGGGCTGACCGGTGCGCCGGGCAGGTGCATGCTGGTAGCCATGACCACCCGAAACGAGATCACCGAACAGATCGTGCTGGCCCGGCTGGCCCAGGGGTTGAGCTGGCAGGAGCTGGCCGACGCGATCAAGAAACCGGTGGTGTGGACCACCGCGGCGTTGCTGGGCCAACACCCCATCCCGGCGGAGTTGGGCAGCGTCCTCGTCGAGATGCTGGGCCTGGACCCGTCGGCGGTGCCGGTGCTGGCCGCACCGCCGATGCGCGGCGGGCTGCCGACCGCGGTGCCCACCGACCCGACCATCTACCGCTTCTACGAGGCGATCCAGGTCTACGGCGGTGCGCTCAAGGAACTGATCCACGAGCAGTTCGGCGACGGGATCATGAGCGCGATCAATATGAGCGTCGACCTGCAGAAGAAGTCGCACCCGTCGGGCGACCGGGTGGTGGTGACCTTCGACGGCAAGTTCTTGCCCTATGACTGGGTGAGCGCCGAGGCCTGAGGATCCGGCCCGCCCGGTGCGGGTGGCGCGTTACCCTCGATCGGTGACCTTCGGCGGCCCACAACCGGCTCCCGGCTGGTGGCTGCCCGCGTCCCCGCCGCGCCCGTCGCCGTGGCCGCGGCTGGCGCTGGTGGCCGCCGTCGTTGCCGCGGTGCTGGTCTCCGGCGTCGCGGTTGCGGCGTGGCGGGCCACCGGGCACCGGCACGACGCCTACCGGCCGGGGGATTGCGTGGTGGTGGAGGCCTCCACCGGCGGCGAGTTGCACGCCAGCCGGGCCCGCTGCGACACCGACCCCAGCTTCACCGTCGCCAAGCTGGCCAATCCGGCCGGCGGTTGCGCGCCGTCGGGCTACGACCGGTTCGCCCCGCCGTCGGCCGACGACCGCACCGGGCATCTGTGCCTGGTGCCCAACCTCGTGGCCGGGCACTGCTATCGGCTGGGTGTCGCGGTGGGGGTGTGGAACCTGGTCGACTGCACCGGCGCCGGGCCGGCGACCATCCGGGTGACCCAGCGGCTCGACACCGACGACGCGCGGGCCTGCGCGGCCGGTGACCAGCTGCCGGCCCGCAGCTATCCCGCTCCGCCGCGCACCTACTGCCTGGGGCTGGCCACCTGAGCCATGGCAGCGCAGCAGAAGCGCGTCGACCTGGTCCTCTCCGGTGGCGGCGTGAAGTTCATCGGGTTGGTGGGCGCCGTCGTCGCGCTGATGGACGCCGGCTATTCGATCCAGCGGGTGTCGGGGGTGTCCGGCGGTTCGGTGGTCGGCGCGATCATCGCGGCCGCCGCCAAGGGCGACCAGCTGACCGGCGACCAGGTCAAAGAGCTCGCGTTCTCGGTGCCGCTGCGCAAATGGCGTGATGCGGGACCGATCCCGATCGTCGGTCCGGCCTGGGGATTTGTCCGCGACACCGGCTTTTACCGCGGCGACGTCGCCCACGACTGGATCCGCAGCGAGCTGCACAACCTGGGTGTGCGCACCTTCGGTGATTTGATCTACGACGACGCCAGCCTGCGGCCCGAGCGGCGCTACCGGGCGGTGGTCAGTGTGGCCGATCTGACCGCCGCGCAGCTGGTGCGGCTGCCGTGGGACTACCGCCGGGTCTACGGGCTGGATCCCGACGAACAGTCGGTCGCCGATGCGGTGCGCGCCTCGATGGCGGTGCCGTTTTTCTATCGCCCGGTCACCTTGACCAACGCCGCCGGCCGCAAATCCACCCTGGTCGACGGCGGGGTGCTGTCGAACTTCCCGATCGACTCCTTCGACCGGCCCGACGGCCGGCCCCCGCACTGGCCGACGTTCGGGGTCACGGTGGTGCCGACGATCAACGAGGGGCTGGGCGAGGTGTTGCCGGGCGTCAAACCGCTGCGCTGGTTGGGTCAGGTGTCGCTGCTGGAGAGTTTGCTCACCACCATGCTGGTGGGCCATGACCAGACCCACCTGAATCAGCCGTGGGTCAGCGTCCGAGCGATCAAGGTCGACTCGACCGACGTGGGGGTCTTGGACTTCGGGGTGTCGCGAGCCCAGCTGGAGGCGCTGTACGCCAATGGCTACGCCGCCGCCGAGGAGTTCCTGTCGACCTGGGACTGGCCGGGGTATCTGGAGCGCTTCCGGCGCTTCCACGAACTGCCCCCGGAACCGCAGACGACCTAAGACCGGCCTAGCCGCCGAACTCGGCCTCGATGCCCTCGATCCCGGCGCGCAGCGCCGCCAACCCGGCCGCCCGAGCCCGCAATTTGGACGCGGCGTGCGCGCCGCGGTGCAGGTTGGCGAACTCGCCGGCGGCATCCATCGCGCGGGTCAACACCGCGTCGGGCAGCACGATCTCGTCGAGCCAGCCGGTGGCGACCGCGGTTTCACCGAAGAAGGTGTTGGCCAGCCCGACGGCCTGCTGGAAGGCCGACGGGGTGAGCCGCAGCTGCATGATCGCCAGCGCCGCATGCGGCAGGGTCATGCCGATCGCGACCTCGTTGGCCTGGATGTTGTAGGCCGGCGCGGCCACCCGGTGGTCGCCGCTGCACAGCAGAAACGCCCCCATCGCGATCGCGTGCCCGGTGCAGGCCATCACCACCGGCTTGGGATACGACAGCAGCCGGTACGCCAGCTCGAACCCGCCGCGCAGCATGTCGATGGCCGGCTGCGGCTCGCCGGAGGTCAGCACCTTCAGGTCGAAGCCACCGGAAAACACCCGCTCGTTGCCGGCGATCACCAGCGCCCCGACGTCGTCGGCGTCGGCGGTGTCCAGCGCGGCGTTGATGGCCTGCTGCATGGCCGGCCCCAGCGCGTTGACCTTGCCGTCGTCGAGCGTGATGACCGCGACGGACTCGTCGCGGCGATAGCTGACCGGGCCTGCCGTCGTCATCTCAGTTGTGGTGCTTGCCGAGTTCGGCTTCGGCGTCGCCCCAGTGCAGGCTGACGTCGGTCGGCTCGTCGTGTTCGCGGCTGCGCCACCGCTCCTGGGTTTCCTTGACCGCCTGCTGGATCCGGTCGATCTCGCTGCGGAACACGTCCGGGCGGGTCTCTTTGCTGGCGTAGTGGAAGTAGGTGAGCACCCCGCGCAGCAGCTCCAGCTTCTGCTTCTCCCGTTTGGCCAGGTCGTGGGTGGTCATCAGCTCGATGCGCTGCACCGGCGGCAGATCGTTCCAGTCCAGCACCACCTTGGACTCGAATTGCTCCCGCCCGCCTTTGCCGAACAGCCCGCGGGTCCGCTCCGGGCTGCCGTAGTAGGTGACGGCCCCGGCGAAATGCGACTCGATGGCGTCGCCGAGCTCGGCGCGGTCGATCGCCGAATCCCACACCGTGCGCCACTCCTGGCCCGGCGCCAGCACCGGGATCTCGCGGGGCAGCTTGAGCGGGACGACGTCGGCGTAGCCGTCGGCGGCGGTCTCGTACTGGGCGACGCTAGGCGGATGCGGGAAGGCGAACTGCACGTCGTAGGCCGGCGTCTTCCCGAAGTTGCGCACCACCAGCTCGATGACGTGCCAGTCGGCGGCGTGCGGCTCCATGTACATGCCCACATGCGGCCGGGTCTGCTCCAGCGTGACCCGCCGGTTGCGCTGCAGCTGCCGGTGCACGTAGAGCAGCGCCACCACGCCGAGCAGCAGCGCCGCCCAGGCGGCCCACGCCACCCAGGAGCCGGCTCCCATCTCGGTCAGGCTGTGCCAGCGGTCGTCGATCCACCCCGTCGAACCCACCCACCGGTTCTACCACAGCTGCCGGGGCGCCCGATGCACGGATTGGAACAGGTCAGCCGCCCATCAACAGGTGCCACTGCTCCAGGTCGGCGGCGCGGTAGACGTAGTTGGAGCGCTTCACCTCCGACAGCGACGCGCTGGGGTCGCTGGAGTACCAGTGCCCGGGGAACACCGTCGGGTCACCGGGCAGCGCCGCCAGCTGCTGCAGGCTGCGGTACATCGCGTCGGAATCCCCGCCGGGAAAGTCGGTGCGCCCGCAGCCGTCCAAAAACAGCGTGTCGCCGGCCACCAACCGGCCGTCGAGCAGGAAACACTGGCTGCCCGGGGTGTGCCCGGGGGTGTGCAGCAGCTCGATGTCGACGGCGCCGACGGCCACCTTGTCGCCGTGCTCGTGCGCGGTGAGATCCGTCATGGAGATGCCGGTGATCCGCGAAACCCACAGCGCCTCATGGGTGTTCACATGCACCGGGACGCTGACCCGGTCCAGCAGCTC
The DNA here is from genome assembly GCF_041287095.1 of Mycobacterium sp. pUA109. Lineage (NCBI taxonomy): Bacteria > Bacillati > Actinomycetota > Actinomycetes > Mycobacteriales > Mycobacteriaceae > Mycobacterium > Mycobacterium sp. pUA109. The sequence continues at coordinate 93,873 of NZ_JBGGKS010000002.1, read as the reverse complement.
GGCCAGGCCCTTGAGCTCGAAGCCCATCATCGAACCGCCGACGTGGTCGGGGTGGTGGTGGGTGACCAGCACCCCGGACAGCCGCATGCCGTCGCCCTCCAGCACGTCGAGCAGGTCCCCGGCGGCGTAGGCCGGGTCGACCACCACGGCGTCGCCGGTCTGCCGGTCCCCGATCAGGTAGGCGAAGTTGCGCATCTGGGTCGCCATCATGTCGCCGGCGGCGAAATCGCGACCCGACAGCAGCTGGCGGAAGTACAGCCGATCTGACTCTGGCATGCCCTCAAGCCTAGGACACGGCGACGCCGACCTGCGGTTTGGCGACGCTGCGGCCCAGGCTGTACCCTCTTCTAGGCCCGCGGCATCTGCGACTGATCGCTGCGGGTGACGCCCCCTTAGCTCAGTCGGCAGAGCGTTTCCATGGTAAGGAAAAGGTCAACGGTTCGATTCCGTTAGGGGGCTCGGTGGACGCCGGGCAGGCTGGCGGCGATACCCGAGGCGATGTAGCTCAGTTGGTTAGAGCGAACGACTCATAATCGTTAGGTCGCCGGTTCAAGTCCGGCCATCGCTACAACGCAAGCACGGCAATTGTCAGAAAGAGGGCAGCCAAAGTGGCCTCCAGCACCGATGTACGGCCGAAGATCACGCTGGCCTGTGAGGTGTGCAAGCACCGCAACTACATCACCAAGAAGAACCGCCGCAACGACCCGGACCGGCTGGAGCTGAAGAAGTTCTGCCCCAACTGCGGCAAGCACCAGGCTCACCGCGAGTCCCGGTAGGCCGCTGCCGTCACAACGCAGGCTGACTAGGTGAGGTTCTAAGGCTCGTGGCACTGTCGCCGAAGCTCGTCGGGACGCACTACCGGTATCCCGAGCATTACATCGTGGAGCGGGAAAAGATTCGCGAATACGCCAAGGCGGTCAAGGTCGAAGACCCGTCCAGCTACGACGAGCAGGCCGCCGCCGACCTGGGCTACCACGGACTGCTGGCCCCGCTGACGTTCATCTCGGTGTTCGGCTACACCGCGCAGCGCGCGTTTTTCGAGGACTCCAACATCGGCATCCAAGACGCCCAGATCGTCCAGGTCGACCAGGTGCTGAAATTCCTGCGGCCGATCGTGGTGGGCGACAAACTGTACTGCGACGTCTACGTGGATTCGGTGCGCCGCGCGCACGGCACCGACATCATCGTGACCAAGAACATCGTCACCAACGAGGCCGGTGACGTCGTCCAAGAGACCTACACGACCCTGGCGGGCCGTGCCGGCGAGGGAGAAGAGGGCTTTCAAGATGGCGCTGCGTGAGTTCAGCTCGGTGCAGGTGGGCGACAAACTGCCCGAACGGGTCATCCCGCTGACCCGCGCGGACCTGGTGAACTACGCCGGGGTATCCGGGGACCTGAACCCGATCCACTGGGACGATGACATCGCCAAGCAGGTCGGGCTGGACACCGCGATCGCGCACGGCATGCTGACCATGGGCCTGGGCGGCGGCTACGTGACGGCGTGGGTCGGCGACCCCGGCGCGGTCACCGAGTACAACGTCCGCTTCACCGCGGTGGTGCCGGTCCCCAACGACGGCAAGGGCGCCGAAATCGTCTTCAACGGCCGGATCAAGTCGGTGGACGCCGAAACCAAGTCGGTGACCATCGCGCTGACCGCCACCACCGACGGCAAAAAGATCTTCGGTCGGGCCGTCGCCTCGGCGAAGCTGGCGTAGACCATGCCGCTGAAAACCAACGTCCTGGGCATGAGCTGGCGTTACCCCGACTGCTTTGTGGTGGGCCGGGAGAAAATCCGGGAATTCGCCAAGGCCGTCAAGGCCGAGGACCCGGTCAGCTTCGACGAGGACGCGGCCGCCGAAGCCGGCTACGACGCGCTGGTCGCCCCGCTGACGTTCGTGTCGATCTTCGCCAAACTGGTTCAGGCCGACTTCTTCCGCAGCGTCGACACCGGGTTCACCACCATGCAGATGGTCCAGGTCGACCAGAAATTTCTCTACCACAAGCCGATCACGGTCGGTGACCGGCTCTACGCCCAGATGGACATCATCTCGGTGGAGGAGCGGTTCGGGGCCACCGTCGCGGTGACCAAGAACCTGTGCACCAACCAGGACGGTGAGCTGGTGCTGGAGGCCTACACCACGATGATGGGCCGCGAGGACGACAGCTCGGTCAACCTGAAGTGGGACGTCGAGAGCGGTCAGGTCGTCAAAACGGCCTGATTAGTAACCAGCACCAGCGTCGATGTACACTCGGACCTCGGGGTTTTCCCAGTATTAGCGCGCTTTCCGTGAGCCAGCCGAACGGAGGGCGCGCTAGTTATGAGCGCCGGCGACGATGCGGAGCAACGCGAAGCAAAGGGGCGGCGCCTAGGTAGAGTCCCGGCTTTGCGCGGGTTGGCCTGCCAACCGCGAAGGGGCGTAGCTCAACTGGCAGAGCAGCGGTCTCCAAAACCGCAGGTTGCAGGTTCAAGTCCTGTCGCCCCTGCAGACGAAGGCGTGCCATGGTGGACACTGGAGGGTACGCACGAGCAGACGAACGAAGGAGCATGCGGTGAGCGACGAGCGTGACGGTTCCGACGCCGCAGCTGACGGCGGCGAAACCGGCGACACCGTCGAACACGGTGGCCGCACGGCGGTGGCCACCCGTCCGCAGCGCCCCACCGGGAAGCGGTCCCGGCAGCGCGCGGCCGACGCCGCCGACACCGAGGCGGCCGCCGAGACAACAGACTCCACGGACAGCTCCGACACCGAAACCACGAAGACCAAGAAAGCCGGGAAAGGTAAGAAGACCAAGAAATCGGCGGGCGCGGTTAACCCGTTCGCCTACGTCTACAACTACCTGAAGCAGGTCGTCGCCGAGCTGCGCAAGGTGATCTGGCCCAACCGCAAGCAGATGATCACCTACACCTCGGTGGTGCTGGCGTTCCTGGTGTTCATGGTGGCGTTGATCGGCGGGGCGGACTACGGGTTCGCCAAGCTGATCATGCTGGTATTCGGCGAGTGAATCGCCGGTGCGACGAGCTGAAGTTATAGAGAGGACTGACAACCGTGACTACCTTCGACGGCGATACGCCCGCGGGTGAGACGGTCGACATCGAAGAGGCCGAACCCGACACGGCCCTGACCGAGGCGCCCGCGGCCGACACGGCCGAAGAGGCCGAAGAGGTTGACCCCGCGGTGGCGCTCAAGGCGGAGCTGCGCAGCAAGCCCGGCGACTGGTACGTCATCCACTCCTACGCCGGCTACGAGAACAAGGTGAAGGCCAACCTCGAGACCCGTGTGCAAAACCTCGACGTCGGCGACTACATCTTCCAGGTGGAGGTGCCCACCGAAGAGGTCACCGAGATCAAGAACGGGCAGCGTAAGCAGGTCAACCGCAAGGTGCTGCCCGGCTACATCCTGGTGCGGATGGACCTGACCGACGACTCGTGGTCCGCGGTGCGCAACACCCCCGGGGTCACCGGGTTCGTCGGCGCGACCTCGCGGCCGTCGGCGCTGACGCTGGACGACGTCGTGAAGTTCCTGCTGCCCCAGGGTGCGGCGAAGAAGCCCGCCAAGGGCACTGGGGGCACCGCCACCACCGCCGCCACCGAGGGTGGGTTGGAGCGGCCCGTCGTCGAGGTCGACTACGAGGTCGGCGAGTCGGTCACCGTCATGGACGGCCCGTTCGCGACGCTGCCGGCCACGATCAACGAGGTCAACGCCGAACAACAGAAGCTCAAGGTGCTGGTGTCCATCTTCGGTCGCGAAACACCTGTGGAACTGAACTTCACCCAGGTCTCCAAGATCTAGAACACAGTACGGAAGGACAGCAACACCCATGGCCCCGAAGAAGAAGGTCGCCGGGCTGATCAAACTGCAGATCGAGGCGGGTCAGGCCAACCCTGCGCCGCCGGTCGGTCCGGCGCTCGGTCAGCACGGCGTCAACATCATGGAGTTCTGCAAGGCGTACAACGCCGCCACGGAGAACCAGCGCGGCAACGTCATCCCGGTGGAGATCACCGTCTACGAGGACCGCAGCTTCACCTTCGCGCTCAAGACGCCGCCCGCGGCCAAGCTGCTGCTCAAGGCCGCCGGGGTGGGTAAGGGCTCGGCCGAGCCGCACAAGACCAAGGTGGCCAAGGTCAGCTGGGACCAGGTGCGCGAGATCGCCGAGACTAAGAAGGCCGACCTCAACGCCAACGACGTCGACGCCGCCGCCAAGATCATCGCCGGCACCGCCCGGTCGATGGGCATCGCCGTCGAATAGTGCCTGTTGACTCTGCGCTGACGGTGCAAAAGTGCGAGTAAGCACCGCCGTGAACGCAGACTCAACGCAAAGGAAAGCGTGGGAGGGCCAGCTTCGGCCCGCCAACCACAACCAACCACGAGATTGGATTAGCACATGAGCAAGAACAGCAAGGCCTACCGCGCCGCCGCCGAGAAGGTGGACCGCGCCAACCTCTACACCCCGCTGGCGGCCGCCAAGCTGGCCAAGGAGACGTCGTCGACCAAGCAGGACGCGACCGTCGAGGTGGCGATTCGGCTGGGCGTCGACCCGCGCAAGGCCGACCAGATGGTGCGCGGCACCGTCAACCTGCCGCACGGCACCGGCAAGACCGCCCGGGTCGCCGTGTTCGCGGTGGGGGAGAAGGCTGAGGCCGCCACCGCCGCCGGCGCCGACATCGTCGGCAGCGATGACCTGATCGAGAAGATCCAGGGCGGCTTCCTGGACTTCGACGCCGCGATCGCCACTCCCGACCAGATGGCCAAGGTCGGTCGGATCGCCCGGGTGCTGGGGCCGCGCGGCCTGATGCCCAACCCCAAGACCGGCACCGTCACCGCCGACGTCACCAAGGCCGTGAACGACATCAAGGGCGGCAAGATCAACTTCCGGGTGGACAAGCAGGCCAACCTGCACTTCGTCATCGGCAAGGCCTCCTTCGACGAGGCCAAGCTGGCGGAGAACTACGGCGCCGCCTTGGATGAGGTGCTGCGGCTCAAGCCGTCGGCGTCCAAGGGCCGCTACCTGAAGAAGGTCACCATCTCCACCACCACCGGCCCGGGTATCCCGGTCGACCCGTCGGTCACCCGCAACTTCGCCGAGGCCTAGTCCCCGCGACGCCTGACCGGCGTGTCGCGTCGGGAGATTCACACTCGGCGCGGGACAGCTAGCCCGAGCATTCCGCGATGCGGCGGCGCAGGAACGCCTGCGCCGGCGCGGAGCCGTGGGCTTCCAGCGCCTTGCGATACCAGCTCAGCGCCTCGGCGCGCCGGCCGGCGCGGCGCAGCAGGTCGGCGCGGATCGACGGCACCAGGCGCGCCAGCCGCGGATCGTCGGCCACCGCCGCCAGTGCGGCCAGCCCCGCCTCGACGCCGTCGCGGAACCCGACCGCCAGCGCCCGGTTGGCCCGCACCACCGGGGAGTCGGTGAGCGCCAGCAGCCGGTCGTAGGCGGCGCAGATCGCCCGCCAGTCGGTCTGCTCCCAGCTCGGCGCGGTCGCGTGCAGCGCCGCGATCACGGCCTGCGGCAGATACGGCCCGGTCGACCCCTGCGCGCGGCGCAGCCGATCCAGCCCACGGGCGATGCGCTGCTGATCCCAGCGGCGGCGGTCCTGCTCGTCGAGCGGGATCAGGGCCCCGCCGTCGTCGACCCGGGTGGCGCGCCGCGAATCGTGCAGCAGCACCAGCGCGGCCAGGGCGTGCGCGTCGGGTTCGGCCGGCATCAGCCGGCACAGCTCCCCGGCCAGCCGCACCCCCTCGTCGCACAGTTCGTCGCGGATCGCCGACGGGCCGGCCGTCGAGAAGTAGCCCTCGGTGAACACCGAATAGATGCAGGCCAACACGTGCGGGGTGCGTTCGGGCAGCAGCTCGGCCGGCGGCACCCGCAGCGGGATGTTGGCGCGGCGCACCTTGGTTTTGGCGCGGGTGATGCGCTGCCCGACGGCGGACTCGGTCTGCAACAGCGCCCGGGCGATCTCGGCGACGGTGAGCCCGGACACCAGCCGCAGCGTCAACGCCAGCTGCGAGGTCCTGTCCAGCGCCGGATGCGCGCAGGTGAACATCATCCGCAGCTCGTCGTCGTGCACCGGATGCGGATCGGTGTGCTCGGTGCGGGCCCGGATCTGGTCCACCATCGCCGCCAGTTCCTTTCCGGGACGCACCGATTCGCGTCGCAGCCGATCCCGGGCCCGGTTGCGGGCCACCGTCACCAGCCAGCCGCCCGGGTTTTCGGGGACGCCGTCGCGCGGCCAGCTGCGCAGCGCCTCGGCGCAGGCTTCCTGGACGGCGTCCTCGGCGACGGTCAGGTCACCGGACCACCGGGCCAGCGCGGCGACCGCCGCACCCCATTCCCGGCGGAAGACGCCGTCCAGGTCGGCCATGCGCGCCCGTTACAGCCCGGAGACGCCCGCCAGTTGACGCACCGCCACGGCCGAGGCGGGGATCATCGCCGCGAGTTTGACGGCCTCGTCGCGGTCGGCGGCCGACAGCAGATAGAAGCCGGTGGCGATCTCGGCGCCCTCCGCGTAGGGTCCGTCGGTCAACAGCAACTGGCCGTCGCGCACCCGCACCGTTGTCGCCGTCGCGGGGTCGTCTAGTGCTGCGCCGCCGCGGACGTGATCGCCTGCGGCAGCGGCGAATTCGCCGTGCCGGGCGGCCTCGGCCTGCCATTGTGGACTGCCGGGGACGTTGGCGTGTTCCGGCGGCTCCAGCAGCAGCGCCAGCCACTGCGCGTCGCCGCTGCGTGACCATCCCGCGTCGACGGTGTGGTAGACCGGCCGCACCTCGACGGTGCCGAACGCGGCGACCGGGATGTCGCGGGCGAACGCCAGCGCGTCGTCGAGGTTGTCGGCCTCGAAGACGTAGTACCCGCACGCCACCTCGGCGCTCTCGGCGAACGGGCCGTCGGTGATGGTCGGCGCGTCGGGGCCGCCGGTGATGCGCACGCCGGTCGCCACCGGGGTCAGCGCGTCACCGGCCCGGATCGCCGACGCCGTCTTGGCGTGGAACCGCTCGAATTCGGCCATCCCCGCGGCCCGCTCGTCGGGGTTGCGGTCCCGTTCCTGGCTGCTCAATAGGGCGAGGTACTGCATCGGTGTCACCTCCGGGGTAGGGGAGCGGAACCCGTGTCCCACTCTCTACCTATCCGACGAACGGCGCAGCCCGAATCCGACACCGGCTTCGTGCCCCGGCGTTCGTGACTGTGCGGCCTGATACGCCAGGTGGGCGTGTCGCGTATGAAACGGCACCCTCGGCACAAGCCTGGGGCTACGAGACCGCGCCCGGCTTGAGGTAAGTGACCAAGCTCACATCGAGGCTTTCGTCGGTGAAGTAGTACTCGCAGCCACGCAGGTAGCGCATGTAGCGCTCGTACACCTCTTCGGACTGGATCGCGATGGCCTTGTCCTTGTTGGCTTCCAGGGTGTCGCCCCAGATCCGCAGCGTTTTGACGTAGTGCGGCCGCAGCGACATGGCCTCGGGCACCACGAACCCGGCCTTCTCGCCGTGCTCGACCATCATCTCGGTGGTGGGCAGTCGCCCGCCCGGGAAGATCTCGGTGACGATGAACTTGATGAACCGCGCGGTTTCGAAGGTGATTCTCTTCCCCCGGGCGTTGAGGTCGTACGGGTGGTAGCTGACGCTGCTTTGAATGGTCATCCGCCCGTCGTCGGGCAGGATCTCAAAGCAGTTCTTGAAGAAATCGTTGTAGCGTTCGTGGCCGAAGTGCTCGAAGGCTTCGATGGACACGATCCGGTCCACCGGTTCACTGAACTCCTCCCAGCCGTGCAGTTCCACCCGATGGGTGCGGTCGCTGTCGACGGTGTCCAGCAACTGCTGGGCGCGGGCCTGCTGGTTCTTGGACAGGGTGAGGCCGATGACGTTGACGTCGTATTTCTCGATCGCCCGTTTCATGGTGGAGCCCCAGCCGCAGCCGATGTCCAGCAACGTCATTCCGGGCCGCAGATCCAGCTTGTCCAGGTTCAGGTCGACCTTGGCGATCTGGGCTTGCTCCAGGGTGAGGTCCGGCGGCTCGAAGTAGGCGCAGCTGTAGATTCGGTTCGGGTCCTGGAATAACCCGAAGAAGTCGTCGGAGATGTCGTAGTGGGCCTGGATCTCTTCGAAGTGCGGCCGCATTCGGGTCCTGCGTGACGTGTTCTCCGGCATCTGTGCTTGGTCGCCTTCCCCATGATCGCTCACTGGTGCTAAGCGCGTTTGCCCGTGGACGTTAGCGTAGGTCGATTCTGCAGCATACCGAGCGGAGAAACGCCAACTTCAGCCATGACACCGTTTCGCGGCCATACTGTGTCATACTGCCGCCCCGCGCGGTTGCCCAGGCGCCAGCACCGCGACCCGCTGAGCCCCCGATTTGCCCCGGACAGAACGACTTCGACGCCGGCTACTTTTGCAGCGTGAACTGGTGGACGTTGGTGTAGCCGTCCACGAAGAGCTCCACACAGCCGGTGAGGTACTTCATGTAGCGGTCGTACATCTCCTGGGACTGCGCGGCGATGGCTTCTTCGCGGTTGCGTTCCAGGTTGGCGGCCCACTCCCGCAGCGTCCGCGGATAGTACAGCCGCCCGATCGCCTGCTCCTGGCCCAGGATGAACCCGGCTTTGGTGGCGTGTTCTTCGACCAACGCCACCGACGGCAGCTGCCCGCCCGGGAAGATCTCGGTCATGATGAACTTGGCGAACCGGGCCTTCTCGAACGTCAGCGCGAGGCCGAGTTCTTTCGCCTCGCTCATCTTGACCGCGGTGATGGTGTGCAGCAGCATCCTCCCGTCGTCGGGCAGCGCGTTGTGGGCCATCTCGAAAAACGCGGGATAGCGTTCGTGGCCGAAGTGTTCGAACGCCCCGATCGACACGATGCGGTCGACCTGGTCGTCGAATTCTTCCCAACCCTGTAGCCGCACCTCGACGGTGCGCTGGGTGGGGACCTTCGCCAATTTCGCGATGGCGTAGTCGCGTTGGCGTTCGCTGAGCGTGAGCCCGACGACGTTGACGTCGTAGTTTTCCAGTGCCCGCTGCATGCCGTGACCCCAGCCGCAGCCGATGTCGAGCAGCGTCATCCCGGGTTGCAGCCCCAGCTTGCCCAGCGCCAGATCGAACTTGGCGTTTTGGCCCTCGTCGAGGGTCATATCGTCGCGTTCGAAATAGCTACAGGTGTAGCCCATCGTGGGGCCCAGGAACAGCTCGAAGAATTCGTTGGAAATGTCGTAGATCGACTGCAGTTCTTCGTACTTCGGATCTAATTTGGTCATCCTTACTTGCGCTCCCACTGGTTGCGGTTTGTTCGGCGACCCGGGTTAGGGTACTCCCTGATCGCCGCCGCGCGGGGAGCCACAACGACGCCGGGGGCCATTACGTCCGGATGCTATTTGGTCAGCGTGAATTGGTGCACGCTGGTGTAGCCGTCGCGGAATAGCCGCACACAGCCGGTGAGGTATTTCATGTAGCGGTCGTAGACCTGCTGTGACTGCACCGCGATGGCCTGGTCCTTGTGGGCTTCCAACGCGGCCGCCCACAGCTGCAGCGTCCGCACGTAGTTGGGCCCGATCTCGTGCGCCCGGGCCACGTCGAAACCGGCCGCGGTGGCGCGCTCTTTCACCATCGGCACCGTCGGCAGCCGACCACCGGGGAAGATCTCGGTCAGGATGAACTTGTTGAACCGGGCCATCTCCATGGTCAACGGAAGACCCCGCCGTTGGCAGTCGTCCTGGGTGATCGCGGTGATGGTGTGCAGCAACATCGTCCCGTCGTCGGGCAGCGCGTTGTAGGCCATGTCGAAAAACGCGGGATAGCGTTCGTGGCCGAAGTGTTCGAACGCCCCGATCGACACGATGCGGTCGACCCGCTCGTCGAATTCCTCCCAGCCCTGCAGCCGCACCTCGACGCTGCGCCGGGTGGGGACCCGGGCCAGCTTGGCCAGCGCGTAGTCGCGTTGGCGCTCGCTCAAGGTCAGCCCGATGACGTTGACGTCGTAGTTTTCCAGTGCCCGCTGCATGCCGCCGCCCCAGCCGCAGCCGATGTCGAGCAGCGTCATCCCGGGTTGCAGCCCCAGCTTGCCCAGCGCCAGATCGAACTTGGCGTTTTGCGCCTCGTCGGTGGTCATATCGTCGCGGGCGAAGTAGCCGCAGGTGTAGCCCATGGTGGGGCCCAGGAACAGCTCGAAGAATTCGTTGGAAATGTCGTAGATCGACTGCAGCTCTTCGTACTTGGGATTTAACTTAGGCATGCTTCCTAAGCCTCCCAGCCGCGGGCGGATTCGGCAAGTGCCTAAAGGCCTCGAATCGGTCAGTGCCCGTCGGCGAAGGTGGTCTTCAGCTCGCCGACCACCTGATCCCACAGCTCCTCGGGCAGTTCGTGGCCCATGCCGTCGATCAGCACCAGCCGCGCGCCCGGGATCGCCCGCGCCACCGCCCGCCCACCGAACGGCCGCATCAGCTTGTCGGCGCGGCCGTGGATCACCACCGTCGGCGCGGTGATCTGCCGGTCGTAGCGGACCAGGCTGCCGCTGCCCAGGATGGCGCCGAAGTGGCGGGCGATGCCCCACGGGTAGAAGCTGCGCTCGTAGCTTTCGATGGCCTCGGCCCGGATCCGCTCCTCGGGCGCCGGGTAGCCGGGGCTGCCGATGATCCGGGTGACCCGCACCGCGTTGTCGACGATCACCTCCCGCGGCGAATCCGGCGGCGGTCCGGTGAGGATCGCCAGCAGCGCCCGCGGCGCCGGCGGCGGCAGGAACGGCTGGTTGTTCGACGAGAAGATCACCGCCAACGAGCGGGTCCGGCGGGCGAAGCGGGCCGCGAAGACCTGGGCGATCATGCCGCCCATCGAGGCGCCGACGATGTGGGCGCGGTCGATGCCGAGGTGGTCGAGCACCGCGGCGCCGTCGTCGGCCATGTCCTCCAGCGTGTACACCGCGGGGCTGCGCAGCCCCAGAAACGACCGGATCATCCGCACCGGCAGCAGCCCGCCGGCGTGCCGACGGTCCAGCTTGCTGGACAGGCCGACGTCGCGGTTGTCGTACCGGATCACCCGCAGGCCCTGCGCGGCGAGCTTCTCGCAAAAGCCGGTGCGCCACAGCAGCAGCTGCGCGCCCAACCCCATGATCAGCAGCACCGCGGGGTCGTTCGGGTTGCCCATGTCCTCGTAGTAGATGTCCAGCTCGCCCGAGCGCGCGGTGCCGCTGCGGATCTCCACGGTTACGCCTCCGCCCCGTCGGTGTGCTCGCGGCTGACCTCGACCATGAAGTTGGCGAAGTACCCGGTCAGCTGCGGGTCGGACATCATCTGCCAGTTGGGGGCCAGCAGCTTCATGTAGCGCTCCACGTAGAGGAACTGCTTGCCGATCAGCACCAGCTCGCGGGGCAGCTTGACGTCGTAGGCGTCGGCCAGCGCCGACAGCTGCTTGCCGATCTCGGCATAGGACATGTCGCCGAGCGTCTTCATGGTCAGCGGGGTGGAGAACGCCTCCAGGTCCTTGGCGGCCTCGGCTTCGGGTTTCAGGGTGCCGACCGCGCCCATCAGGACGACGATCTTGCCGGCCGCGGCGTGGTCCTTTTTCACCAGCAGCGCATGCACCAGTTCGCGCAGCAGCCACCGGGTGCGCGGGTCGATGCGGCCCATGATGCCGAAGTCCAGAAACACCACTCGGCCCTGATCGTCGACGAACAGGTTGCCGGCGTGCAGGTCGCCGTGGAACAACCCGTGCCGCAGCCCACCCTCGAAGGTGGCGAACAGCAGCGCCTTGACCAGCTCGGTGCCGTCGAAGCCGGCCTTGCGGATGGCGGCGGCGTTGTCGATGCGGATGCCGTGCACCCGCTCCATGGTCAGCACCTTTTCGCTGGTGTAGTCCCAGTGCACGTCGGGCACCTTGATGTTTTGGCCCAGCGGGGAGGCATGCAGGTGCGAGACCCAGGTTTGCATCGACTGCGCCTCGATGCGGAAGTCCAGCTCCTCGGCGAGGTTGTCGGCGAAGTCGGCGACGACGTCTTGGGCGGACAGCCGCCGGCCGAGTTTGGCGAACTCGACCAGCTGGGCGAACCGTTTGAGGATCTGCAGGTCGGCGGCGACCCGGCGACGGATCCCGGGCCGCTGGATCTTGACGACGACGTCTTCGCCGCTGTGCAGGGTGGCGAAATGCACCTGCGCGATCGACGCCGACGCGACCGGGGTCTCGTCGAAGCTGGCGAACAGCTCCGCGGGTTCGGCGCCGAGCTCCTCGAGGAACAGCTGGTGGATCTCGGTGGGATCGGCGGGGGGCACCGCGTCGAGCAGGCTGCGGAACTCGCGGGACAGCGGTTCCCCGAACGCGCCCGGGCTCGACGCGATGATCTGGCCGAATTTGACGTAGGTGGGGCCCAGATCGGCGAAGGTCTGCGGGATCTCCTTGATGACCTTCTGCTGCCAGGGGCCGCGGGCGGGCAGTTTGGTGAGCACCCGAAGGCCGGTGCGGGCCACCTGCCATCCGGTCGCGCCGATCCGGACCGCCTCGACCGGCAAGGGCACCCGATCGAGCTTGGCTACCTCGCGGTGTTTGGTCGAAGTCATTGTTGCAGTCTGCCAAATTGGCGATGACATCTTCGAATCTGGCGTGAGCCCCGTCACGTCGCGATCAGAGCAGGCCCGCGATGTCGATGAACGGGCTGAGCAGGTCGCCGGCGGCGAACGCGACGCCTTCGCCGAGGCTGGCCAGCGCGAACATGCCCGCCACCGGCAGGATCCCGACGTCGGCGGCGATCGGCAAGCCGATGGCGTCGAGCAGGTCACCGGCGGCCAGCTCGTTCACGATGCCGGTGATGTCCAGCGCCGGCAGCGTGGTGACCAGGGCGTTGCCGATGTCGGCCAGCGGCAGCAGCGACGCGTAGCCGGCCGAGGCGGCCGCGCTGACGGCGTTGACCAGCGAATCCAGGCTTACCCCGGGCGGCGGGAAGGAGATGTCCTCGGCGGCCACCGCGGCGATGAACGGGGTCTGCAGCAGGTTCAGCAGCGGGTTGTCGGCCAGCGAGAACACCGACGCCGGGTCCTGCAGGTAGCCGACCACGTCCTTGACGGCGTCGGCGATGCCTTGTTCGGTGCCCGACACCAGCAGGCCGGGCACCTTCTCGAAGTCGGCGAGGCTGGGGAACACCCCCAGCGGGGTGGGCACATCCGGTGCCGAGGTCGACCAGCCGTAGTCGGGGTCGCCGTAGCCCAGGTTCACCAGCACCCGCAGGTCCGGTTCGAGCAGGTCGGACACCACCGGCCCGACCGCCGGGATCGAGCGCACCAGGTCCAGCAGCGGCAGGTGGTCGGTGGGAATCATGTAGTAGGTGGTGGCGCCGGCTTGGCCGATCTCCTCGGCGGTGGACAGATCCATGTTCGGGTACTGGGTGTGCACGAACAAGATGCCCAGCAGCGCGTTGAGGTCCGACAGCAGATTCAGCGGGTACCGCGGATAGTCGGCGAAGCCGTCGTACTCCCCGGTGTAGATGTCGGTGGTGTAGTCGGTGACCGGGGTGGCGCCGCTGAACGTGATGCCCAGGCTGGGGATGGACGGGTTGGTGCCCAGCGCCGGCAGGTCGAAGCGTTCCAGCATGCCGCCGTTGGGGTTGTTCGGGTCGCCGAGCAGCACAAACTTGAGCTGGTCGGGGTCGGCGGTGATGCCGGCGGTGCCGTTTTCGATGTTCTCCATCTCGATGGTGTCGATGGTGGCGCTTTGCGAATAGCCCAACGCGGTGACGGCGTTGCCGTCGGCGAGCTGGTCTTTGATCGCGTTGTTGAGGATGGTCACGCCCTGCGTCACCGAGGTGTCGAACGGCAACTCCTTGGGTCCGATGATCGGATAGAGCCCCTCGGGGGTGGCCAGGCCCTGCAGGCTGCAGGCGGTTGTGCAGTGCAGGTACAGGTCGTTGACGTCGTCGATGTAGACCTGCGGCGGGATCGGCATCCCGCTGCCGCCCATCACCAGATCGGTGCTGTCGGCGAACGCATCCGACGCCGTCAACGCCGCCGACAGCGCCATCGCCCCGGCGCCGGTCCCGGCCAACAGTGCCACCCGCAGCCAGCGTGCACTCATTGCGACCTCCCCACCCGGCGCGCCGAGCCCGGCCCGGCGCGCGCGGCAACCCCTCGCATCTTGCCGGTTAGCTGAGCCGCACGTCGGGCGATTCCGAAAATCAGCTAAGAAAAAGCTGAGGAGCGGCCGGGCCGGCGGCGGCGCTTGTCACCGGTGTCACAACCGTCACGTGCGCACCTGCGGGGAGCAGGTGGTGATGTTGCAAACGGATATCACCGGCGATATCACCGGGCTACCCGGTGGGCCGCCAGGGCGTCAGCCAGGCCGTGGGCTCGGCGCCTTCGTGGCCGGCGATCAGCTCGTACATGGTGGCGCCGTCGATGCTTTCCCGGATGATGTCGGCGTGCCCGGCGTGCCGGGCCAGTTCGCTGATCAGGTGATGGATGACCCAGCGCACCGACCACGCCTCGACGTCGCGGGGAAACCACGGCGCATCCCGCGGCACCGGCACCGCGGCATCGAGCTCGGCAGCCTCGAGTACCCGCACGTCGCCGCCGCCTACACCGACCGCGCCGGGGCGGCCACCCAGCGGCGCCTCGAGCCCTATCAGCTCGTGACCACCGGACGGCGCTGGTATCTGCTGGCCTACGACCGGGACCGGGCGGACTGGCGCACCCTGCGGCTGGACCGGATGGGCGCGGTGCGCGCCGTCGGCAGCACGTTTGCGCCGCGGCCCGCCCCCGACGCCGCGGCGTATGTGCAGCGGGCGATCAGCGTCTCGCCGTACCGCTACACCGCGACGGTGCGCTACGCCGCCGCCAAAGACGTGGTGGCCCGGCACTTCTCGCCGACATCGGTGACGATTCGGGCCGACGGCGCCGACGCCTGTGTGGTCACCGCCGGCGGCGACGACCCGCAGCGCATGGTGGTGTACTTCGCGATGGTCGGTGCCGACTTCGAGATCCTGGAACCGCCCGAGGTGGCCGAGGCCGCCCGCGTCGTCGCGCAACGGCTCGAGGCGGCGGCCGGCGTGCAGACATAAACGCCCCCCGACACGGCCGAAAATTAGGGGCGTTTGCGTCTGCTCGCCGCGCGCGTCGGCCGTAAGGTGCGGGCTATGCGCGTCGTCTCCGCGGAGTCGACCGACCTGTACGTCGGGCCGGCCGACGCGCCGCTGCAACTGGTCCGGGTCGGCTACACCGGCGCCGCCACCCCGACCCGCATCGCCGTCGCCGGTGACGGCCTGACCGGGGATGCGCTCGCCGACCCCGGGGACGGCGTCGTCGAGGTCCCGGTGGCCGTCGCGGACCCGGTGCCCGGCCAGCGGCGGGCCGCCCGGGCCGGCGATGTGGGGTTCACCTTCACCGTCGCCGAACCCGGCTGGACCATGTACCTGGTCAGCCACTTCCACTACGACCCGGTGTGGTGGAACACCCAGGCCGGCTACACCAGCGCGTGGACCGAGGACCCGCCCGGGCAGTGCCGCCAGAGCAACGGCATCGACCTGGTGCGCACCCACCTGGACAAGGCGCGGCGCGAACCGGAGTACAAGTTCGTCCTCGCCGAGGTCGACTATCTCAAACCGTATTGGGACACCCACCCCGAGGACCGCGCCGATTTGCGGCGGCTGATCGCCCAAGGCCGCGTCGAGGTGATGGGCGGCACCTACAACGAGCCGTCCACCAACCTCACCGACGCCGAGACCACCATCCGAAACCTGGTGTCGGGCATCGGGTTTCAGCGCGACATCGTGGGGGCGCGGCCGGCCACCGCCTGGCAGCTGGATGTGTTCGGGCACGACCCGCAGTTTCCGGGCATGGTGGCCGACGCCGGGCTGACCGCCAGCGCGTGGGCGCGCGGACCGTTTCACCAGTGGGGTCCGATGGCCGGCGGCGGTGATCCGCGCCGCATGCAATTCCCCAGCGAGTTCGAGTGGATCGCGCCGTCCGGGCGCGGGCTGCTGACGCACTACATGCCCGCGCACTACGCGGCCGGCTGGTGGATGGATGGGCAGGGCACCCTGGCCGACGCCGAAGCCGACGTCTACCGGCTGTTCGGTGGGCTCAAACAGGTGGCGTCCACCCGCAACGTGCTGCTGCCGGTGGGCACCGACTTCACCCCGCCCAACCGCTGGGTGACCGAGATCCACCGCGACTGGAACGCCCGCTACACCTGGCCGCGGTTCATCTGCGCGCTGCCGGCCGAGTTCTTCGCCGCGGTGCGCGCCGAGCTGGCCGAGCGCGCGGCGAGCCCGTCACCGCAGACCCGCGACATGAACCCGATCTACACCGGCTGCCACGTCTCCTACATCGACACCAAGCAGGCCAACCGGGCCGCGGAGCGGGCGATCCTGGCCGCCGAGAAGTTCGCCGTGTTCGCCGCGCTGACCGCCGGGCTGGCCTACCCGGACGCGGAGCTGGCCCAGGCCTGGACCCAGCTGGCCTACGGCGCCCACCACGACGCCATCACCGGATCCGAAGCCGACCAGGTGTATCTGGATCTGCTGACCGGGTGGCGCGAGGCCTGGCAGCTGGGTTGTACCACCCGGGACGCCGCGCTGACGGCGCTTTCCCGGCAGGTGGCTACCGGTGACGGCGTGGTGGTGTGGAACCCGGTGGCGCACCACCGCACCGACGTGGTCACCGTGCACCTGCAGACCCCGCTGGCAGCCGGCGCAACGGTGGTGGACCCCGACGGCACCGAACTGCCCGCCCACGTCGAGCACGGCGGCACCACGATCAGCTGGCTGGCCCGCGACGTGCCGTCGCTGGGGTGGCGCAGCTACCGGCTGATCCCCGCCGACACCGCGCAGGGCTGGCAGCCGGTGCCCGGCACTCGGATTTCCAACGAGCACCACCAGCTGGCCGCCGACCCGAGCCGCGGCGGCGGGATCGCGTCGTGGCGGCACCACGGTCGGGAGATGCTCAGCGAGGGCGCGCTGGGCAACCAGCTCGCGGTCTACGACGAGTACCCCAAGCACCCGAATTCCGGGGAGGGCCCCTGGCATCTGGTGCCCAGCGGCAACCTGTTCACCGCCCAGATCGCCGGTGACGTCGCCGTGCGGGCCTACCGCGGGCCGCTGGGGGAGCGGCTGGTGGTAACCGGCCGGATCCGCGATGTGCTGACCTACACCCAGACGCTGACGCTGTGGCACGGCGTGGACCGGGTCGACTGCCGCACCACCATCGACGAGTTCACCGGCGCCGACTACCTGGTGCGGCTGCGCTGGCCCTGCCCGGTGCCCGGCGCCATGCCGGTCGCCGAGGTGAGCGACGCCGTCATCGGGCGCGGCTTCGGTCTGCTGCATGAGCCCAGCGGACGTTCGGTGGACACCACCCGGCACCCGTGGACCCTGGACACCCCGGCCAACCGCTGGTTCGGGCTGTCGGCCACGGCCCGGATCGCCGTCGGCGCCGACGCCCGGGCGGTGTCGGTGGCCGAGGTCGTCACCCCCGACGGCGGGCTGGCCGCGACGCGGGCGCTGCTGGTCGCGTTGGTGCGCGCCGGCGTCACCGCCACCAGCTCGCCGGCGAACGGCCCCCGCTACGGCAACCTCGACGTCGACTCCAACCTGCCGGATACCCGGATCGCGCTGGGCGGCCCGGATCACAACGCGTTCACCGCCGCGGTGCTGGCCGCCGCCGACCCGGCGTATGCCGCCGAGCTCGATGCGCAACTGGCCGCCCACGGCCGGGCCCGGGTCTGGGTGCCCGCAGCGACGCCGCTGCCCGCCGTCTGGGTGCCGGGCGCCGACCTGCGCGACCCGCGAGCCCTGCCGGTGCTGGTGCTCGCCGCCCGCGACCACACCGGCCTGGCCGAGGAGGTCGCCCGGGTGGCCGACGACCTCGTCGACCACGAAATCGTCGTCACCCAGCGGGCCCCGGCGGAGATGGCGCCGTTCGAGGCGCGGACCGTCGCGCTGGTCAACCGCGGGGTACCCGGTTTCGCCGTCGACACCGCCGGCACCCTGCATCTGTCGCTGCTGCGCTGCTGCACCAGCTGGCCGTCGGCGGCCTGGACCGACGATCCGCGCCGCGCCGCCCCCGATGCCAGCAGCTTCCAGCTGCAGCACTGGACGCACGCCTTCGACTACGCCCTGCTCGCCGGCGACGGCGACTGGCGTCACGCCCGGATCCCAGCCCGCAGTGCGGCGTTCGCCGAACCGCTGCTGGCGGTGCCGGTGTCCGGCGGGTCCGGGTCGCTGCCGGCGACCGGATCGCTGCTGCGCGTCGAGCCGGGTTCGGTGCGGCTGGCCGCGGTCAAACCGGCCGGCAATCCGCTGGCCCGCGGCAGCGCGCACCCGGTCGACCCGGCCACGGTCACGCTGCGGTTGGCGGAGACCTGCGGCGCCGACACCGGCGTCACCGTCGGCTCCGACCTGGGGCCGGTGCGGCTGCTGGGCCGCGCCGACCTGCTGGAGCAGCCGTGCGAGCACCCGGCCCCCGACCGGCTGCACGGCTACGAGATCGCCACCGTCACCGCCCGGCTGGACGTCGAACGGCTGGGCACCGACACTTTGGCGACCGAGACCGAGAGCGCCCAGCCGCTGTATGCCCGCTACTGGCTGCACAACCGCGGCCCGGCCCCGCTGGGCGGGCTGCCGGCGGTCGCCTACCTGCACCCGCACCGGGTGGCCGCCGCGCCCGGGGACCGGATGACGCTGCGGCTCACCGCCGCCAGCGACTGCACCGACGCCACCCTGACCGGCCGCATCACCCTGCTCGGTCCTAACGGCTGGTCGCTCACCCCGGCGGCGGTGCCGGTCGAGTTGCCGCCCGGCCGGCACCGGGAGGCCGAGATCGCGGTGGCGGTGCCGCGCGGCACCGACCCGGGCCGCTATCCGGTGCGCGCCCAACTGACCCTCGACGGCGAGGGTGTGCCGCCGTCGTGGCGGCAAACGGTGGAGGACGTGTGCGTGGTGTCGGTCGGCGCCGACGGGCCGCTGGTGTCGCTGGTCGCCGAGCCGACCGACGTCACGGTGGCACCCGGCGGCGCGGCGCGGCTGGCCGTCACCCTCGGCTCGCAGGCGGCCGCGGACCTGGCCGTTGAGGCGCACCTGATCAGCCCGTGGGGCACCTGGGAGTGGGTCGGGCCGGCCGCGGTCGGCGCGGTGCTGCCCGCCCGCGGGCGCGTCGAGATCGGCTTCGACGTCACCCCGCCGCCGTGGCTGGCGCCGGGACAGTGGTGGGCGCTGGTGCGGGTCGGCTGCGCGGGGACGCTGCTGTACTCGCCGGCGGTCACGCTGACCGTCCGATGACCCGCACCCTGGCCCTCGACATCGGCGGCACCAAGATCGCCGCCGGCCTTGTCGACCACGACGGCGCGCTGGCGCACACCGTGGTCCGGCCCACCCCGGCCGAGGCGGTGTGGTCGACGGTCGAGGCCGTGATCGCGCAGGCGCTGGACGCCGCGGGCGGCGCGGTCCGCGCGGTCGGCATCGCCTGCGCCGGGCCCGTCGACCTGCCGACCGGCACCGTCGGCCCGATCAACATCCCCGGCTGGCGCGGTTTTCCGCTGCGCGACCGGGTCGCGGCCGCGGTGCCCGGGGTGCCGGTGCGGCTGGCCGGTGACGGCGTGTGCATGGCGTTGGGGGAGCACTGGCGCGGCGCCGGCCGCGGGGCGCGTTTCCTGCTGGGCATGGTGGTGTCCACCGGGGTCGGCGGCGGGCTGGTCCTCGACGGCGCCCCCTATCACGGCCGCACCGGCAACGCCGGGCACGTCGGCCACGTGGTGATCGATGTTGACGGCGGGCCCTGCGCGTGCGGCGGCCGCGGCTGCGTGGAAACCGTGGCGGCCGGGCCGGCGCTGGTGCGCTGGGCGCACGCCCACGGCTGGGCGGGGGTGGACGCGCGCGAGTTGGCGGTCGCGGCCGCGGCCGGGGATGCGGTGGCCCGCACGGCGTTTGATCGGGGCGCCACCGCGCTGGCCGCCGCGATCGCTTCGGTGGCCGCGGTCTGCGATGTCGACCTGGTCGTGATCGGCGGGGGAGTCGCCCAAGCCGGCCCGCCGCTGTTCGACCCGCTGCGGGTGGCGTTGGACCGCTACGCCGGGTTGGCGTTTCTATCCGGCCTGCGGGTGGCGCCGGCCGAACTCGGCGGCGATGCCGGGCTGATCGGCGCGGCCCGACTCGCCGGGGCCGGCCGCGCTGTCAGTCGAGACCCAGCACCGCCAGGAGTGCAGCATTGACGGCGTCCAGCTCCGAGCCGGCGAGGCGGCCGGCAAATTCGCCGAGACGAACCTGCGGATCGATCACGGTGAGCTGCTCGACCATCACCCGCGTCTTGGTGCCATGGACTTCGATCTCCGGTCGAAAGGACGCGGCGCGGCGGCCGGTTGAAGTGGGCGCGATGATCCAGGTGGACAGCGGCAGGTCGTCGGACTGCACCACCACGGCGTAGTGGCCGCCGGATTGTTCGTGGCCGCGGGCGTCCTTGGGCGCTTTGAGCCGATAGAGGTCACCACGCACGAATCGCGTCCATCTCCGCGGCCAGCTCGCGTGCGGCGGCGACGTCCTCGGGGTCGTTGCGCAATTGTTCGGCCTCGGCGCGCAACCGTGCCCGGCGCTGGACACGTTCGGCCGCCAGGATCGCGGCCCGGGCTACCTCGGAGCGCGACTGGCCGTCGCGTGTCAACGCATCCAAGGCCCGCTCCACCTCGGGATCAGTGCGGATCGTCAGCGTTGCCATACGACAGATTGTAATACGGCTGGCAACACGGGATGGGTGCTCAAGCACCGACCCGGCGCCGCATGTGGGTGCGGCCCCAGTCGCACAGGCTGGCCAGCACCGGGGCCAGCGTCATGCCGTACTCGGAGATCGAGTAATGCACGCACGGTGGCACCGTGCCGGCGTCGTGGCGGTCGATGATGCCGTCGGCGACCAACTCGTGCAGGTGGCGGATCAGCATCCGCTCGGTGATGCCCGGGATGCTGCGTCGCAGCTCGGCGGTGCGCATCGGCCCGTCGCTGAGCCGCCACAGGATGGTGCCCTTCCAGCGGCCGTCGATCACCGACAGCGCGGTGTCGATCGGGCAGTCGCTGACATCCTTCTTCGACACCGCCATCGCCCGCTCCTAAGCTGACTAATTTGTCAGTACCTTGTTTTTTGGCAGCTTACCGACCAGGGTCGATCATGTGAACGAGATTGTGCGGATGCTGGCCGTGCTGGTGGTCGGGCCGATGGTGGGATCCGAGTTCGCGGTGGCGGCGTTCCTCCATCCGATCGCCGCGCGCCTGCCCGACCACGCGTTTCGCGCCGCCCGCAGCGACGGCGCCCGCGTGCTGGGGCGGGTGATGCCGTACTGGTATCTCACCTCGCTGGCGCTGCTGGTGGTCGCCGCGCTGGTCGCCGGGCCGCAGCGCTGGCTGTTCGGGATCGGGGTGGCGGTGATGGCCGCCGTGGTGCTGATGACGGTGGCGGTGATGGTGCCGATCAACAACCGCATCGCCGCCGGGGACGTCTCGCCTCGGCTTGTCACCCGCTGGGACCGGCTGCACTGGCTGCGGGTGACCCTGCTGGCCGCGCTGTTCGCCCTGCTGGTCATCGGCGTACTGCGAACACCGCGTTGAGTCTGCTCCCGCCAGGCAGAAGTGCGAGTGGACACCCCGGTGGACGCAGAATCAACGGCGGGGCGGTGGGGCGGCCCGTTTTGGCTGATCGCGACGGCCGCGGTACGCTAGTCCGCGATCCACCCAAGACCGTCGGTCACCGCAAGGTTGAAGGTCCGGGAATATCCCGGCGGCCCACGCAGGAGGACGAGGCACACACCGGCGCCTGCCGGCATATCTTGACGCCCCGACCGCTTCCTGCGTCGGGGCGTTCGCTATTTCCGGGTGGACACCAGGCAAGCACAGGGATTTTCGACACCCGAGGAGGTATGCATGGCGAGGGCTGACAAGGCCGCCGCCGTCGCGGACATCGCCGAGCAGTTCAAGGCCTCGACCGCCACCGTGATCACCGAATACCGCGGCCTGACGGTGGCCCACCTGGCCGAGCTCCGTCGCTCGCTGGGCCAGTCGGTCACCTACTCGGTGGCCAAGAACACGCTGGTCAAGCGGGCCGCCACGGAGGCGGGTGTCGAAGGCCTCGACGAACTGTTCGTCGGGCCGACCGCGATCGCGTTCATCAACGGTGAGCCGGTCGACGCCGCCAAGGCGATCAAGACCTTCGCCAAGGACCACAAGGCGCTGGTCATCAAGGGCGGCTACATGGACGGTCACCCGCTGACCGTCGGCGAAGTGGAGCGCATCGCCGACCTGGAGAGCCGCGAAGTGCTGCTGGCCAAGCTGGCCGGCGCGATGAAGGGCAACCTGTCCAAGGCGGCCGGGCTGTTCAACGCCCCGGCGTCGCAGGTGGCCCGGCTGGCGGCCGCGCTGCAGGAGAAGAAGGCCACCGAGGCTCCGGCGGAAGCACCGGCTGACGCCGCCGAATAACCCCAAATACCCACCACCACCGGAATCAGGAAGGACCCACACCCATGGCAAAACTGTCCACCGACGAGCTGCTCGACGCGTTCAAGGACATGACCCTGTTGGAGCTCTCGGACTTCGTCAAGAAGTTCGAGGACACCTTCGAGGTCACCGCGGCCGCCCCGGTCGCCGTGGCCGCTGCCGCCCCCGGCGGCGCCCCGGCCGCTGAGGCCGCCGAGGAGCAGTCCGAGTTCGACGTCATCCTTGAGTCGGCCGGCGAGAAGAAGATCGGCGTCATCAAGGTCGTGCGCGAGGTCGTCTCCGGCCTGGGCCTCAAGGAGGCCAAGGACCTGGTCGACGGCGCGCCCAAGCCGCTGCTGGAGAAGGTCGCCAAGGAGGCTGCCGAGGAGGCCAAGACCAAGCTCGAGGCCGCCGGCGCCACCGTCACCGTCAAGTAGTCTCCGCCACACAACCCCCGAGGCCCAGCCTCGGGGGTTGTGTGCTGTCCGGGCCGCCCACCGGGGCCGCGACAGCGGACTTTAGAGTCAGCACTTGGCTTGTCGGGTGCCGTCTTTAGCGGGTGGTCCCGGTACCGTGATGCGCGCTCACCGAGTGCGCTACAGTGGCCTGTGCCACACGCGCAGGCGCGTGCGGCGAGCAAACGTAGCCGGAAGGATCTCCCATGGGTGTCGCCATCGAGGTAGAAGGACTGACTAAATCCTTCGGATCTGCGCGAATCTGGGAAGACGTCACGATGACGATCCCGCAGGGTGAGGTCAGCGTGTTGCTGGGCCCGTCGGGTACCGGCAAATCGGTGTTTTTGAAGTCGCTGATCGGGCTGCTGCGGCCTGAGCGTGGTTCGATTTTGATTGACGGCACTGACATTATTGAGTGCTCGGCCAAGGAGCTCTACGAGATCCGCACCTTGTTCGGGGTGTTGTTCCAGGACGGCGCGTTGTTCGGGTCGATGAACCTGTTCGACAACACCGCGTTCCCGCTGCGGGAGCACACCAAGAAGAAGGAGAGCGAGATCCGTGACATCGTCATGGAAAAGCTCGC
This sequence comes from Mycobacterium sp. pUA109, assembly GCF_041287095.1. Taxonomy (NCBI): domain Bacteria; kingdom Bacillati; phylum Actinomycetota; class Actinomycetes; order Mycobacteriales; family Mycobacteriaceae; genus Mycobacterium; species Mycobacterium sp. pUA109. The sequence continues at coordinate 70,432 of NZ_JBGGKS010000002.1, read as the reverse complement.
CCTGGTCGGTTTGGGTGGGGATGAAAAGAAGTTCCCCGGTGAGATCTCCGGTGGTATGCGCAAGCGTGCCGGGCTGGCTCGGGCGTTGGTGTTGGACCCGCAGATCATCTTGTGCGACGAGCCGGACTCGGGTCTGGACCCGGTGCGTACCGCGTATTTGAGCCAGTTGTTGATCGACATCAACGCCCAGATCGACGCGACCATCTTGATCGTGACGCACAACATCAACATCGCCCGCACCGTGCCGGACAACATGGGCATGTTGTTCCGTAAGCAGCTGGTGATGTTCGGGCCGCGTGAGGTGTTGTTGACGTCGGATGAGCCGGTGGTCAAGCAGTTCCTCAACGGGCGCCGGATCGGGCCGATCGGGATGTCGGAGGAGAAGGACCAGGCCACCATGGCCGAGGAGCAGGCCATGCTGGACGCCGGCCAGCACCACGGCGGTGTCGAAGAGATCGAGGGGGTGCCCCCGCAGCTGTCCGCGTCGCCGGGCATGCCGGAGCGCAAAGCGGTCGGTCGGCGCCGGGCCCGGGTCCGCGAGATCCTGCACACCCTGCCCAAAAACGCCCAGGCCGCGATCATCGACGACCTGGAAGGCACCCACAAATACGAGGTGCACGACTTCCCCAGCACCGGCGACGACGAGCCGCCCACCGGACGAATTCCCACCATCCAGTAATCGGGTCGAGTACGCCCCTAGCGGTCGGCGCCGCGCACCGGCGACCGGCTCTATAGGTGGGTCTCCTGCAGGTGGTAGGTGACGCCGGTCAGCTGTTCGGATGCCTCCCACAACCGGTGCCACAGCGTCTCATTGCGCGACAGCCGGCTCGACGGGCAGGGCTGCACCGGGCCGCGGGTCTGCCCCAACCGGGCGGGACCCCAGTAGATGCTCGGGTCGGCGTCGGGCATGGTCGCGGCGAACAGCGTGGACTCGGCGGCCCGCTGCGGGGGGTGGCCGACCAGCCGGGCGCCCTGTTTGGCGACCAGGTCCAGCAGCGTCTCGGTGTTGGTGAACAGGTCGGTGCCCGAGACGCCCGGATGCACGGCGTAGGAGCGGGTGCTCGACCCGGCCGCGGTCAGCCGCCGCTGCAGCTCACGGGCGAACATCAGGTTGGCCAGCTTGGACTGGGCGTAGGCCAGGTTGCGTTGGTAGCGGCGGTGCTCGTAATTCAGGTCGTCGATCCACAACTTCGGGGTCTGCCGGTGCGCGATGGACGACAGCGTGACCACCCGGTCACCGATGCGGTCGAGCAGCAGGCCGGTCAACGCGAAGTGGCCCAGGTGGTTGACCCCGAACTGCGTCTCGAAGCCGTCGACGGTGCGCCGAAACGGGGTGTTCATCAGCCCGGCGTTGTTGATCAGCACGTCGAAACCGGGTTGCTGCGCGGCGAATTCGCGGACCGACGCCAAGTCGGCCAGATCGAGGGCGGCCACCGTCACATCGCCGTCGATACCCTCGGCGATCTGTTGGGCCTTGGCGACATTGCGGCACGCCATCACCACCGTGGCGCCCTTGGCGGCGAGCATCCGGGTGGTGACCGCACCGAGGCCGCCGTTGGCGCCGGTCACCACAAACGTGCGGCCGCGCTGGTCGGGGATTTGATCGGGTTGCCATGCCATGGGAGATCCTGTCCGTTAGTGCTTGGTCGCGACGACGGTCTGCGCCAGCCCGGCGACATGCTGCTCGATCCCGGTGCAGCCGGCGTCGCCGAGCGCGTCGGTGATCTCGTGGCCGCCGAACCAGCGGACACCGCTGAGCGTATCCAGCACGGCGCCCCGCACCGCGGTCCGGGTACCGCCGGGGATCAAGCTGGTCAGGATCACCACCCGGCCCCCGGGCTTGAGCACCCGGACTAGCTCCCTGATCGTCTGGAACGGGTTGTTGATCAGGTACAACGCGGCAAGGCAGCTCACCGCGTCGGCCACCCCGTCGGCGAACGGCAAATTCTCGGCATCGCCGCGCAGATAGGCGACGCCCGCGCCGGTGTTGTCGGCGACCGCGCGGCGCAGCATTGCCGACGACGCGTCCAGCCCGATCGCCAGCCCGCCCGGCGCCACCTGCGCCCCGAACCACCCGGTGAAATTACCTGGGCCGCAGCAGATGTCGATGACCGTAGCGCCGGGCCGCAGGCCGAGCCAGGACGACACCTGGGCGCGGTCGGCGTCGCGGCCGGGGGCCTTGAGGCCGCTGGCCAGCCGCAGGCCAAGCGGCCGGCCGACCTGGTACCCGGCCGAGTAGATCCGGGTGCGCATCAGCCGCTGCGCCAGGTTGTACACCGGCGGCGCGCTGTCACCGAGGACGTCGCAGTAACCGTGGCTGGTGGTGTCGATCCGCGTGTACCGGCCGGGATCCAACAGTTGCAGGGTCCGTGTCGTGGCCGAAGACTCGGCGGTGAAGGTCATGGGGCGTGGGCTTTCGTCGTCGGGGGTGTCCACCGGGTCGGCGCTGGTCATCGATGCGGTGGACGTCGCCAGGTAGCCGGGACCAGCGGTATCCGGTACTGGGTATCACACCGTCTCCGACCGGGGCTGTCAAGGGCGGCCCTTGACAGAGTGACATATCAGTCCAAAAATTAGTCCACATCAGCGGCGGAAAGGATGGCGATGCAGCCAGACCGAGTGCGCCGGCCGCGCGCCGCGTGGGCCATTGCCCGGGTAAATGGGCGTGGTAACGCTGAATTCCTTGAGGCGCCGCGGTTCTCGATGCGGCCCGGTTCTTCTCAGGCTCTTGCGGCCCGCTCACGAACCGCGCTATCGTGACGGAATTAACCGATACAGGCAGTACTAGGTACTGAATGTTCGAAGGAGGGCACTCCTCATGGCGACCCAGCATCGAGCGCACGGGGCCGCGGCCGTAGCCGCGCCGCCGCCCAGGTATCCCCAGACCCGACGGATCCGCTTCCGCTTTGGCGAGGACGGGACGTCGGGCAAGTACTTCGTCAACGACGACATCGTGTTCAGCCACTTCGTGGCGGGACTGTCGGGCGCCTTTCCGCCGGGGGAAGAGTCGTTCATCCGGTCGGTTCGTCGTTTTGCCGACAAGGTCACCGACCCGACCCTGAAGAAGCGGGTCGCGGGTTTCATCGGTCAGGAATCCATGCACGGCCAGCAACACCGCCGGCTGAACGAGAAGCTCGTCGAACTGGGTTACCCGATCCGGTGGTGGGATTCGAATACGGCCAAGGAACGGATGCTGCGGGCCGAGCAGCGGTTCGGGGCTCAGGTGCACCTGGCGATGACCGCCGCCGCGGAGCATTACACCGCGGTCCTTGCCCAACGGGTGCTCTCCAGCGACGAACTCCAGGCCATCCCCGGTGACGCGGAGGTGTGGAATCTGCTGAACTGGCATGCTTTGGAGGAGTTGGAACACAAATCGGTCGCGTTCGATGTCTACCGTGCGACGGCGGGGTCGGAGCGGGTGCGGATCGCCGTGATGGCCGCCATGTTCGCCACCACCCTTCCGCTGACCGCCATCTCGTTGGCGTTCTCGCTGTCGCGTGACCCGGTCGCGCGCCGCCAGCCACTGCGGCTGGTGCGCGAGGCGTACGAGCTGTCCCGCGGCCCGATATTCAAGGGATTGGGACGGGAGCTGGCGAAGTACGCGAAACCCGGTTTCCACCCCGACGACATCGACACGTCAGCGCTGCTGGAGCGTTGGCAGCGACAGCTTTTCGGCGCCGACGGCGAGCTTGTCGATCACCTCAAGTGACCCGTGCAGCAAAGGAGACAGTGTTCATGGCTACCACCGCGGCGATAACGCCGACGAACGAGGCCTACCCGAAGGTCCGCCGGATCCGGTTTCGGTTCGGCGAACCGCAGCCGATGAACCACCACTTCGTCGAGGGCGACATCGTGCTGAGCCACCTGGTGGCGCTGCTGTCGGCGGTGTTTCCGCCGGGGGAGGAGTCCTTCATCCGGTCGGTGCGGCAATTCGCCGATCGAGTGACCGACCCGGTGCTCAAAAAGCGGGTCGCCGCGTTTATCGGGCAAGAGTCGGTGCACGGTCAGGAGCACCGCCGGCTCAACGAGAAGCTCATCGAGATGGGCTACCCGTTCGTGCGGCTATTCACCTTCGGCCGCGACGCGTTCCGGCAGCGGGCCGTGGAGCGCATCGAGAAGATGACCCCCGGATATGTCCATCTGGCGATGACGGCAGCTGCCGAGCACTACACCGCGACGCTCGCTCAGCGGGTGCTGGGTTGCGAAGAGATCCAGGCGATCCCGGCGGATGAAGAGGGCTGGCACCTGCTGAACTGGCACGCCATGGAGGAGTTGGAGCACAAGTCGGTGGCGTTCGACGTGTACCGGGCGGTCGGCGGGCCGGAGTGGATCCGGATCGGGGTGATGGCGGTGATGTACCTGTTCACCATCCCGGTCGTCACGGTGGGGGTGGCGTTGTCGATCCTCACCGATCCTCGGGGATGGCGTCCGGTCAAACTGCTGCGCCAAACCCGTTACGTCTTCCGGGGGCCGATTCTGCGCGGATTGATGGCGGAGCTGCGCACCTACCTCAAACCCGGCTTCCACCCCGACGACATTGACACGACGGCCCTGTTGCAGCGCTGGCAGGCCGAGCTCTTCGGCGCTCGGGGTGCCCTTGTCGACCACCTGAAGTGACCCACCGACTAGAGGAGAGCAGCTGAGATGGTTGCGAGCCAGGCAGTTTCCACCACCCACGGCACGGCGCCGTATCCGACGGTGCGCCGGATCCGGTTCCGGTTCGGCGAACCGCAGCCGATGAACCACCACTTCGTTGAGGGCGACATCGCGTTCAGCCATTTTGTGGCGGTGTTGTCGGCGGCGTTTCCGCCGGGCGAGGAGTCGTTCATCCGGTCGGTGCGGCGGTTCGCCGATCGGGTGACCGATCCGGTGCTCAAAAAGCGGGTGGCCGGGTTCATCGGCCAGGAGTCGGTGCACGGTCAGGAGCACCGCCGGCTCAACGAGAAGCTCATCGCGATGGGCTATCCGTTCGTGCGGCTGTTCACCTTCGGCCACGACAGCCGCCGGGAGCGGTTGGTGCTGCGGATCGAGAACCGGGCACCCGGCCTGGCGCATCTGGCGATGACGGCGGCGGCCGAGCATTACACCGCCACCCTGGCCGAGCGGGTGCTGTCCAGCCCGGAAATCCAGGCGATCCCAGAGGATCCCGAGGTGCGCAACCTGTTCAACTGGCACGCCGTCGAAGAGTTGGAGCACAAGTCGGTCGCGTTCGACGTGTACCGGGCGATGGGTGGGCCGGAATGGTTGCGGATCGGGGTGATGGCGGCGATGTATGGCCTGACCATCCCGATGGTGACGGTGGGGGTGCTGCTCTCCATCGCCACCGACCCGCCAGGATGGCGTCCGATCCGGGTGCTGGGCGAGACCATCGGGATCTACCGCGGCCCGCTGGTCAAGGGGCTGATGGCCGATCTGCGCAGCTATATGCGGCCGGGTTTTCACCCCGACGACATCGACACCACCGCGCTGGTACAGCAGTGGCGCCAGGAGTTGTTCGGCGACGACGGCGTCCTCGTCGGACACCTCAAGTAGGCGGGAGACCCACCTTGAGCACCACTATCGACATCCAGCCGCTGCCGACCGCCGAGCGGACCACCCCCGACCACGAGGTGGTGATCGTCGGGGCCGGGTTCGGCGGCATCGGCGCGGGTATCGCGCTGCAGCGGCAAGGTATTCACGAATTTGTCATCGTGGACAAGTGGGACCAGGTCGGCGGCACCTGGCATGCGAACACCTATCCGGGTGTGGCGGTGGATATCCCGTCGTTTGTCTACAGCTTCTCCTACGAGCAGCGCGGTGACTGGTCGCGGCTGTTCGCCCCGGGTGCGGAGTTGCGGGACTACGCCAGCGACATGGTGGACAAGTACGGTCTGCGGGACAAGCTGCGGTTGAACACCACCATCACCGCGGCGGTGTTCGACGAGATCAACAGCTTGTGGCGGTTGACCACCGACGGCGGGCAACAGATCACCGGCCGCTACGTCGTGATGGCGGTCGGCGGGCTGGAGAGCCCGAAAATGCCGGACATCCCGGGTCTCGACGACTTCGCCGGCACCCTGATGCACACCGCGCTGTGGGACCACGATGTCGCGCTGGCGGGCAAACGGGTCGCGATCATCGGCACCGGCGCGACCGCGCTGCAGGTGGTGCCGGCCATCGTCGACGAGGTCGGTCACCTGACCGTTTTTCAGCGGACCCCGATTTGGGTGTTTCCCAAGGTCGACATGGAGATGAAGTCCGTGGGGCGGTGGGTGATGGGGCAGCGGCAGCTCCGCTCGGCGATCCGGCTGGCGGGTACCGTGGCGACCGAGATCGCGATGAGCGGCCAGTTGGTCGGCCCGCGCTGGCTCACCGAGGCCACCCGACGGCTGGCGGAGATCCCGGTGCGCCGCTGGATGCGCAGCCAAGTCGACGACCCCGACATCCGCGAGAAGCTGATCCCGCGTTACGGGTTGGGCTGTAAGCGGCCGTCGATGTCCAACGATTACCTCAGGACCTTCAACCGCGGCGACGTCAGCCTGGTCACCGAGTCCATCGACTGCATCACCGAAAACGGGGTGCGCACCGTCGACGGGGCGGAGCATCACATCGACGTGTTGATCTGCGCCACCGGTTTCCGGCTGTGGGACAACCGAGCCGTACCGCCCTTCCCGGTGATCGGGCGCGACGGAGTCGATCTCGGGCAATTCTGGGACGAACACAGATACCAGGCCTATCAGGGTGTTTCGATCCCTGGGTTTCCGAACGCGTTCACCATCACCGGTCCGTACGGATTTGTGCTCGGCTCCTACCTGTGGATGATCGAAGCGACGTCGGCGCACCTGAGCCGGGCCATCGCCGAAGCCAAACGTCTGGGCGCGACGGTGTGCGAGATCCGTCAGGAAGCCCACGACGCGTACTTCCAGGACTGCCTCAAACGGCAACAGCGCAACTTCCTGTTCACCGACACCTGCGCGGGTTCGAACACCTACTACATCGACGACAAGGGCGATTCACCGTTCCGGCCGTCGACCCATGGCGAAATGTACTGGCAAAACCGGCACTACAACCTGGACGTCTACCGCTACAGCACGGGACCCGCGGTGCCGGTCGCGGTGGCCGCCGAGACGAAGGAGAACGCGTGAAGATCAACGGGTTGCGGCCCCAGCTGGTGGTGGTCACCGGCGCCGGCAGCGGTATCGGGCGGGCGACCGCGATCCGGTTCGCCAAACTCGGTGCGCATGTGGTGGTCTCCGACATCGATCTGGATGCCGCCCAGGCCACCGCGGCGATCATCCGCGGCCACGGACACCGGGCGTCGGCGGCCCGACTGGACGTCACCGACCCCGAGGCGTGGGAGGCGTTCGCCCGCGACGTGCTGGCCGATCACGGCTATGCCGACGTGCTGGTCAATAACGCGGGAATGCTGGTGGGCGGGCCGTTTCTGGCGCTGAGCCCCGCGGACTGGGACCGCCAACTGGGCGTCAACCTGCTGGGGGTGATCCACGGGTGTCGGGTTTTCGGCGCCCAGATGGTGGAACGCGGTGCCGGCGGACACATCGTCAACATCGCGTCGGCGGCGGCGTTCACCCCGACCCCGGTGATGTCGGCGTACTCGGTGTCCAAGGCCGGGGTGAAGATGCTGACCGAGTGCCTGCGGCTTGAGCTGGGGCCCAAAGGCATCGGCGTCAGCGCGATCTGCCCCGGCGTGATCAACACCAACATCGGTGAGCACGCGGTCACCGTCGGTGTCGATCAGGAGTTGATGGAGCGCGGTAAGCGCGTCACCCGGCAGCTGCAGGAGTTCGCCGAGAAGCTTCCGTTCTCGCCGCTGAGCCCCGACCTGGTGGCCCGCGCGGTGGTGCGGGCGGTGCGGTTCGACCTCGCGGTGGTGCCGGTCCGCGCGGAAGCGTGGCTGGGCTATTTCATGCTGCGCATCGCCCCCGGCATCAACCGGCGGATGACCCAGCCGTTCTCGGTGGACACCCTGGAACGGCTCGGCGCCCGGCTCCTGGACCGGTTCGGCGAGTTACCGCTGCTCGGTTTGGCCGGGGATCGCGCCGGCGCCGAGGTGCCGGTCGCTCGCGCCGGTAAGTAGCGGCCGATGACACGGGCCTACCGCGACGCGCGCTGGCGTCAGGTCGTTTTGCCCCTCGATGATGCGTGGTTGAACGTCACCGAATGGGGCACGGCCGACGCCGATTTGACGGTTGTGCTCACCCACGGCTGGACGCTGTCGGCCCGGATCTGGGAGGACGTTGCCGCGTCGTTGGTCACCGCCGATCCGGGGGTGCGGGTGCTGGCTTACGACCACCGCGGGCACGGCCGCTCGGCGCGGGTGTCCACCGCCTCCATCGAACAGCTGGCCGACGATCTGGCCGATGTTGTGGCACAGCTGGTTCCGGCCGGGCCGATCGTCTTCGGCGGTCACTCGCTGGGCGGCATGGTGTTGGTGGCGTTGGCGCAGCGCCATCCACGGATCGTGGCGCAGCGCGCGGCTGGGGTGATGTTCGTCGCCACCAGCGCCGGCGACCTGATGGGGGCGATCCGGAAGGTCCCCGGAACCGAGACCCTGATGACGGCCGCGCTGCGGGGGACGGCGCGGATGGCACTCCCCAGCAGGCCACTGTTTTTGGCGCGTCAGGGTGCGCGCGGTGCGTTTGGTAAGCATCCGCGCCGGCACGACCTGAACCGGGTCGTCCGGCAAGGCGAGCAGGCCGACCCAGCCGCCGTGGCGGCCCTGGGGCGCTCGATCCTGGACCACCGCCGCTACCCGGCGCTGCGGGCGTACCGCCACCTCAACGTCGTCGCCATGGCCGGGACCCGCGACTGGCTGACCCCGCCGATCCATGCGCGGCGCATCGCCGAACAGCTGCCCGACAGCGAGCTGGTGGTCTTCGACGGCGCCGGCCACTTCCTGCCCTATGAGCGTCGGGAAGCGGTGAGCGCGCACCTGCTGAACCTGATCGCCAAGGCGCGACAGTCGGCTCAAAGCCGCAGCGGGGTCGCCGGATGACCGCGCTATTCACCCCAGCGCGGCCACGGGCGGATGGTGATCCGTTCGGCGCCCGGCCAGATGGCGTTGGCGGCCGGCGACGCGCAGAAGGTGTCCTCGGCCTGGTAGACGTCCATGTCGATGGCGTGCAGGCCGTCTTCCTGATGCGCCCGGCAACTCACCGTCTGCACCCGATGGCTGTCCGGGTCGACCTGTTCGGCCTCGATGGTCAACACCACCACCAGCGTGAAGCCGGCGCCGGTGGGCAGGTAGAACGTGAGGTCGCGGCTGCTCAGTGCGCCGCCGTTGCTGACCACGTAGCCGTCGCCGCTGGGATAGACGGCTTGGGCGACCATCTGGGTGCGTTCCAGATGTTTGCGGTCCCCGTCGGCGCGCCACACCGCGAACCGGGTGTTGGGGCTGCCGTTGAAGCTGTGCCGGTCCATCGGGATGATCAGTTCGTCACGACCGTCCCCGTCGAGGTCCTGCAGCCCGGCCGGGCTCGGGCTCGACGGCTGCAGCATTTCGTTGATGGTTTGCACCACCTCGCCGGAGCCGTCGCTGACGAGGACCTTCACCGCCTGCGGCGGCTGGCCGGCATCCACGGCCCAGTGGGTGACGTCGAAGGTCAGGCCCACCCGATCCCCGGAGTGCAGGAGGCAATCCGGATGCGGCAGCACCGAATCCGGATTGATCACCGCGGCGGTGCGCGGGCAGGCCGGCAGCGCGGAATCGGCGGCAGCGGTGGGCGACACCACGCCGGCGGCGGTGATCGCGGCGGCGAGGACGGTCAGGAACGGCCGCGCCGGCGGGCCGAGGATAGGGCGCTCTGCTGGACGCATAGCCACTCCGGATCGATTGGGAATCTACGACAGTCAGTACACGATACCGCTTGTCCGAGAATAGGTCACGAGTTCGACAAGATTGAGGAAGCAGCATGACGACAACGACCCCGCGGCGCGGCACGGCGCCCGATGCGTCGGCGCAAACCCACCGCATCGTGCGCAACGGCGACGTCGAGATCGCCGTCTACGAGCAGGGCAACCCAGACGGCCCGACCGTCGTGCTGCTGCACGGTTGGCCGGATTCACACCACATGTGGGACGCCGTGGTGCCGTTGTTGACCGACCGTTTCCACGTGGTGACCGTCGACAACCGCGGCCACGGGCTATCGACCAACCCGAGAAGCTACCGTGACTTCGCGTTGGACGCGTTGGCCAGCGACTATCTGGCCGTCATCGATGCGGTCAGCCCCGAGGCGCCCGTCCACGTGCTCGCTCACGATTGGGGCAGCGTCGCGATGTGGGAAGCGGTGTGCAACACCGATGCCCAACACCGGATCGCGTCGTTCACCTCGGTGTCGGGCCCCAACGTCGCACACCTGGTGATGTGGGCCCGTAATCGGCTGCGCCGTCCGACACCGAAGAACCTCGCGCTGGTGCTGGCACAGCTGGGGTCGCTGAGCTACATGTTCTACCTGATGCTGCCGGTGCTGCCGAAGGCCACCCTGCGACTGTTCGCCACCGAGGAACGTTGGCGTAAACAGCTGTCCCGCGCGGAGGGCGCCGCCGTCGACCAGATCTCCCTGGGCCCGACGTTCAACCGCGACATCGGTAACGGGCTGCGGATTTATCGCGCCTCCGTGCTGTCCCTGTTCTCTCGGCTGAAGGGCGAGCAGCGGTTCACCCGGGTGCCGGTGCAGGTGATCGTGGGGACCCGGGACCCGGCGGTGCGTCAGGCCTGCTACGACGACGAGCTGAACTGGGCCCCGGCAGTATGGCGGCGGGTTGTCAAGGGCGGGCACTGGTTGGCGTTTTCGCATCCGGAGTTACTGGCCACCGCCACCACCGAACTGATCGACGCCGTGTCCGGCAATCCCGCACCTCGGGGGCTGCGTCGCGCCGAGATGGGTAGGACCCGCAAAGCCTTCGAACATCAGCTGGTGGTCATCACCGGGGCCGGCAGCGGAATCGGTCGCGAAACCGCGCGGGCATTCGCTGGTGAGGGCGCCGAGCTCGTGATCTCCGACGTCAACCTGGCCTCGGCAAAGGAGACCGCCGCGCTGATCGCCGAGGCCGGCGGCACCGCGCACCCGTATCAACTCGATGTGGCCGACGAGGCGGCGGTGATCGCGCACGCCGACAAGGTGATAGCCGTACACGGCGTACCCGATGTCCTGATCAACAACGCCGGGGTCGGTCAGGCCGGGCGATTCCTGGCCACCCCGGCCGAGGACTTCAAGCGGGTGCTCGACATCAACTTGTACGGGGTAGTCCACGGCTGCCGCGCGTTTGCGCCCGCGATGGCGCGTCGCGGCCTCGGCGGGCACATCGTCAACCTGTCCAGCATGGCGGCCTACTCACCGTCTCAGGGGTTGAGCGCCTACGCCACCAGCAAGTCCGCGGTGTTCATGTTCTCCGACTGCCTGCGGGCTGAACTGGCCGCCGCGGGTGTCGGTGTCAGCACGATCTGCCCGGGGGTGGTGCACACCAACATTATTCGCAGCTCGGTGGTTTCCGGCCTGCCCGAGCCGGAGGCGCAGCGCAAGCTGGCGCGGGTCGACCGTGCCTACCGGCTCCGCCGATACGGTCCCGACAAGGTGGCCAAGCGGATCGTGAAAGCGGTCAAGAACAACAAGAAGATCGTGCCGGTGACACCGGAGGCGCAGCTGCAATACCGGCTGAACAGGCTGGCCCCCGCGGTCGGTCGGTTCGGCGCGAAAACCTTGTCACTGGGCTAAAATCACCCTCACGAAGGAGCGGCCATGGCCACAATTCCGCGGAGTATCCACGACGAATCCACCGGTGACCGCCTGAAGCGCTGGGCCGGCGAGTGGGGGCGGATGGCGCGGGTGGCGGTGTCGCCGTCCGATGGCCCCAAGACCGGTCAGATCTACGACATCATCGGTACGCAGAACCTGTTCGGCGAGGAATCGCTGTTCATCAACTTCGGTTACTGGGAGAACCACCCGACCACGCTGGATGAGGCCAGCCGGGAGCTGGCCCGGCTGGTGGCACGCACGGCGGACTTCAGCCCATCGGACATCGTGGTGGACTGCGGTCCCGGCTACGGCGACCAAGACATGTTGTGGATCAAGGAATTCAAGCCTAAACGCATCACCGGAGTGAACCTGGCCCGCGAACAGATCGCCATCGCCACCCGCCGGGCCGCGGAGGCCGGGCTGGCCAAACGCATCAGCTACGTTGAGGCGTCGGCCACCGATTTGCCGTTCGATGACCGGTCGTGCACCAAGGTGGTGGCCCTGGAGTCGGCGTTTCATTTCCCGTCCCGGGTGGACTTCTTCGCCGAAGCGCTTCGGGTGCTCAAACCGGGTGGCCGGTTGGTGACCGCCGACATTGTCCCGAAACGCTCGCTGTTCACCGTGCCGGCTCGCGCCGAGGTGTCCCGGCTGGGGTGGCGGGCCGCCTCACGCCGGGCGGTGCGGGGTGCGGTGGACCTGACCGGCTACCGGGACCTGTTGCTCGACATCGGATTTGTCGACGTCTCCGCGCGTTCCATCAGTGACGACGTGTACGGGCCGCTGGGCAAGTTCCTGCACAAGCGGCTGCGCGACCCCGCCATGCGCCACGTCAACCCGCTCGTCCGGTATTCGTTCACCCCGCTGGGATTTCGGCTCAGCGCGCTGCACTCCGACTACATCCTCGCCGTGGCCACGAAGGCGTGAGGGGCATGCTACGGATCTGGGTCAGCCTCATGACGGCGGCGGCGACGTGTCTGGTGGGCGCGCCGTTAGCGGCAGCGCAGGACCCGGAATGCGACGTCATCGTGCCGGCGGCGGATCGGCTCGAAACCGCCTTTAACCTGATTACCGCCGACCCGCCGCCGAACCTGGGCACTCAGGTGCAGACCGCGCAGAGTCCGCTGTTCGGGTTGACCAGCCCGGCCGCGATCGATCTGCGGATCTGGTCGAGCACGGTGGCCGATCAGCTCAACGGCGCCAACCCCTATCACGCGGCGGGTCTGGACAGCGATCTGCGCCACGCCCGACAGGCGTTGGTCGAGGCCCGCGAATTCTGTGCGCCGTAACGGAAGGGACCACGTCAGTGATCCGATGGCTCGTCGCGGCGCTGATGGCGCCGACCCTGCTGGTGTTCGCCGCACCGGCGGGCGCCACCCCCGAGGACGACTACCTCAACATCTTGAGCACCACGCCGGGGGCAGTCACGGTGAACTCGTTCAGCGGTCCGCTTCTGATCCAGACCGGGTACGCGATGTGCGCGGAGCTGCGCCGGGGCGCGAGCCCGGACGCGGCGGCGCGACAGCCCTACCCCGGCGCCACCCATAGTGACCTGCTGCGGCTGGAATCCGTCGCGCGGCAGACGCTGTGCCCGGACATGGTGGGTGCGCGCTAGCGCCCCGGGGTCGACGGCGCGGGCCCGGCACCCAGCTCGGGTAGTACACCCTGACCTTCGGTGGGGGTGTGGCTGCCGGGCTTGGGGCCGATATCGGAAACCTGCCAGGTGTCGCCGACCTTGTTGACGGTGACCTGCAGCAGCATCACCGACACCCGAGGCTCCGGGTTCTGCAGATTGCGGGTGGTCTGGTAGGCCGACACCACCACCTCGTACATATCGCCGGGCTGCGCGACCGGATCGGTGGCCACCACTTCGCCGGTCGAGGACACCTGAGCTTGCAGCATCAAGCTCTTCAAAAACCCGGTGGCGTTGACGAATTTGTCCTTCAACGTCGTCGAGACCCCGTCCTCGACCGCGCGGAAGAACGCGTCGGGGTCCTCGAAGCTGTAGGTCAGGGATTTCAGCGCATAGTCTTTCGCCAACTGCGCCACGGCGGTGCGATCGGCCTCGACCTGCCGCATCCGGGCCAACTCGGCTGCGGTGCTGTGGTATCTCAGATAACCGAACACCCCGCCGGCGATGATCGCGGCCGTCACCAGGACCGCCGCCAGAACCCGCAGCCACCGCTTGCGGGCCCCGGTGGGGACGGTGTCCCGGTCGTCCGCGCCGGTCTGTGGGGTCTCGGCCTCATCGGACGTGCGTTCGTCGTCCACCGTCTCGACCGTATCCGTCATTTCGTCCTACCTTCCGATCACGGTTGTTGCCCTTCGGGCACCATCAGATGCACCCGCATGCCGCCGGAGTCGTTGAACGTCTACTCCCAAAAGTCCAGCCAATGCCCCGAGTCGACCTTGACGCCGCGCAGCGGTGCGGTCACCGGCTGCAGCACCGTGGCGAACGTGCCCAACGGACCGGACAGGTCATCGAGGTATTCGCTGATCCTGCCCACGAGGTCGCCGACGGGTTCGTCCGCACCCAGCACGCCCTGGCCGGTGTAGGAGATGCCCTCAAAGGAGTGAATCAGCCGGACGAAGGCGGGCACCGCCGACGGCAGCAGCGTGCCGGTCTCGCTGAACACCTGCCCAACGTGCAGATCACCCATCCCGGTCGTCAGCGTCGACACGTTGCTGAACAACGTTGCCAGCAATTGTTTGTCGTCGCGGACCACATTGGCGAACAACCCGGCCGTGCTGGCCAGCGAGTCGAGGGTGGCGTCGTTGTCGGCGAACGCCGCCGACACGTTGGACGCCACGGTGCGGATATCGTCGGGGTTGAGCGCGGCGAACAACGCCTGCACCTTGGTCAGCAAGTCGCTGACGGTCACCGTCGGCGCCACCTGATCCGCCGGAATCTGGGCGCCGTCGGTGAAGTACGGCGGTGCGATGACCTTTGGGGTGAAGTTGATGAACTGCTCCCCGGCGACCGACAGGTTCTGCACGCTGACCTCGCTGCTGGCCGGGACCGGATGCTGCGCGTCGAGGTCGATGGATACCGCCAGGCCGGTGCGGGTGGTTTGGATGCCGGTCACTCGGCCCACCCGGACACCGCGCATCGTGACCTGCGAGGTCGGCAGCAGGCCGCCGGAGGTGTTCAGCATCAGCGTCACCCGGGTGACCTGTTTGGTCGGGCCCATATCGAGGACCCCCAGCGACATGTATCCCGCCCCCAGCGTGGCCAGCAGCGCCAAGATCGCCAGGGTGATGCCGGCGTTGAACTTCATGGCATCAGCCCCATTGTCTGCATTGCCCGGATCAGGTCGTCGGCCGTCGGGCTGGGGTTGATGCCCAGCGACCCGTCCGGCGGATGGATCTGCGACACGGTGTATTTCGGTCCGCCGTTGCCGAAGAAGGGGACGAGCTTGTCGCGGACCAGCGCCACCACTTTGTCGGCGACGACCGGGATCGTGGTGTCGGCGGTGGCGACGGTCGCGACGAACGGCGAGATGAACGACAGCATCTGCATCAGGTCCGGCATCAGCGGGTTGAGCAAGTCCCCGCCCGCCGTGCCGATGCCGCGGGCGTCGACGATGAGTTGAACGATGCTCAGCACCACGCTGGATAGGCCTTGCAGCTTCGGTGGCCCCTCGGTGACCAGCCGGTCGAAGGTATCGGTGTTGGCCGCCAGGCTGTCGCTGATGTTTTCCATGCTGGCCAGGATCGCGTCCACGGTGTCCTGGTTGGCGGCCAAGTCGTTGAGCACGCCGGTCAGCTTGTTTTTGATCCGGATGAGTTCGGCCGGGTCCTTCGGGAAGGCTTTATTGAGGTCGAGCACCGTCTGCTGCAGCGTCCCGATCGCCCCGCCGGTGACCAGGTTCGATGCCGAGCGGAGCGCATCCTCGACATTGTCGGCCGGCACCGTGTTGCGCAACGGGACGGTGTCGCCGTCGCGCAGCGTCTCCGGGGTGGGGTGTTCCGGCGGAAACAGTGCGATATAGATGTCGCCGAGGATGGTGGCCTGCCGCAGTTCGGCCCGGATGTTCTGCGGCAGTTGCACATCGCCGGACATATCCACATAGGCCACCGCGGTATCACCGACCAGCTGCACGCGGTCCAGCACCCCGACCTGCACGCCGCCGGAGTCCACTTTCGCGCGGGCGGGCAGGTTCAACACGCTGGAGAACTCGATTCCGATGGTGTACTTGCCGACCGGCACAAACGCGCCGGGCACCGGCAGCCGGGTGGGGTCCAGCGAACAGGCCGGCGCCAAACCGATGGCCAGACCGGCCAGCAGCACCGCGGCAGCCCTGAGAACGCTTCGGAGTCGTCGCATCATGGTGACAGCGCCGCCCCCATGATGAGGTCGGTCAAGCCGAGGGTGACCGGGTCCGACGCCGTGCCGGGTGCGCAGGCCGCGCCGGCGCCGGGCACGTCGCGCTGGGTCAGGTTGGCGCAGATCGCACTGGCCTGCGACGGTGTAATCGCCACATGCGGGGGGATATAGGTGATGTTGTGGGTGCCCCACACCGGCTCGTAGATGTCGGACAACCAGTTGATCACCGGCGGCAATGTGGCGATGAAGCTCAGGATGTGCGGGGTGTAGGCGCCCAGCAGATCCCGGATCCACGGGATCAGCTTGTCGCCGATGTTGTGGTAGGCGCGCGGCGCGAACCGGTTCAGGGCGTCGACCAGGATCGGCACCAGGTGGTTGAGATGCTCCAGCGCGGAGGCGAAATTATCCGACAGGCCGGTGATCAGGTCGGTGGTGTCGGGCAGCGTCTGCACCAGCGTGGTGAAGGTGTCCCAATGCTTGAGCCAACCCGAGGCCAGGAGTTCGGAGTTCTCGAACAGCTTGCGGTAGTCGTCGTCGGCCTTATACGGGTCGCCGAGCATGGTGACCAGATCCCGCAGCGTTTGGTTGAGCGCGGGGCCGGTGCTGTCCAGGGAGCGGCTGGCCGCCGCCAGACTGTCGTTGATGGCTTGCACGCCGGGGGCTTTCGCCGGGTCCTGGCCGGATTGCGCGTCGAGGATGTCGTCGCTGAGTTTGCCCAGCGCGGAGAAGGTTTCGCTGACCCCGATCGGGGTTTTGGTGGCGTCCAACGGGATGCAGTGGTCACCAGCGAATTTCGCCCCGCCACCGTAGGGTTTGGTGAGTTCGACGTGCCGGTCGGTCACGATCGACTGGGAATACGTGACGGCGCCGACGTCGTCGGGCAGATCGAGGTCGGCGGGCACGGTGAAGTCGACCCGCACGTGGTCGGGTTGGTTGGCGACGGCGGTCACCGAACCAACCTCGATGCCCAGCAGCATCACCTTGTTGCCCGGGTACAGCCCGATCGCGTCGGTGAATTCGGCGCACAGCGCACGGGTGTCGGTGAACCTGGGCAGCACTACCGTCGCCCCGATTGCGACGGCTGCGTTGAACCCGGTCGCGACCAGCGCCACCAGCACCAGCCCGCGCCGAGTCCGCAACCATCGCCAGATCCGGGTCATGTCAGCACTGCCTGATGAGGTGCGGAAGGCAGAGGTCCTGCCCTGGTACCAGGAAGTGGCCCTCGTCGATGGTGATCCCGTTGCCGGACAGCATCGGCCACACGATTTCCAAGGTCTGGCCCAGGTTGATCGCCGCCTTGCCGAGCCGGTCGGGGTGGGCGACGAGTGTGTCGATCATGTCGTCGATCCCGTTGACGATCGGTGCGACCTCACGGCCGTAGAACACCATGAAGCGGTCGATCATCCGCGCCAGTTCGTCGAGCGCGGTGAAATATTCGACGATATCGACGGCCTTGGCGGTGTACGTCCTTCCGAGCAGCGCGAGCTGTTCGGTCAGGGTGACGATCTGGCTGCGGCCGGCGACCATGGCGCTGATGCCGTTGTTGGCGAAGTCCAGGCCCTTGTGGAAGTCGGTGGTCATCTTGCTCAACGACTCGGTCAGCGCGTGCGCGGAGGCCAGGAGGTCGCGCAGCGCGTCGGGGTGTCTGTTGGCGGCGTTGGCGACCTCGGTGAAGGTGTCGTGGATGACGTGACCGTTGACCTCCTTGACCAGCGGGGTGGCGGTTTGGATGATGTCGCTGATCTCGAACGGAGTGCTGGTGTTCTGCGCGGGCAGCACCGTGCGGCCCAGCGGAATGTCGCCTTTGGGGTCCAGTGCCACGTAGTGACCGCCCAACGGGGTCAACATCTTGACCTCCAGCGTGGACTCCGAGCCCACCGGCACCGAGTGCTCAACGTCGAAGGTCATCTCGACCTCGGTGCCGCGCAGCCGAATGCCGGTGACCGCGCCGACGTTGATGCCCGCGATCCGGACCTCGTCGCCGGGGCGTACCCCGCCGGCGGTGCTCAGATGCGCGGTGTAACTGGCCTTTCCGGTCGGATGGAGGTACGCCAAACCGGTGGCGGCTAGGGCCGCGACGATGACGGCCAGCGCGATGATCCCGTGTCGGCGGTTGCGCGCCGCCGCGGCGTTTTCATCGAGCACCACCGGCCCCTTGCGGCGCATCCGTTCCCCCAACCTCATGGTTGGCACACCACCAGGTTCTGTTGCGCGAACGACACCTGCCCGATGCCGGGCAGGGTGACCTCGCCGTGCGAGCAGGTGAACTTCGGTTTGGCCGGCTGGTCGTCGACGATTGAGTCACGCATCCCCTGGATCAGGGACGGCACCAGCGAGAGGCCCGCGATGATGGTGGGGGTTTGCGGCCACATCCGGCTCAGCAGGTCGTAGAGCGGTGTCGTGGTGCCGTCAAAGATGCGTTCGATGTATTGCAGCAGATGCACGGCGTTGCGGAACGTCGGCAACTCTTGGTCGACCGAGTCGCTGAACTCCTGGGCTTTGGAGGTGAATTTCGCCAGGACGTCGTTGAGGGTGGCGATCAGCCGGAACAACTGCTGCGACTTACCGCCGAGATCGCGAGAGATTTGCGCGAGGTTGCCGATCAACACCTTCAGCACGGTTTGGCGGTCGACGGCCAACTCCGACAGCGCGTCCAGGTCGTGCAGGAACGGCCCCACCCCGGTCTCGTCACCCTGAATGACCCGCAGCAGGTTCTCGCCGAACTGGTTGAACTGGGCGGGGTCAAGCGTTTGGAAGATCGGCCGGAACCCGTTGAACAGTCTGGTGACATCGAACGACGGGATGGTCCGCTCGAGGGGGATTTCCGCACCGGCGGGCAGCCGCCGGCCGCTGGCCGGTTGAATGAGCTCCACGTAGCGCTGGCCGAGCAGATTCTGGTAGCGGACCGCGGCGGAGGTGTCTGGGTACAGCGCGTGGTCGGCAAGCACGGTGAAATCGACCTTGGCGCGGCGGCCGTCGAGCCGGATCGTCTCCACCTTGCCCACCTGCACACCGGAAATCCGGACGTCGTCGCCGACGAACAGCCCGGACACGTCGGAGAAGGTCGCGTGGTACCGGGCGACCGCGCCGGTGACCGGGCTGCGCAGGGCGGTGATCACGATGACCGCGCACACCACGCTGACCGCGGTGAACACGGTCAGCCACAGCACCGCCTTGGTGATGCTTCTCATCGGCCACCTCCGGGTGCCGGCGGCAGCGCGGCGGCCAGCCCGGGCACCGCGTCCAAGATGACTTCGATCTGCATGCGGACCCGGCCGTCCTGGAAGGGAAATGCAGCGCTGGTGCGGTCGAGCAGGCCGGATAGCCGGTCATAGGACGGCGCCAGGCTGCCGAACAGATACGCCGACGGCACCGACAGGTTCATGATCGAGGCAACCAATGGAACCAGCCACGGCAGGTGCTTGGCCAGCAGCCCGCCGACGTCGCCCAGCAGCCGGCCGGCCTGGTGCAGCACGTCGGTCGTCCGCTGTGCCCCACCGGGTTCGCCCAAGAACTGCAATCCGTCGAGCAACTCGTTGAGCAACCCGACCAGCGGGACAAAGTCGTTGAGACCGTTGACCAGTCCCGCCATCACGGCCAGGGTCTGCGAGAACGGCACGGTTTGCGCGTCGGCCAGGATCTTCGCGAAGTCGACGATCGACTTCGCGACCGGTTCGGTCAGATCACCATGCCGGCGCAGCACCGCAACGATGTGGTTGACATCCGGCGAATCGACGATCTGGCCGATGCGCTGGCCCTGCCGCAGCAGCCCGGTGATCGACGCGGCCTGCACCCCGGCACCCATCACCAAGGTCTGGTTCGGCCGCAGCCGCGGGCCCACCCCACCGCTGACCAACTCGACCACCGCGCTGCCGAACACATTCGACGACGTGAATTGGGCTTGGGTATCGGCGGTTAGCGCGGCGGCCTGGCGCGGATCGAGCTCCACGGTCATCCGCTGCTTGTTGTACCCGGCCGACTCCAGCGACGTCACCGTTCCGATTGCCAGCCCATGAAATTTCACCTCCGCGCCCGGGGCTAACCCCTCGCCGATGGTGTTGGCCAGCACGGTCAGTTTGAAGGTGTCGTGATAGCGGCCGGTGGCCAGCTGAGACAACCCGGTGGCGGCGACGGTCACCACCACCGCCACGATCAGGCCGCGGATCCGCAGGGCGCGGGTGCTGGCGCCGCGTCCGCTGGGATCGTGAAAACTCGGCATCGGTTACCCCGATATCTGCACGCCGGCGTTGTTGCCCCAGAACAGCAGCGTGAGCACCATATCGGTGACCACGACGATGATCAGGCTGGCGCGGATCGCCCGGCCCGAGGCCTGACCCACCCCCTCGGGGCCGCCGGTGGCGTAGTAGCCCTGATAGCCGTGGATGGCGATGATCAGCGTGACGAAAATGGCCGCCTTGCCCACCGAGAACAGCACATCGGAGGGCTGGATGAACGAGTCGAAGTAGTGGTAGTAGGTGCCCGAGGACTGGCCGTGCACCACGTTGACCACCAGCGCGCAGGACAGGTAGCTCAGGATCAGCGTCAACAGGTACAGCGGAACGATGGTGATCATGCCGGCGATCACTCGGGTGGTCACCACGAACGGGATCGACCGGATCGCCTGAGCTTCCAGCGCGTCGATTTCCTCCGAGATCCGCATCGCCCCGATCTCGGCGGTCATCCGGGTGCCGGCCTGGGCGGCGAAACCGATCGCGGCGATCATCGGCGCCATCTCCCGGGTGTTGGCGTAGGCGGAGATGAACCCGGTGAGCGGCCCCATGCCAACCATGTTCAGCGCCGAATACCCTTCGATGCCTACCGATCCGCCGACCGCGGCACCCAAGAACACCAGCACGCCGATGGTGCCGCCACCCACGATC
The DNA here is from genome assembly GCF_041287095.1 of Mycobacterium sp. pUA109. Classification (NCBI taxonomy): domain Bacteria; kingdom Bacillati; phylum Actinomycetota; class Actinomycetes; order Mycobacteriales; family Mycobacteriaceae; genus Mycobacterium; species Mycobacterium sp. pUA109. The sequence continues at coordinate 49,493 of NZ_JBGGKS010000002.1, read as the reverse complement.
AGCGAGCCGTTGCCCCAGATCATGTCGACCAGCAGCGCCCCGGTTTGGCGCCGGTAGTGTCGGAGGGTGCGCGGGATCGCGCCGAGCACCTGCGCACCGAACGTGGCCTGGTGCCCGAGCCGATCCAGTAGCGACATCGGGACGCCGGCGACCGCGGTCGGCACCCGCAGTGCGGCGGGCAGGCCGTGCGGCAGGTGGCGCGACGGGGTGGCCATCAGCCGAGCCTGGTCGGCATGAACATGGTGACCAGCTGAGTGATCACCACGTTGAGGATGAACACCGCGACCACCCCGATGACCACGGCGGCGTTGACCGCGTCGGCCACTCCGCGGGCGCCGCCGTGCGCCTCCAGGCCGCGTTGGCAGGCCACTAGGATCACCACCACCCCGAACAGCCAGGTTTTTCCCAGCGCCACCCCCACATCGGCGATGGTGGCGAACGACGCGAACGAGGCGATGTAGCTGCCCGGGGTGCCGGACTGAAAGCCGACGTTGATCAGGTAGCCGGCCCCCAGCCCCATGAAGATGATGAAAAAACACAACACCGGCGCCACGAACACGATCGCGGCTAGCCGCGGGGTGACCAGCCGCTGCACCGGGTTGATGCCCATCACCTTCAGCGCGTCCACCTCTTCGCGGATAGTGCGCGCACCCAGATCGGTCGTGACCGCCGAGCCGGCCGCCCCGCCGAGCAGCAGCGCGGCCACGATCGGCGCCCCCTGCCGGATCACGCCCAACCCACCGGCCGCCCCCGAGATCGAAGTCGCGCCGACCTGCGCGATGAGGCTGCCCACCTGCACGGCCACGATCACCCCAAACGGAATGGACACCAGCAGCGCCGGGATCGCGGTGACGCTGACGATGAACCAGGCCTGGTTGACGGTGTCGCGCCAGGGATGACGCAACCGGATCAGGTCTGCCACCAGGAAGGTGAGGGACTGCGCGGCCAGATCCAGGAACCGGCCGAGGGATTGCAGCGACGAATCGCTCTGGGTGATGGCGAATCGCAGCGGCCTGCCCAGCAGCGCCAGGAGCTGATCACCCTGGGCCGGCTGGTCCTGGGCGGTGGCGATCGCGGCGTCGGCGTCACTGGGTGCGCCCGCGTCGATAGCGGCCTCGGGCGAGGTGGTGCGCACCCCGCTCGCCGTGGCGGCCGCTACCCGCGTGCCCGCACTCAACGACGGCCTCCTCCCACGCCAACCCTGGTGCGGCGCAGGAAATCACCGATTTCTGCCACCGCACGGCGGGCCGGCGCCAGTACCGGTGCGGCCGCCTGGAACACGTGGAACTGGCCTTCCCACACCTGCAGTTCGCACGGCACCCCGGCGGCCGCGATACCGGTCGCGAGCTCCTCGGCGCCGTCGCGCAGCACCTCCCGGGTGCCGACCTGAATCAGCGTGGGCGGCAGGCCGGTCAGGTCGGCGCCCGCCAACCGCGGCAGCGGCAGCGCGGCGCCCGGCGGGCCGGGCTTAGTGGCGAGCTTGCGGCTTAGCGCCGCCACGCTCGCCCCGGTCAGCAGCGGGTCGCGGGCGCCATCGGCCACCGGGAGATTGGGGTCGACTGAGGTCATCGGGGACATCAGCACGGCGGCGGCGGGCTGGCCCAGCCCCAGCCGGGCCACGGTGAGCGCGGTGGCCACGGTGAGGTAACCGCCGGCCGAGTCGCCGACAATGCTGATGTCGCCCGGCGCGTATCCCCGAGCCAGTAGCGCGCGGAATCCGTCGACCGCGTCGTCGAGGGCTTCACTCAGGCCGTGCTGCGGCAACTGCCGGTAGTCGATTGCCAGGGCTGGCTGACCCGCGGCGCGCGCCACGTCGGCCACCAGTCGGCGGTGGGTGCGCAACCCGCAGGTGATGAAGCCACCGCCATGCAGGTAGAGGAGCACGGAGGTGGGATCGCCCAGCGCCGTCCGCGGTGTCAGCAACTCCGCGCGGCAGTGCGGCAGGACGACCTGACGGCGGGTCACCCGACGCGGGCGCGGCAGCAGCAGCGCCGCGCGGTCAACCCAGCCGAACGGCCACCGCGCGTTGGGGAAGCGGGCGAACAGCGCGATCACCGGGCGCACGAAAACCGCCAGCAGCCCGGCCAGGATGACCGAGATCGCCCCCGGTCCGGGGAACCGGGTCAGCTCCGGCGACGCGTTGTCGGTGCGTTCGGCCGGTGTGCCGGCGACCAAGGACATGGGCCCCCCTCGCGATTGTTCGAGTCTGCTATTTAGGTGACTGATATGTCACTCCGGCGAGTAAACCATAGTTGTGGCCCCTGTCACAGCCCGTTTTGGCCACCTTCGCGGCAACGCGACTGGTAGACGTAATCGTCGAGGTCGAAGGTCTTCGACGCCCGGGTGGACTGGTAGGCCGTGGTGGGCCGCAGGAACGAGAAGTCGCCGTTTCTGTCGATGTAGTAGCTGTTGGCGTCGGCGCAAGCGCGCCCGTGCACCAACGTCTGCGAGCCGCGCCGGTCGACGAATCGGTGGAACCGCTCGTGGGCCGGCCGGGATATCTCTACCGCGGTGGCGCCACGGTGCAGCGTTTCCTCGATCACCCGCAGCGCGTGCCGTGACGCGTTTTCCACCATCACATGCCAGGAACTGCCCGACCACGCGTAGGGTCCGAAGACCATGAAGGTGTTCGGCAATCCGGGCATCGACACCCCCTCGTAGGCGGCGGCGCGTTGGGTCTCGTAGAAGGCCGCCAGGTCGAAGCCGTCCCGGCCCTTGACCGGCCGCTGCCGATACACCAGCGGGCTATTGGACATCTCGAAGCCGGTCGCCAACACCAGCACGTCGATCTCGCGTTCCGCGCCGCCACGGGTGCGGATCCCGGTGGCGGTGACGCACTCGATCGGGTCGGTGATCAGCGCGACGTGGTCACGGGTGAAGGTTTTGTAGTAGATGTTCGACACGCTGGGGCGTTTACACCCGAATCCGTAACTCGGGGTGAGCTTCTTGCGCAACTCCCGGTCGCGGACCTGGGTGAACAGGTAGGCCCGGCACGCCCACGCCGGGATGCGGGCCAGCGGCGCGATCTGCTTGCCGTAGACGGTGATGGCGACCAGCCCGACCTCTACCACCGCGGCGACCAGACCGCGGATCAGCGTCTGCAGGAACGGCAGCGCATGGAACGCGGCCTGCACCGCGGTGGGGATTGCGAAGTCCGGTTTGGCGAAGACCCAGATCGCCCGGCGCTGGTAGACGTCGAGCCGGGCCGCCGTCTTCGCCAACTGGGGGACCACCTGGATCGCGGTCGCCCCGGTGCCGATCACCGCGATCCGCTGACCGGCCGGGTCGAAAGCGTCATCCCAGCGCTGGGTTTGGATCACCTTGCCGGTGAAGTCCTCCAGCCCCGGGATGTCCGGGACGCGCGGCTCCACGAAGGCGCCGGTGGCCGTGATCACGAATCGCGCGGTCACGGTGGAACCGTCATCCAGCGTCAACACCCACACGTGGTTGTCTTCGTCCCAGTCGCGGCGCATCACCTCGGTGCCCAGCCGGAGGCGGTCACGAAGGCGGTACTTCTCGACCAGGTGGGTGATGTAGCCGCGGACCTCCGCACCCTTGGGGAAGGTGCGTGACCACCACGGGTACTTCTCGAACGAGAACTGGTAGACGATACCCGGAATGTCCACGGCCACATCGGGGTAGCGGTTGGCATACCAGGTTCCGCCGATGTCGCCGGCGCGTTCGAAAATGGTGCAGTCGGTGTAACCGGCGCGCTGCAGCTGGATCGCCGCCCCCAGCCCGCCGATCCCGGCGCCGATGATGGCGACCAGCATGTCCGGCTGCTGTCGCGGCGCGGTGGTGTCCGGTGACGATTCCGCGGTGGTGCTCATGGCAGCTGCTCCTGCGTGTTGGCGGCGATGCGCGCGTCATAGTCGGCGCGGGCCGCGCGGTCGATCGGCCCCATGGTGCGGTCGGCGTTGACGATGCGCCGGCCGGCCAGCCACAGCCGCTCCGGGACCAGGTTCGCCAGGCTCAACAGGGTGGCCAGCCCGATCGGCACCCCGGCCAGCGGTGGCCGACGCCGCACCGTCGACTCGATCCGGCGCGCCACCACGCTCGGCGGCAGCACGCCGAGCCGGATGATTCCCAACGGGATACCGTCCACCAGCTGGGTGTTGATCGCCGACGGCAGCACCGCGGTCACCGAAACCCCGTGCGGGCGCAGTTCCTCGCGCAGGCTGCGGCTGAACGCGGTGGCGGCGTGTTTGGCCGCCGTATAGCCGGCTAGCCCGGCGGAATGGATCTTCCCGGCCGCCGAGGTGACGTTGACGATGTGCCCGTGGCCGCGGGCGATCATCCGCGGGGCGAGGATCCGCGCGGCGGTCATGTGGGCGAAGACGTTGACCTCGAAGCACGCCCGGGTCACCGCGTCGGGTTCGTCGAGGAACGCGCCGATCGGCATGATCCCGGCGTTGTTGACCAGGATGTCGATCGCACCGCACTCGCGTTCCACCGCGTCGACAAAGGCCGCGAAGCTGTCCGGGTCGGTGACGTCGAGCCGGTAGCCGCGGGCCCGGTCGCCGAGGCGGTCGGCGGCCGCCCGCGCCGCGTCGCCGTCGAGGTCGCCGACCGCGACGTGGGCGCCGCGGCGCGCGAACCGGGTGGCGACGGCGAAGCCGATGCCCCGCGCCGCACCGGTGATGGCGACGACCGCCCCGGCGACCGGGATCGGGGGATAGGGCCGGCTCATCGGGCCTGCCCCGACTGTGCGACCAGGGTCGGTGCGGTGTCCGCCGCCCGCAGCCGACGCCAGGTGTAGTCCGCAAACGGGTAGCTGGTCGCGGCCCGCCGGGATTGCAGCGCGGTGGTGGGCCGAATGTAGGGCATGTCGCCCTGGGAGTTCACGTAATAGGTGCGCACCCCCTTGTTGCGCACACCGAAGTAGTGGGCGATGTTGCGGCCCTGACGGGTGATCTTCGCGTGGTAGCGGCGTTGCGCCTCGGCCGTGACCTCCACCACCTGCACACCGCGACGACGCGCCTCACCGATCGCGCGAACCGCGTGTGCCGCCGACGATTCGACCATGAAGTGCCATCCGGTGCCGGTCCAGGAGTAGGGGCCGACCAGGATCCACCGGTTCGGCAACCCGTGGACCGCGACGCTTTCGTAGGCCTGCAGTTTGTGGGTGGCGTAGAACTCACCCAGGTCGAAGCCGTCCACGCCGACGACCATGCCCTGCTTGTAGGTTTCCGGGTCGGAGAACAGCTCATAGCCCACCGCGACCACCAACGCGTCCAGCTCGTGTTCCCGTCCGTCGGCGGTCCGCACCCCGCGGGGGGTGATCTCGGTGATCGCGTCGTCGACCAGGGCGACGTTGTCGCGGTTGAACGCCTGCAGGAACGTATTGGACAACGTGGGGCGCTTGGCCAGCAACCCATACCGTGGGGTCAGCGCGCGCCGGGTGCGCCGGTCGCGCACGGCGGCCCGCAGATAACCGCGGTAGACGGTGCGGGCCCCGGAATCCATCAGCGCCGCCACCGGTTTCGCGATCGCCGGCGGCGTGTAGATCAGCAGTCGGGTCATGGTCTCCACCAGCAGCAGCGCCGCCCCGGACAACGCCGCCTGGGTTGCGCGCCGGCCCAGGATCGGCCGCAGCCGGGGCCCGATCGCGAAATCCGGTTTCGGCCAGCACCACACCGGGGTGCGCTGGAACACCGCCAGCGACCGCACCCGCTTGGCGATCGCCGGGGTGATCTGGACCGAGCTCGCCCCGGTGCCGATCACCCCGACCCGCTTGCCGTCCAGGTCGTAGTCGTGGTCCCAGTCGGTGGGCCGCAAGATCTTGCCGGCGAAGGTGTCGAACCCCGGGATGCCCGGGTCGGTTTTGGGGTTGATGAACGCGCCGACGGCGCTGAGCACAAACCGGGCGGTGACCTCGTCGCCGGAGTCGGTGCGCAGCCGCCAGCATTCGGCGTCGTGGTCCCACACCTCGGCGACCACGCCCGCCCCGAACCTGAGGTGCGCATCCAGGCCGTGCTCGCGGGCGACGCCGCAGTGGTAGGCCTTGACCTCCGCGCCCGTCGGGAACATCCGGGACCAGTTGGGGTTCTTGGCGAACGAGTACTGGTAGGTGAAGCTGGGCACGTCCACCCCGATGCCCGGGTAGTCGTTGTCGCGCCAGCTTCCGGCCGGCTCGGCGGCACGTTCCAGGATGACGAAATCGTGTATGCCGGCGTTGAGCAGCCGCACACCGGCGCCGATGCCGGCCGGCCCGGCGCCGATCACGGCGACGGTGTATTGCGGGTTCATCGGCGGTCCCTCTCGGTTGGCGGTCATCGGGTTCCAGGGGTGATCGCGGGCGGGGCCTGGCACGGCAACTCGCGCTCTAAGCCGCCCAGGCCGAACCAGAACACCGGCGTCATTACGGCCGCCAGCGGACGTAGCGCGAACCCGATGCCCGGAATCCGGCGCAGGTAGCGCGGCGCGCAGGCCAGCGTCCAGTCCACCGTCGCGCCGGCGCCGGCCGGTTCGACCCGGTATTCCTCGCACCAGGAGCCGAAAAACGGCCAGGTGGCGTCGGTCGCGGTGTAGCGCATCGTCATCCGCGGCGCATCGAACTCGATGATCTGTTCGTGCTGGGCGTAGATCAGCCACTTGTGGATGTGCATTTGGAAATCGCGGACCACGCCCGCGGCCGGGTCGGTGGCTGCGGGGTAGCGGCAGCCCCACACCGTCGGCAGCCAGGACCACATCCGGCTGTCCGCGATGACCCCCCAAACGTGTTCTGGCGGCGCCGCGAAGGTCCGGCGCACATGGGTGACGAACGGCGCGGTGGCGAAGAACGCGTCGGCGTGGTCCGCGGTGATGGGTGCGGCGTCAAACCGCATGCTCGACCTCCAGCGCCGGCACGCTCAGTCGGCTGAACGTGTAGTCGGAGATCGGGAATCGCACGCTGCGCCGGCGGGACTGCAGCACCGTCCAGGGCCGCACGTACGGGGTGTCCCCGTGCGAGTTGATGAAGTAGCTGTTGGACCCCGCGCAGTTGACGGTGAAATAGCGCTGCAGGTTGGCACCGCTGCGCCGCAGACCCGCTTGGAACCGGCGCAGCGCGTCCCAGGTGACCTCGACGCGGGTCGCGTCCTGCTCGCGGGTGAGGTGGATCACGGCGGCGATGTGCCGCATCGCGTTCTCCAGGATGTAGTGGAAGCTGGTGCCGGTCCAAGAGTAGGGCCCGACCATCATGAACCGGTTCGGCAGCTCGGGCACCGTCACGCTCTGATAGGCCTGCAGACCCTCGCGGTGATAGAATTCGGCCAAATCGAATCCGTTGGCCCCGACCACGGTTCCGGTGCGGTAGGTCTCCGGGTCGGAGAACATCTCGTAGCCGGTGGCCAGCACCAGGGCGTCGATGCGGCGGTGTATCCCGGCGGAATCGACGATGCCGTCGGGGGTGATGTGGTCAATCCCGGTGCTGATCAGGGACACGTTGGGCCGATTGAAGGTGGGCAGGTAGTCACCGCCGAGGGTGCCGCGGGTGCACCCGGCGCCGAACCGGGGGCGTAGTTGGCGGCGCACAGTGCGGTCGCGCACCTTGTAGCGCAGCCAGCCCAGGTAGAGCAGCAGCGCGACGCGGTCGAAAACCGTTGCACCCACTCGAAATAGTGGTGTGGGCGTGTAGATCAGCACCCGCAGGCCGGCCTCGATGAACAGCAGCGCGATCCAGTTCAGCGCGTTGGCGAACCGTCGCCGGGCCAGCAGCCGACGCAGCAGGACCGGATAGGCGAAGTCGGGTTTGGGAAAGTACCACTGCGGGGTGCGCTGGTAGACGTCGAGCTGGGCGACCTCACCGGCGATCGATGGGGCGATCTGCACGGTGGAGCTGCCGACGCCGATGATGCCGACCCGTTTGCCGCGCAGGTCGAGATGGTGTTGCCATCGCGAGGGAATCAGCACCGGCCCGGCGAAACTGTCGAGCCCGGGGATATCGGGTTGCGTTTTCGGGTTGATGTAGGCACCGATCGCACTGATGACGAAACGTGCGGTGATCACCTCGCCGTTGCCAAGGTGCAACTGCCACAAGTGGTTATCGTCATCGAAGACCTCACGCTGCACGCAGGTGTTGAACCTGGCGTGTCGGTCAAGCTCATGCGTGGCAGCCAACTCGAGCAGGTACCGCTGAATCTCGTTGCCGCTGGCAAAGAACCGCCGCCAGTCTCCGGTGGGGGCGAAGGAGAACTGGTAGGCGATCGTCGGGATGTCGGCGCCCACCCCGGGGTAGGTGTTGCGCAGCCAGGTGCCGCCGAATCCCTCGTCGCGGTCGATGATCACGAAATCGTGCACACCGGTCTCGCGGAGTTTGACCGCCGCGCAGATGCCGCCGAAGCCGGCGCCGATGATGGCCACCTCGTAGTTGGGTACGCGGTCTGGCTGCACCGTGTTCCTTCCGCCGGGTGGGGATTCACCGAACTCATCGGACACCGACAAATAATCGGACTGATGTGTCAATCTGTCAAGCGGTGGTGCCGTGCGCGGGCGGTTTGGCCGGGCCGGAAAATCCGGAACGGTCGACTACGATTGCCTCCGTGTCGACGGATGCAGCCTCAGCGCGCGGGCGGCTGCCCGCGTTGACCGGGGATGCCCGGGTCGATCGCTGGCGTGAGCACCGCGCCGCGGTGCGGGCCGAACTGATTGAGGCGACGCTGCGCGCGATCGAGGAGTACGGGCCCGACCTGTCCATTGACGACGTCGTCAAGACGGCGGGGGTGCCGCGGCCCAAGCTCTATCGGTTCTTCGACGACAAGGACACGCTGTTTGCCGCGGTCGCCGAACGCGTGCAGGAGTTGATCATCGAGCGGGTGGTGCCGCGGTTCGACATCTCCGGCACCGCGGCACAGCTGGTTCGCTCCGGGTTGACCGCCTACGTCGATCTGGTTGACGAGCGGCCCAACGTTTTTCGGTTTCTGGTCGGATCACATTTCCGGGAGGAGCGTTCGGCGGCGGAGCTGATCGACAGCGGCCGGCCGCTCTCGGACGCGACGGTGGCGGTGTGGGCTGAGGTGATCCGCGCGCGCGACGGGGACGCCGCGGATCTGGAATACGTCGTCGACGCCGCGCTGGGGGCGGTGGCGCTTGGTGTGCTGCGCTGGCTCAATACCCCGACGATCGGCAAGGACGCGCTGATCGACCAGCTGGCCACGTTCCTGTGGGGTGCGTTGTCGGCAACCGCGGCAGCGCGTGGGGTGGTCCTGGACCCCGACGAGAAGCTGTTCCCGGCCGACTGAGTCGTTGTCAGTGGCGAGCCAGGCCGGCGCGCAGGAACTCGGCGATCTGGGTGATGACGTGCTCGAGCCCGCCGGGCAGCGGGGCGCCGCCCTGGGCGGGCAGCAGCACCACCAGGCTCATCGCGACCATGACCTCGCCGAGCACCTTGGTGTCCAATCCCGGCCGCAGGAACCCGGCCTGCACGCCGTGCTCGACCTGCTGCCGCCAGTCCTGGGCCACCGAGTCGACGATCTCGATGACCCGGGCGGTCAATGCGTCATCGATGGCGGCGGCGTCGAACACGATCAACGACACCAGCCGGTTGTTGGTCACCGCGAACTCATACAACGCCCGCAGCGGAGCCGTCATCGCGTCCAGAAACTCGTCGATGGTGCCGGCCGGCTCCGACGGTGGCGTGAGCTGTGGACCCAGCGACTCCAACCCGAAATCGATGGCCGCGTCGAGGATTTCGCGTTTGTTGGTGAAGTAGTTGTAGAACGAGCCGTGGCTGACGCCGGCGGCGGCGACGATGTCGGCGACCGCGCTGTTGCGGTACCCGCGGGTGGTGAACACCTCGAAGGCGGCCTCGGCCAGCTGGGCCCGCCGATCCGGGGCTGCGGTCATCGCGGACTCTCGGGTGGGGCGAGTAGCGCATGCTGGACGAAGTCGGCGATGGCATCCCGGTACCGCGCACGGGCCGCCGGGTCCACCCGCCCCAGCACCTCCCGCAGCCCCGACGGCAGCAGGGTCTTGGTCACCAGCAGCCCGCACACCTGCGGGTCGGCGCCCGGCCGCAGCAGCCCGGCCTCGGCGGCGTCCTCGCACAATCGGGCCGTCATCCGTGCGACGGTGGACTCCAGGCCGAGGATCCGCAACTTGAGTTCCTCATCCATCGCGGCCGCCTCGACCGCCACCAGCGACAGCAACTCCGGGCGCCTGCCGAACAGCTCGGTCAGGGCATCCACCGCGGCGTCGAAGCGTTCGATCAGCTCGGTGCGGGTGGTCGGCGGTTCGTCGAGGTGCAGCGCCGGTTCGGCGGCGCCGATGACCTCTTCCACCGAATAGTCGAACACCAAGTCCAGCAGTTCCCGTTTGCTGGGCACGTACCGGTACAGGGTGCCCTGGCCGATGCCGGCGTGGCGCGCGATGTCGGCCATGGTGGTGGCCGCATACCCGCGTTCGGTGAACACGGCCACCGCCGAGGAGATGATCTGGGCGCGGCGGCGGTCCTCCAGGCCGGGGCTGGGGGGACGGCCGCGGCCCCGGCGCGGCGGCGCGGCGGTCTCGCCGTGGCGCTCCGCACCGAGGGTCACCATGACCTCCTCTGATGCCAATCTCGATGCTGTGCCACTATGAATCCGAATTGCCCGACTGGGTTGTCAGGACTGCATCCAAATTTAGCACCAACGGGGGAGGGGCGGCCGCGTTGTCCGATGACCAGACGCCGCTGCCGACGTCGCGGGTGAGCCGGGGCGCCGCGCTGGGCAGGCTCGCCGCCAAGCAGACGCTGCGCCGAGTGGTGATCAAGGCGGGATCCATCGCGGTGTCGGAGACACGGCGCGCGGCGATGCTGGACGCCGCCGACCAGCGGATGGCCCGCGATTTTGTCGCCGTGCTGGGCGATATGCGCGGGGCGGCGATGAAGATCGGCCAGCTGCTGTCCTTCATCGACCTGGGCATCGTCGACGAGCGCTCGCGGGAGAGTTTCAGCCGTCAGCTGTCCCAACTGCAGGGCTCGATCGACGCGATGCCGTTCGAGGTGCTGCGCCCGGTCATCGAAGCCGAATTGGGGCCGGTGGATAAGGCGTTCGCGTCGTTCGAAACCCACGCCTTCGCCGCGGCCTCGATCGGCCAGGTGTACCGGGCCCGCACCCACGACGGCCGGGCGGTGGCCGTCAAGGTGCAGTATCCCGGGGTGCGGACCGCGGTGCGTGCCGACCTGAAGAACCTGGCGCTGTTCTTGCGGATGTGGAAGTCCCGGGTGCCGACCATCGCCGCCCAGGAATTCCTCGACGAGATCACGGGGGAGCTGTCCCGTGAACTGGACTACCGGCAGGAATTTGCCAACCAGGCACGGCTGGCGCAGCGCTTCGCCGACCACCCGTTCATTCACGTGCCGGCGCCGCTGCCGGAGCTGTCGTCGGACTCGGTGCTGACCACCGAGTACGTCGACGGGCGCAGCGCCCAACAGGTGGCCGAGTTGCCCGCTGCCGAGCGCGACCGGGTCGGCGAGATCATCCATCGCTTTTATCTGGGGTCGCTGTTCCGCGACGGCGAATTCAACGGCGACGCACACCCCGGCAACTTCCTATACCTGCCCGATGGTCGGGTCGCCTTCCTGGATTTCGGGTTGTACAAGCGGATGACTCCCGACGCCGTCGAGGTGGAGCGCCGGGCCGCGCAACTGTGCATCGCCGCCGACGGCGACGGGCTGCGTGACCTGCTGGAGCAGCACGGGGTGCTGCGGCCCGACTCGACGGTCACCGCCGCGGAGTGCCTGCGCTACACCCTGGACGCGGCCGGCTGGAACTTCGTCGACGACTACGTGCGGGTCCAGCCCATTGATGTCAGCGCCGCGATGCTCGGCGTCGTCTACCCGGGCGCCCGGTCGTTTCAGTCGATGCGCAACGAGCGGCTGCCGCCGGAGCACCTGTTTTCGCGCCGGCTGGACTTTCTGGTGTTCGGCGCGATCAGCCACATCGGCGCCGGCGGCAACTGGTATCGGGTTGCCGCCGAATGGATCTACGGCGCGCCGCCGGTCACCGAGCTCGGTATTGCGGAGGCCAACTGGCGGGCTCAGCGCGGGTCGTAGACCACCACGTCCAGCGTGCGCGGACCGTGCACGCCGGTGACCCGCACCAGCTCGATGTCGACGGTCGCCGACGGGCCGGACACGAACGTCAGCGGCCGGGTCGGGTCCAGCCGGGCGATCGCGTCGGGCAGCGCCGGCACCACCTGGTCGGCGCGAAGGACCATCACCATCGCGTCGGGCAGCAGCGACAGCACCCGACGGCCCTGCCCCGCTGAGCCGTCGAGCACCACCGTCCCGGAGTCGGCCACCGCGACCGCCGCCGCGGTGACCACGGCGTCGGCGGCGGCGATCCGCTCGGTGGACAGCGGCGGATCGTCGCGGATCCACTCAAAACCGGTGTCCGGCAACCACTCCGGGTCCAGGCCCACCGGGACGATCACCCGCTGCAGCCCGCTCAGCGCCGCCGCCACGGCCGCCGCGACCCCATCGGGCGCGACCCGGTGCACCCGCACGCCGTAGTCGGCCAGCCGCTCACCCAGCAGCGCGACGGTCGCCGGGGCGCCCGCATCGCCGGTGGCCGGGTGGTAGCCGCGCTCCACCGGGGCCGGGGCGGGGTCGGTGCCGGCCAGCGCCCGACGCACCCGCGCCAGCACCAGGTCGCGGTCGCTCATCGGGTGCCGCCGTCGGTGCGGGCCCACCAGGCCCGGAAACTTTCGGCCGGCGGGTCGGGCAGATCGCGTGCGCCGAACCAGCCGGCGAACCCGGGCACCGCGGTGATGCCGCGCTCGTTGCGGAACGCCTTGCGGGACAACGCGGCAGCGCGCTCGGCGGCGCGGAACGCCAGCGGGTGACCGAACACCGCGGCGGTCGCCTTCATCGCCGCGCGTTCCGGGGACGGCGGCACCGCGCGTTCGGTGTCGACGACCTTGGCCCGCAGATGTTCCAGGATCGCCGGGATGGGGATCTCCACCGGGCAGGCGTCGGCGCAGGCGCCGCACAGCGACGACGCATACGGCAGTTCCCGGTCCACCGGATCGGTCAACCCGCGCAGCTGCGGGGACAGGATCGCCCCGATCGGCCCGGGATACACCGAGCCGTAGGCGTGCCCGCCGGCCCGCTCATACACCGGGCACACGTTGAGGCAGGCCGCGCAGCGGATGCAGCGCAGCGCGTCGCGGCCCACCTCGTCGCCCAGCACGTCGGTGCGGTGGTTATCCAGCAGCACGATATGCACCTCTTGCGGGCCGTCGCCGTCGTGCACCCCGGTCCACACCGAGGTGTACGGGTTCATCCGTTCCCCGGTGGCCGACCGGGCCAGCAGCTGCAGGTACACCTCGACGTCGCGCCAGCGGGGGATGACCTTCTCGATGCCGACCACGCTGATCAACGTGGTCGGCATGGTCACACACATCCGCCCGTTGCCCTCGGATTCCACCAGCAGCAGCGACCCGGTCTCGGCGACCGCGAAGTTCGCGCCGGTGACCGCCAGCGGCGTGGCCAAAAACTTCTCCCGCAGGTGCGCGCGGGCCGCGGCGGCCAGCTCGGCCGGGTCGTCCCCGAGGCCCGGCGGCGCGGGTTTCCCGAAGTGGCCCATATTGCGGGCGAAGATCTGCTGGACCTCCGCGCGGTTGCGGTGAATCGCCGGCACCACGATGTGCGACGGCAGGTCGGCGGACAGCTGCACGATCAGCTCGGCCAGGTCGGTTTCGTAGCCGTCGATCCCGGCCGCCGCCAGCGCCTCCACCAGCCCGATCTCCGCGGTCGCCATCGACTTGGCCTTGACGAGCTCGGTGACGCCGTGCGCGACCGCCAGCTCGGTGACGATCCGGTTGGCCGCCGCGGCGTCCGGCGCCCAGTGCACGGTGGCCCCCGCCGCCGTCGCGGCCGCCTCGAACTGCTCCAGGTAGCGGTCCAGGTGGCGCAGCGTCTCATCCTTGATCGCCGCGCCGGCGCGGCGCAGCTGCGCCCAGTCATCCTTGTCGGCCACCAGCCGGTCGCGTTTGGCCCGGATGGTGCGGGTCGCTCGGGTCAGGTTGGTGCGCTGCTGGCTGTTGCGCAGCTGGTGCGGCGCCGCCTCCGGGAACGGCGGCATGCCCAGGAACTCGTCTTGCGGCGGGACGGCCGCGGCGGCCGCGGCGATCCGCGCCTCGGGCGAGGCGGTCATGGGCGCCCACCGCCGTGCTGGCGCACCGGCCGCTGCACCTCGGGCACCGGCTCGCCGGTGTCGAACGGGTCGGCGCGGGTGGCTGCCAGGATCTCGGCGTAGTGCAGCGGGCGCATGCCCGAGCGGCCCCGCGACAAGAACCCGCCGATGTGCATCAGACAGGAGTTGTCGGCGGCGGTGAGCACCTCGGCGCCGGTGCCCAGCGCGGCGACGGCCTTGTCGGTGCCCATCGCGATCGAGGTGTCGGCGTTGCGCAGCGCGAAGGTGCCGCCGAACCCGCAGCACTCCTCGGCCTCGGGCAACTCGACCAAATCGATGCCCTCCACCGCGCGCAGCAGCGTGGTCGGCCGGTCCCCGATCCGCAGCATGCGCAGGGTGTGACAGGTCGGGTGGTAGGTGACCCGGTGCGGGAAGTACGAGCCGGTGTCGGTCACCGCCAGCACGTCGATCAGCAGCTCGGACAGCTCGTACAGCCGCGGAGTGATGCTGGCCACCCGCCGGGCCAGGCCGGGGGAGCGGGCCCGGTCGGCCAGCACCGGGTAGTAGTCCTTGACCATCGCCGCGCAGGACCCGGACGCGGCGAGCACCGCGTCGTAGCCGTCGAAGGTGGTGCAGAACCGCTGCGCCAACGGCACACAGTCGTCCTGGTAGCCGGTGTTGAAGTGCATCTGGCCGCAGCAGGTCTGCTGCGCCGGGAAGTCGACCTGGTGTCCCAGCCGCCGCAGCAGCCGCACCATCGCCTTACCGGTCTGCGGGTACATGACGTCGTTGAAACAGGCGATGAACAGGGCGATCCGCACAGCGGAGTTCCTTTCGGCGCGACTCACCTCACAGTATCGCGGGCCCACCGCCCGCCCCGGGATCCCGGCGCGCCCGGTGGCGGGGATCGGCCGGGCCACACCGCCTGCCCGGCCGGGGAAATACCCGCCCGAAACCCCTCGACTCTAAAAAATTAGAGCCCGCCATTATTTGCTCGATATCGGGTTGTTACTGTCCGGTAATGCGCAATTTCTTGGGGGTCTGCACCGCCCTGCTGCTGGCGGGTTCGGCGGTGTTCGCCACGGCCACCGCGGCCGCGGACGACGGCGGGGATGAGCCCCAGTACGCGGCGTTCTACCTGCCGCCGGACCCGCTGCCGGCGGGCCAGCCCGGTGACGTGATCCGCGCGGAGCCGTCCCGGCTGGTGTTGGAGCCGTCCGGCCAGTTGGGTGCCTTTGTGGCCACCGGCACCCGGCTCATGTATCGCAGCACCGATGCGCGGGGCAACCCGACCGCGGTCACCGGAACCTACTTCGAACCGGACAACCCGTGGCCGGGCAACGGGCCGCGGCCGCTGATCGCCTACGCGCCCGGCACGCAAGGCCAAGGCAACCAGTGCGCGCCGTCGCGACAGTTCAACCAGGGCATCCACTACTCCGGCGGGTGGGACATCACGTTCAACTACGAGGAGCTGTTCGTCGCCACCCTGGTGGCGCGCGGGTTCGCGGTCGTGATGACCGACTACGAGGGACTGGGCACCCCACCCATGCACACCTACGTGAACCGCCTCGCCGAGGGCCAGGCCGTGCTGGACGCCGCCCGCGCGGCCCTGCGGCTGCCGGGAACGTCGCTGGATCCGCACGGCCCGGTGGCGTTTTGGGGGTACTCGCAGGGCGGCGGGGCGACCGCCTCGGCCGCCGAGCTGGCCCCCGCCTACGCCCCGGAACTCCACGTGGTCGGCACCTACGCCGGCGCACCCCCGGCCGACCTCAAGGAGCTGCTTCCCTACGCCGACGGCAGCGCCCTGGTCGGCGTGGTCGGCTACGCGCTCAACGGCGTCATCGCCGCCTATCCGGAGGCCGCCGACGCGATCCGGGCCACGCTGACTCCGCGGGGTGCGGCGATGCTCGACTCGACGTCGCGGCAATGCATCGGCCAAACCATCATCGACTTCGCCTTCCGCCATCTGCAGCCCTACTTCAACCAGGACATCGGGCAACTGATCGACCAGGAGCCGTTCAACAGCCTGTTCGAGCTGCAGCGGCTGGGCCGCTACCGGCCCAACGCGCCGGTGTTGATCAACAGCAACCGCTACGACCCGCTGGTGCCGTGGACGGCGGCCAACCAGCTCGGCCGCGACTGGTGCGCGATGGGCGCCGACATCGAATTCCGCACCAACGAGGAACCGCCGTTCCTCAACAAGCTCGTCGTCAACCACGCGTTGCCGATGCTGGTGGATGGTGAGCCGGCTATGCAATGGATCGCCGACCGGTTCAACGGCCTGCCCACCACCCCCAACTGCGGCGAGTTTTGAGGCGGGCCGCCCCGCGGGCGGTGAATATACTGCGGGTCATTGCCGCACGTAGAAAACCCAATGCTCAAGAGCGGCGCCGGCAGCTGTGCGACGCCGCCATCGAACTTCTGGGCAGGGATGGTGCCCGCGGGCTCAGCCACCCCAAGGTCGACGACCTGGCCGGGGTTCCCCCGGGCAGCACCTCGTTTTACTTCCGCACCCGGCATGCGCTGCTGCAGGGCGTCGCGACCCGGCTGACCGAACTCGACGTCGCCGACCTGTCCCAGGCGGCCGGGCTCGGCGACCACGCCGGCACCGCCGGGTTGGCGGAGCTGGTGATGATCTCGGCGACCGAACCCTGGCTGACCCGAGCCAAGGCCCGATACGAGTTGGCGTTGCACGCCAGCCGCGACCCCGACCTGGGGGCCACGCTGCAGCAGGCCACCACCCGCTTCCGGGAGCTGGCCCGCGACGTGGTGGCGCACTGGCATCCCGAGGACGCCCGACCCGCCCCCGCGCTCATCGACGAGCAAGCCGCCGCGGTGCTGACCTACATCAACGGGGTGATGATGAGCTTCGTCACCGGCGGCCCGGTCGTTAGCGGCGCCGAGCAGCTTGAGCGCCTGATCCGGGCCATCATCACCGCCGTTGGCGAGGATCACACCAAGTCGTAGCGGCCTGCGGAATCCCGCCCCGCGCGGCGGCCGGCTAGCCCGGCGGCGCTGGGCTTCGTCCACAAACTCGGCGCGTCACCTCTTGACGGACGGGCCCAAACGGGCCAGTCTGTTGGGCAGCATGAGTGCACGGGTAGGACAGGACGCCAGCCAGCGCCGATATATCCCTGTGCACGGCGGTTGAGGAATGCGCGGTCCTGCGCTATTGTTGGACGTTGCGCTGGCTACCTCCTGCCCACCTCACCTGCACCCGACACCGTGGTCCTAGTCTGAGTCGTTCGCGCTCAGCGATTGTGTGCGTGCGTGAGATCCGGACAGTTCGTCCGCCAGCCGAACCGACGCAGATATCGCGGCGACCCGAGTCCGCTGGCTCGCTAGTCGCATGAGGTGCTGGAAGGATGCATCTTGGCAGTCTCCCGCCAGAGCAAGTCCGCTGAAACTACTAGCTCCAATTCCTCCGTACCCGGAGCCCCTAACCGCATTTCCTTCGCCAAGCTCCGTGAACCGCTCGAGGTTCCCGGCCTGCTCGACGTGCAGACCGACTCGTTCCAGTGGCTGATCGGCGCCCCGCAGTGGCGGGAAAAGGCGGCCGCCCGCGGCGACAGCCAACCGGTCGGCGGTCTGGAAGAGGTGCTCGCCGAGCTGTCCCCGATCGAGGACTTCTCCGGCTCGATGTCGCTGTCGTTCTCCGACCCCCGCTTCGACGAGGTCAAGGCCCCGGTCGACGAGTGCCGCGACAAGGACATGACGTATGCGGCCCCGCTGTTCGTCACCGCGGAGTTCATCAACAACAACACCGGCGAGATCAAGAGCCAGACGGTGTTCATGGGTGACTTCCCGATGATGACCGAGAAGGGCACCTTCATCATCAACGGCACCGAGCGTGTCGTCGTCTCCCAGCTGGTGCGCTCGCCCGGTGTCTACTTCGACGAGAGCATCGACAAGTCCACCGAGAAGACGCTGCACTCGGTGAAGGTGATCCCGGGCCGCGGCGCCTGGCTGGAGTTCGACGTCGACAAGCGCGACACCGTCGGGGTCCGCATCGACCGCAAGCGCCGCCAGCCGGTCACCGTGCTGCTCAAGGCGCTGGGCTGGACCAGTGAGCAGATCAGCGAGCGGTTCGGTTTCTCCGAGATCATGATGTCGACGCTGGAGAAGGACAACACCGCCAACACCGACGAGGCGCTGCTGGACATCTACCGCAAGCTGCGTCCGGGCGAGCCGCCGACCAAGGAGTCCGCGCAGACCCTACTGGAGAACCTGTTCTTCAAGGACAAGCGCTACGACCTGGCCCGGGTGGGTCGCTACAAGGTCAACAAGAAGCTGGGTCTGCCGCCGGCCGAGACCAACTCGACCACGCTGACCGAAGAGGACATCGTCGCCACCATCGAGTACCTGGTCCGGCTGCACGAGGGCCAGACCACGATGACGGTGCCCGGCGGCACCGAGGTGCCCGTCGAGGTCGACGACATCGACCACTTCGGCAACCGGCGGCTGCGCACCGTGGGTGAGCTGATCCAAAACCAGATCCGGGTCGGGCTGTCCCGCATGGAGCGGGTGGTCCGCGAGCGGATGACCACCCAGGACGTCGAGGCCATCACGCCGCAGACGCTGATCAACATCCGCCCGGTGGTTGCGGCCATCAAGGAGTTCTTCGGCACCAGCCAGCTGTCCCAGTTCATGGACCAGAACAACCCGCTGTCGGGTCTGACCCACAAGCGCCGCCTGTCGGCGCTGGGTCCCGGTGGTCTGTCCCGGGAGCGCGCCGGGCTGGAGGTCCGTGACGTGCACCCGTCCCACTACGGCCGGATGTGTCCGATCGAGACCCCGGAAGGCCCCAACATCGGTCTGATCGGGTCGCTGTCGGTGTACGCCCGGGTCAACCCGTTCGGGTTCATCGAGACCCCGTACCGCAAGGTCGTCGACGGGGTGGTCACCGACGAGATCGTCTACCTGACCGCCGACGAGGAGGACCGCCACGTGGTGGCGCAGGCCAACTCGCCGATCGACGCCGACGGCCGGTTCAGCGAGGACCGCGTGCTGGTGCGCCGGAAGGCCGGCGAGGTCGAGTACGTGTCGAGCGCCGAGGTCGACTTCATGGACGTCTCGCCGCGCCAGATGGTGTCGGTGGCCACCGCGATGATTCCGTTCCTCGAGCACGACGACGCCAACCGTGCCCTGATGGGCGCCAACATGCAGCGCCAGGCGGTTCCGCTGGTGCGTAGCGAGGCGCCCCTGGTCGGTACCGGCATGGAGCTGCGCGCCGCGATCGACGCCGGCGACGTCGTCGTCGCCGACAAGGCCGGCGTCATCGAGGAGGTGTCCGCGGACTACGTCACGGTGATGGCCGACGACGGCACCCGGCAGACCTACCGGATGCGCAAGTTCGCCCGCTCCAACCACGGCACCTGCGCCAACCAGCGCCCGATCGTGGACACCGGGCAGCGCGTCGAGGCCGGCCAGGTCATCGCCGACGGGCCGTGCACCGAGAACGGTGAGATGGCGCTCGGCAAGAACCTGCTGGTGGCGGTCATGCCGTGGGAGGGCCACAACTACGAGGACGCGATCATCCTGTCCAACCGGCTGGTGGAGGAGGACGTGCTGACCTCGATTCACATCGAGGAGCACGAGATCGACGCCCGCGACACCAAGCTGGGCGCGGAGGAGATCACCCGGGACATCCCGAACGTCTCCGACGAGGTGCTGGCCGACCTCGACGAGCGCGGCATCGTCCGCATCGGCGCGGAGGTCCGCGACGGCGACATCCTGGTCGGCAAGGTCACCCCGAAGGGGGAGACCGAGCTGACCCCCGAGGAGCGGCTGCTGCGGGCGATCTTCGGGGAGAAGGCCCGCGAGGTCCGCGACACCTCGCTGAAGGTGCCGCACGGCGAGTCCGGCAAGGTGATCGGCATCCGGGTGTTCTCCCGCGAGGACGACGACGAGCTGCCGGCCGGGGTCAACGAGCTGGTCCGGGTGTACGTGGCCCAGAAGCGCAAGATCTCCGACGGTGACAAGCTGGCCGGCCGGCACGGCAACAAGGGTGTGATCGGCAAGATCCTGCCGGTCGAGGACATGCCGTTCCTGCCGGACGGCACCCCGGTGGACATCATCCTGAACACCCACGGGGTGCCGCGACGGATGAACATCGGTCAGATCCTGGAAACCCACCTGGGCTGGATCGCCAAGACCGGCTGGAAGATCGACGGCCAGCCCGACTGGGCGTCGCGGTTGCCGAAGGAGCTGCTGGAGTCGACGCCGGAGTCGCTGGTGTCCACGCCGGTGTTCGACGGTGCCCGCGAGGAGGAGCTGCAGGGGCTGCTGTCCTCCACGCTGCCCAGCCGCGACGGCGAGGTGCTGGTCGACGGTGACGGCAAGGCGCGGCTGTTCGACGGCCGCTCCGGGGAGCCGTTCCCGTACCCGGTGACCGTCGGCTACATGTACATCATGAAGCTGCACCACCTGGTCGACGACAAGATCCACGCCCGGTCCACCGGCCCGTACTCGATGATCACCCAGCAGCCGCTGGGCGGTAAGGCGCAGTTCGGTGGCCAGCGGTTCGGGGAGATGGAGTGCTGGGCCATGCAGGCCTACGGCGCGGCGTACACGCTGCAGGAGCTGCTGACCATCAAGTCCGACGACACCGTCGGGCGGGTCAAGGTCTACGAGGCGATCGTCAAGGGCGAGAACATCCCCGAGCCGGGCATCCCCGAGTCGTTCAAGGTGCTGCTCAAAGAGCTGCAGTCGCTGTGCCTCAACGTCGAGGTGCTGTCGTCCGACGGCGCGGCGATCGAATTGCGTGAGGGCGAGGACGAGGACCTGGAGCGCGCGGCCGCGAACCTGGGGATCAACTTGTCCCGCAACGAATCCGCCTCTGTTGAGGATTTGGCCTAAATTGTTTTCTAGTCCCGCAAGGGGAAAGGGAGTTACGTGTTAGACGTCAACTTCTTCGATGAACTCCGCATCGGCCTGGCCACCGCCGAGGACATTCGGCAGTGGTCCTACGGCGAGGTCAAGAAGCCGGAGACCATCAACTACCGCACGCTCAAGCCGGAGAAGGACGGCCTGTTCTGCGAGAAGATCTTCGGGCCGACCCGCGACTGGGAGTGCTACTGCGGTAAGTACAAGCGGGTCCGGTTCAAGGGCATCATCTGTGAGCGCTGTGGCGTGGAGGTGACCCGGGCCAAGGTGCGTCGTGAGCGGATGGGCCACATCGAGCTGGCCGCCCCGGTCACCCACATCTGGTACTTCAAGGGTGTGCCCTCGCGCCTCGGGTACCTGCTGGACCTGGCGCCCAAGGATCTCGAGAAGATCATCTACTTCGCCGCCTACGTGATCACCGCCGTCGACGACGAGATGCGGCACAACGAGCTGTCCACGCTCGAGGCCGAGATGGTGGTCGAGAAGAAGGCGGTGGAGGACCAGCGCGACGCCGACCTGGAGGCCCGGGCCCAAAAGCTGGAGGCCGACATGGCCGAGCTGGAGGCCGAGGGCGCCAAAGCCGATGTGCGGCGCAAGGTTCGCGACGGCGGTGAGCGCGAGATGCGCCAGCTGCGCGACCGGGCCCAGCGCGAGCTGGACCGGCTGGAGGACATCTGGACCACCTTCACCAAGCTGGCCCCCAAGCAGCTGATCGTCGACGAGAACCTGTACCGGGAGCTGGTCGACCGCTACGGCGAGTACTTCACCGGTGCGATGGGCGCGGAGTCGATCCAGAAGCTGATCGAGAACTTCGACATCGACGCCGAAGCCGACACGCTGCGCGAGGTCATCCGGAACGGTAAGGGCCAGAAGAAGCTTCGCGCGTTGAAGCGTTTGAAGGTGGTTGCGGCGTTCCAGCAGTCGGGCAACTCGCCGATGGGCATGGTGCTCGACGCGGTGCCGGTGATCCCGCCGGAGCTGCGGCCGATGGTGCAGCTCGACGGTGGCCGGTTCGCCACGAGTGACCTCAACGACCTGTACCGCCGGGTGATCAACCGCAACAACCGGTTGAAGCGGCTGATCGACCTGGGTGCGCCCGAGATCATCGTCAACAACGAGAAGCGGATGCTGCAGGAGTCCGTGGACGCGCTGTTCGACAACGGTCGTCGCGGCCGTCCGGTCACCGGGCCGGGTAACCGCCCGCTGAAGTCGTTGAGCGACCTGCTCAAGGGTAAGCAGGGCCGGTTCCGCCAGAACCTGCTCGGTAAGCGTGTCGACTACTCGGGCCGTTCGGTCATCGTGGTCGGCCCGCAGCTCAAGCTGCACCAGTGCGGTCTGCCCAAGCTGATGGCCCTGGAGCTGTTCAAGCCGTTCGTGATGAAGCGGCTGGTCGACCTCAACCACGCGCAGAACATCAAGAGCGCCAAGCGGATGGTGGAGCGGCAGCGCCCGCAGGTGTGGGACGTCCTCGAAGAGGTCATCGCCGAGCACCCGGTGCTGCTCAACCGCGCCCCCACCCTGCACCGACTGGGTATCCAGGCCTTCGAGCCGCAGCTGGTGGAGGGCAAGGCCATTCAGCTGCACCCGCTGGTGTGTGAGGCGTTCAACGCCGACTTCGACGGTGACCAGATGGCGGTGCACCTGCCGTTGAGTGCGGAGGCGCAGGCCGAGGCCCGCATCCTGATGCTGTCGTCGAACAACATCCTGTCGCCGGCCTCGGGTCGCCCGCTGGCCATGCCGCGGCTGGACATGGTGACCGGGTTGTACTACCTGACCACCGAGGTGCCCGGCGACACCGGCGAATACGTGGCCGCCGCCAAGGACCGTCCCGAGCACGGCGTGTACGCCTCGCCGGCCGAGGCGATCATGGCGATGGACCGCGGCGCGCTTTCCGTGCGGGCCAAGATCAAGGTGCGGCTGTCGCAGCTGCGCCCGCCGGCCGAGCTGGAGACCGAGCTGTTCGGTGTCAACGGCTGGCGGCCGGGCGACTCCTGGGTGGCCGAAACCACCTTGGGCCGGGTGATGTTCAACGAGCTGCTGCCGATGGGCTACCCGTTCGTGAACAAGCAGATGCACAAGAAGGTGCAGGCCACCATCATCAACGATCTGGCTGAGCGCTACCCGATGATCGTGGTCGCCCAGACCGTCGACAAGCTCAAGGACGCCGGCTTCTACTGGGCCACCCGGTCCGGGGTGACGGTGTCGATGGCCGACGTGCTGGTGCCGCCGCGCAAGAAGGAGATCCTCGACGCCTACGAGGAGCGCGCTGACAAGGTCGAAAAGCAGTTCCAGCGTGGTGCGTTGAACCACGACGAGCGCAACGAGGCGCTGGTGGAGATCTGGAAGGAAGCCACCGAAGAGGTCGGTCAGGCGCTGCGGGACCACTACCCGGCCGACAACCCGATCATCACGATCGTGGAGTCCGGCGCCACCGGTAACTTCACCCAAACCCGGACACTGGCCGGGATGAAGGGTCTGGTGACCAACCCCAAGGGTGAGTTCATCCCGCGGCCGATCAAGTCCAGCTTCCGTGAGGGCCTGACGGTGTTGGAGTACTTCATCAACACCCACGGCGCGCGAAAGGGTCTGGCCGACACCGCGTTGCGTACCGCCGACTCGGGGTACCTGACCCGTCGTCTGGTCGACGTGTCCCAGGACGTGATCGTGCGCGAGCACGACTGCGGCACCGAGCGCGGCATCGTCGTCGAGCTGGCCGAGCGTCAGCCCGACGGCACCTTGATCCGCGACCCGTTCATCGAAACCTCGGCGTACGCGCGGACCTTGGCCACCGATGCGGCCGATGAGAAGGGCAACGTTGTCGTCGAGCGCGGCCACGACCTGGGCGACCCGGCGATCGAGGCGCTGCTGGCGGCCGGCATCACGAGCGTCAAGGTGCGGTCGGTGCTGACCTGCACCACCGGCACCGGGGTGTGCGCGACCTGCTACGGCCGGTCGATGGCCACCGGCAAGCTGGTCGACATCGGTGAGGCCGTCGGGATCGTTGCCGCGCAGTCCATCGGTGAGCCCGGTACCCAGCTGACCATGCGTACCTTCCACCAGGGTGGTGTCGGTGAGGACATCACCGGTGGTCTGCCGCGGGTGCAGGAGCTGTTCGAGGCTCGGGTGCCGCGCGGGAAGGCGCCGATCGCCGACGTGTCCGGCCGGGTCCGGTTGGAGGAGGGCGAGAAGTTCTACAAGATCACCATCGTCCCCGACGACGGCGGCGAGGAAGTGGTCTACGACAAGCTCTCCAAGCGTCAGCGGCTGCGGGTGTTCAAGCACGACGACGGGACCGAGCGGCTGCTGACCGACGGTGACCACGTCGAGGTGGGCCAGCAGCTGATGGAAGGCTCCGCCGACCCGCACGAGGTGCTGCGCGTGCAGGGCCCCCGCGAGGTGCAGATCCACCTGGTCAAGGAGGTCCAGCAGGTCTACCGGGCCCAGGGTGTGTCGATCCACGACAAGCACATCGAGGTGATCGTCCGGCAGATGCTGCGCCGGGTGACCATCATCGACTCGGGGTCCACGGAGTTCCTGCCCGGTTCGCTGACCGAGCGGGCCGAGTTCGAGGCCGAGAACCGTCGGGTGGTGGCCGAGGGCGGCGAGCCCGCCGCCGGCCGCCCGGTGCTGATGGGGATCACCAAGGCGTCGCTGGCCACCGACTCGTGGCTGAGCGCGGCGTCGTTCCAGGAGACCACCCGGGTGCTGACCGATGCGGCGATCAACTGCCGCAGCGACCGGCTGCAGGGTCTGAAGGAGAACGTGATCATCGGTAAGTTGATCCCGGCCGGGACCGGGATCAACCGGTACCGCAACATCGCGGTGCAGCCGACCGAGGAGGCCCGGGCCGCCGCGTACACGATCCCGAGCTACGAGGATCAGTACTACAGCCCGGACTTCGGCCAGGCCACCGGTGCCGCGGTCCCGCTGGACGACTACGGCTACTCCGACTACCGGTAGCGTTAGTCCCGCGAGCAGACGCAAAAGCCCCCATTTCGGCGTCGAAATGGGGGCTTTTGCGTCTGCGGTAGGCCGCGAGTGGCACTCTGGCGACAGCGCTGCGGCGTGTCGCGTCGCCAGAGTGCCACTCGACGGGGTTGGCTGGCCGCCCGGCGAGACTAGACTCGCCAGAGTGCTTATCGGTTCGCATGTCAGCCCGGTCGATCCGCTGGCCGCCGCCGCGGCCGACGGCGCCGACGTGGTGCAGATCTTTCTGGGCAACCCGCAAAGCTGGAAGGCCCCCAAACCGCGCGACGACGCCGCCGCGCTGCGCGAATCCAGCCTGCCGATCTACGTCCACGCCCCGTACCTGATCAACGTCGCCTCGGCCAACAACCGGGTCCGCATCCCGTCGCGCAAGATCCTGCAGCAGACCTGCGACGCCGCCGCCGACATCGCGGCCGCGGCGGTGATCGTGCACGGCGGGCACGCCGACGACAACGACTTCCAGGCCGGATTCGAGCGGTGGCGCAAAGCGCTCGACCAGCTGGAATCCGACGTCCCGGTGTACCTGGAGAACACCGCCGGCGGCGACCACGCGATGGCCCGCCACTTCGACACCATCGGCCGGCTGTGGGACCACATCGGCGACACCGGCATCGGTTTCTGCCTGGACACCTGCCACACCTGGGCCGCCGGGGAGGCGCTGCTGGACGCGGTGGACCGCATCAAGGCCATCACCGGGCGCATCGATTTGGTGCACTGCAACGACTCCAAGGACGCCGCCGGCTCCGGCCGGGACCGGCACGCGAATTTCGGTACCGGCCAGATCGATCCGCAGCTGCTGGTCGCGGTCGTCACCGCCGCCGACGCCCCGGTGATCTGCGAAACCGCCGAGGAAGGCCGCAAAGACGACATCGCCTTTCTGCGGGAACACGTCGGCTAGCCGAAGCCGCGCCGCAGGAAGTCCAGCAGGCGGCGGCTGGCCGGGGTGACCGCGGTGGGCCCCCAGGCCAGGGCGATCTCGCGCCGATAGGTATCCGGGCTGAGCGGGAGCTCGGCCGTGTGCGGGGTGCGGCGTTCGTCGTGCGGCAACAGTGCGATCCCCAGCCCGCGCCCGACCAGCTCGCGGATGGTGCCGAATTCGGTGATCTCCACCGCAATCTGCGGGCTGAAACCCGCGTCGGCGCACCAGGTTTCGGTCACCTGACGCAGATCGTAACTGGTCGGGTTGGCGATGAACGGTTCGTCACGCAGCTCGTCCAGCCGTAGCCGCCGGCGTGCGGTCAGCCGGTGGGAGGCGGGCAGCACCGCGTGGATCGGCTGCGTCCCGATCACCGTGTGCCGCACCCCGTCCGGCGGCGGGATCACCACCGCCACATCGAGGTCGCCGGCCCGCAGATCCGCGGTCAGCTCCGAGCCGTGGGCCTGTTTGATGCCCAGCCGGATTCCCGGCGCACGGCGGTGAAAGTCGGCGATCAGGGCCGGTATCCGACCCGAGCCCATGGTGAGCGGGAAGCCGAACCGCACCGCGCCGTGTTCGGGATCGGCTTCCCCTGCGACGGTCTCGATGCTGGCCTCCAGGGCGCGCAGCGGGTCGCGGGTCCGGTCGGCCAGCTCGACGGCCGCGGGCGTCAACCGCACCGTCCGGCCGTCCTGGATGATCAGCCGCACCCCGAGCGCCTTTTGCAGGGCGTGAATGCGCCGGCTCATTGACGACTGGGGGATCCCGAGGTTCTCGGCGGCGCGGGTCATGTGCCCGTCGTGGTTGGCCAGCTCCTCCAGGGCGCGCAGCTGCGGTGCCAACTGCCCCATCCATCGATCCATATACGCATGGTAATCAACACAACATTCATTGGACGGATCGAATGATCGCGGGTGATCCTGGGTTCATCAGCCCGCAGCAGAAAGGCGCTCGCCCATGACCACCATCCAGCCCACATCCGCGGACTACGACGCCGTGCTGATCGGCGGGGGCATCATGTCGGCGACGTTGGCGGCGATGCTGAGCCTGCTCGAACCGGGCTGGCGGATCGTGGTGATCGAGCGGGCCGCCGACATCGCCACCGAGAGCAGCGATCCGTGGAACAACGCCGGCACCGGTCATGCCGGCTACTGCGAGCTCAACTACGACGCCACCGCGGCCGCGCGGACGTCGCGCCAGTTCCACCTGTCCCGGCAATGGTGGGCGCACCTGGTGCGGCAGGGGCTGCTCGACCCGGACGCGTTCATCCATGCCGCCCCGCACCTGGATCTGGTCTTCGGCGCCCGCGACGCGGCCTACCTGCGCCACCGCTTCCAGACGCTGATCACCGATCCGCTGTTCGCCGACCTGGAATTCAGCGACGACCCGGCCACGATTGCGCGGTGGGCGCCGCTGGTGATGGCGGGCCGCACTCCGCACGAGCAGGTGGCCGCCACGCGGCACCCGGCCGGCACCGATGTCGACTTCGGGGCGCTCACCCGCGCCCTGACCGGCCTCGTCACCGGCAATGGAGGTCGGCTGCTCCTCGGCCACGAGGTGCGCACGCTGCGCCAAAACACCGACGGCAGCTGGCTGATCGGCGGCCGAAACACCGCGACCCGCCGCCGATTTGAGCTCCGGGGCGGATTCGTGTTCGTCGGGGCGGGCGGCTACGCGCTGCGGCTGCTGCAGCGTGCGCGGCTGCCGCAGGTGCGCGGTTACGGGGTGCTGCCGGTCGGCGCGGCGTTCCTGCGCTGCGCCGACCCGCAGGTGGTCGCCCGGCACCGGGTCAAGGTGTACGGCCAGCCGCCCGCCGGTGCGCCACCGATGTCGGTGCCGCATCTGGACCACCGCATCGTCAACGGGCAGCCGCAGCTGTTGTTCGGGCCGTACCCGACGTTCAGCACCAAACTGCTCAAACACGGCAGGCTCACCGACGTGTTCACCACCCTGCGGTGGCGCAACCTGCCGGTGCTGGTGGCCGCGCTCGCGCAGAACCGCGGATTGCTGCGGTACCTGATCACCGAACTGCTGCGGCCGCGGCGGGGGAAGTTCGCGCAGCTGCGCCGCTTTTACCCGACCGCCGACCCGCGGCAGTGGGAACTGGTGTCCGCGGGTCAACGCGCCCAATTGGTCACCCCCGACCCCGAACGCATCGGTGCCCTGCGCTGGGGCACCGAGCTGGTCGCCGCCGCCGACGGCAGCATCGCGGGACTGCTGGGCGCATCACCCGGAGCGTCGACGGCGGTGCCGATCATGCTGACCGCGCTGCAACGCTGCTTCCCCGACCGGTGGGCGCGGTCCTGGCGCGCCCGGCTCGAGGCCGCCATCCCGGGCCATGCCCTCGACGAGCCGTGGGGCAGCCGCACCGTCGACGACAGCTTCACCAGCACCGCGTCGGCGCTAGGCCTCACCTGACGAGCTATTACACCTCTTGTGCAGATGTCGGAAAAATGTAACATTGGTGCATGCCCGACACACACACCGTCACCAACCAGGTCCCCCCGCTGGAGGGCCATAACCCGGCGTCGTCGCCGGTGCTGATCGAGGCCCTGATCCGCGAGGGCGGCCAGTGGGGCGTCGACGAGGTCACCGAACTCGGCGCCATTTCCGGTTCCCGGCAGGCGCAACGCTGGGGCGAGTTGGCCGACCGCAACCGGCCGATCCTGCACACCCACGATGCCACCGGGCACCGCATCGACGAAGTCGAATACGACCCGGCCTACCACGAGCTGATGCGCACCGCGATCGCCCACGGCCTGCACGCCGCCCCGTGGGCCGACGACCGGGCCGGCGCGCACGTGGTCCGCGCCGCCAAGACCGCGGTGTGGACGGCCGAACCCGGGCACATGTGCCCGATCTCGATGACCTACGCCGTCGTGCCCGCGCTGCGCTACAACCCGGAGCTGGCCGCGGTCTATGAGCCGCTGCTGACCAGTCGCGGCTACGACCCCGAGCTGAAGGTGCCCACCACCAAGGTCGGGATCACCGCGGGCATGTCGATGACCGAAAAGCAGGGCGGCTCCGACGTGCGTGCCGGCACCACCGCGGCGGTGCCCAACGCGGACGGCAGCTACTCGCTGACCGGGCACAAGTGGTTCACCTCCGCGCCGATGTGCGACGTCTTCCTGGTGCTGGCGCAAGCCCCCGGCGGGCTGAGCTGCTTCCTTTTGCCGCGGGTGCTGCCCGACGGCACCCGCAACCGAATGTTCTTGCAGCGGTTGAAGGACAAACTCGGTAACCACGCCAACGCCTCGTCGGAGGTCGAGTACGACGGCGCGATCGCCTGGCTGGTCGGTGAGGAGGGTCGCGGGGTGGCCACCATCATCGAGATGGTGAACCTGACCCGGCTGGACTGTACGCTGGGCAGCGCCACCAGCATGCGCTCCGGGCTGACCCGCGCCATCTACCACACCCAGCACCGAAAAGCATTCGGCGACTACCTGATCGACCAACCGTTGATGCGCAACGTGCTGGCCGACCTGGCGGTGGAGGCCGAGGCCGCCACCATGGTGGCGATGCGGATGGCCGGGGCCACCGACGCCGCGATCCGCGGTGACGAACGCGAGGGGCTGCTGCGCCGCATCGGGCTGGCGGCGGCCAAGTACTGGGTGTGCAAGCGCTCCACCCCGCACGCCGCCGAGGCGCTGGAATGCCTGGGCGGCAACGGCTACATCGAGGACTCGCTGATGCCCCGGCTGTACCGGGAGGCGCCGCTGATGGGGATCTGGGAAGGCTCCGGCAACGTCAGCGCACTGGATACGTTGCGCGCCATGGTAACTCGGCCCGAATCCATCGAGACGCTGTTCGACGAGCTGGGTGCCACCGCCGGCCAGGACCGCCGGCTGGACGCCCACGTCGCCAAGCTGCGGCCGCAACTCGACGACCTGGACACCATCCAGTACCGGGCCCGCCAGATCGCCGAGAACATCTGCCTGGCGCTGCAAGGGTCGCTGCTGGTGCGGCACGGCCACCCCGCGGTGGCCGAGGCGTTTTTGGCCACCCGGCTGGGCGGCGACTGGGGCGGCGCGTTCGGCACGCTGCCCACCGGTCTGGACGTGGCGTCGATCCTGGAACGGGCGCTGGTCAAGGGATGACGCACGCCGGCGACGATGCAGAGCGCAGCGATGAGGAGGAGCGGCGCCGATGACCCACGCGATCAGGCCGGTCGACTTCGACAACCTCAAAACGATGACCTACGAGGTCACCGACCGAGTCGCCCGGATCACGTTCAACCGGCCCGAGAAGGGCAACGCGATCATCGCCGACACCCCGCTGGAGCTGTCCGCGCTCGTCGAGCGCGCCGACCTGGACCCCGATGTGCACGTGATCCTGGTGTCGGGCCGCGGCGAAGGCTTTTGCGCCGGTTTCGATCTCAGCGCCTACGCCGAGGGCTCGTCGTCGGCCGGGGGCGGCGGCACCTATAAGGGCACCGTGCTGGACGGCAAAACCCAGGCGGTCAACCACCTGCCCAACCAGCCGTGGGATCCGATGATCGACTACCAGATGATGAGCCGATTCGTGCGTGGCTTCTCGTCGCTGCTGCACGCCGACAAACCGACCGTCGTCAAGATCCACGGCTACTGCGTGGCCGGCGGCACCGACATCGCGCTGCACGCCGACCAGGTGATCGCCGCCGCCGACGCCAAGATCGGCTACCCGCCCACCCGGGTGTGGGGGGTGCCCGCCGCCGGGCTGTGGGCGCACCGGCTCGGCGACCAACGCGCCAAACGGCTGCTGCTGACCGGGGATTGCATCACCGGCGCGCAGGCCGCCGACTGGGGGCTGGCCGTGGAGGCCCCCGACCCGGCCGACCTCGATGAGCGCACCGAACGGCTGGTCGAGCGGATCGCGGCGATGCCGGTCAACCAGCTGATCATGGTCAAGCTGGCGCTCAACGCGCCGCTGCTCCAGCAGGGGGTCGCCACCAGTCAGATGGTCAGCACCGTGTTCGACGGCGTGGCCCGGCACACTCCCGAGGGGCACGCGTTTGTCGCCGACGCGGTGGCGCACGGTTTCCGCGATGCGGTGCGGCACCGCGACGAGCCGTTCGGCGACTACGGGCGCACCGCCTCCCAGGTGTAGCCGTGTCGCCCCTCCCCGCGAGCAGACGCAAAAGCCCCCAATTGGCCGCCGAATCGGGGGCTTTTGCGTCTGCTCGCCCACTGGCGCGGATGACGGCGCGGTCGGTGGTGCTGTCGGTGCTGCTCGGCGCCCACCCGGCTTGGGCCAGCGCGGCCGAACTCGTCCGGCTGACCGCCGATTTCGGCATCAAGGAGTCGACGCTGCGGGTGGCGCTGACCCGGATGGTCGGCGCCGGCGACCTGATCCGATCGGCCGACGGCTACCGGCTCTCGGAGCGACTGCTGGCCCGGCAACGCCGCCAGGACGACGCCATGCACCCGCGCACCCGCGACTGGAGCGGGCAGTGGACCATGCTGGTGATCACCAGTGTCGGCACCGACGCCCGCACCCGGTCGGCGCTGCGAACCACCCTGCAGCACAAACGCTTTGCCGAACTGCGCGAAGGCGTGTGGCTGCGCCCGGACAACCTGGACATCGAGCTGGAACCCGATGCCCGATCCCGGCTGCGGGTCTTGACCGCGCACGACGACGCGCCGGCCGCGCTGGCCGGTCAGCTGTGGGACCTGCCGGGCTGGGCGCGCGCCGGCGCGGAACTGCTCGACGCCATGGCCGTCGCCGACGACGTCCCGGCGCGCTTCGTGATCGCGGCCGCCATCGTGCGCCATCTGCTCACCGACCCGGTGCTGCCCGACGCGCTGCTCCCGCCCGGCTGGCCGGGCGCACGCCTGCGGGCCGCCTACACCGACTTCGCCGCGGAACTTAGCCAGCGGCGCGACCATGCAATGGAGGCAACATGACTGATCCGGTGCGGGTGGAACGCAACGGCCCGGTGGCCACGGTGATCCTCAACCGACCCGAAGCACGCAACGCCGTCAACGGGCCCACCGCCGCGGCGCTGTTCGCCGCGTTCGACGAATTCGACCGCGACGACACCGCCGCGGTGGCGGTGCTGTGGGGTGACGGCGGAACCTTTTGCGCCGGCGCGGATCTCAAGGCAATCGGCACCCCCGACGGCAACCCCGCACACCGCACCGGGCCGGGTCCGATGGGCCCGACGCGGATGGTGCTGTCCAAACCGGTGATCGCCGCGGTCAGCGGCTACGCGGTCGCCGGCGGCCTGGAGTTGGCGTTGTGGTGCGACCTGCGGGTCGCCGAGGAGGACGCGGTGTTCGGGGTGTTCTGCCGGCGGTGGGGGGTGCCGCTGATCGACGGCGGCACCGTCCGGTTGCCGCGGCTGATCGGGCACAGCCGCGCGATGGACATGATCCTGACCGGCCGCGCGGTCGGCGCCGCCGAAGCCCACGCCTTCGGCCTGGCCAACCGCGTGGTGCCGAAAGGTCAGGCCCGCGCCGCCGCCGAGGAGCTGGCCGCCCAACTGGCCGCGCTGCCGCAGCAGTGCCTGCGTTCGGACCGGATGTCGCAGCTGCACCAGTGGGGGAGGCCCGAATCCGAGGCGATGGACTACGAATTCGCCAGCCTGTCCCGGGTCGCGGCCGAATCCCTGGCCGGCGCGCAGCGCTTCGCCGCCGGCGCCGGCCGGCACGGCACCCCGGCCTGACACCCGGCGCCGCGCCCCGCCGCGGCGCCGAACGTGCGGCTAGGGCGGAGATTTCGCCGATTTTCCGCCCTCAGCGCACGTTCGGCGCAAAAGCCAAAAGCCAAAAGCCAAAAGCCAAAAGCCAAAGGCGCCAAAAGCCGAGAAGGATCAGCCCTTGTTGACGGTGTTGCCCGAGCCGTGGTCGTCGACCTTCGGGTCGCCGTTCTTGTAGGTGACGGTGTTGTTCATCCCGACGACGGTGAGCGACTCGTCGATCTTGTCGATGGTGATCTTGTTGTCCGCGCCGGCGACCCGCACCGTCTTACAGCTGCCGGTGACGGTCAGGGTGTTGTTGGAACCCCCCACATCCAGGGTCTTGCCGTCGGCGCAATCCAACTCGGCGGTGGTGCCGAACGAGCCGTAGTTGAGCGTGTCGCCGATCTCGAATTGGGCCGTCGTCTTCTTCGACGAGCTGCTGCCCGAGGCTTCCGGGTTGGTGGTCTTGGAACCGCCGCAACCGGCCAGGCCGATGACGGCCGCTACAACACCGACGACGATCACCGGGACATGGGTGCGCATCCGTGTGTCCTCCTTGCTCGATGGTTTAGGGCTCGATGGTTTAGGTCGGAACCCGCATGATCCGGTTGGTCATGGCCAGCTGGCGGCCGATGTCGGCGATATACGGGTCACCATTGTGGTAATACACCGTCTGGTCGTAGCCGTACACGGTGATGTCGTTGACGACGGTGTCGGCGATGACGACGTTGGACGACCCTTGGGTGGTCACCGCCCAGCAGGTGCCCAACGCGGTGATGACGTTCTGCGAGCCGTTGATCAGCAGCGTGGAGTCGTTGCAGTCCAGTGTCTGCACGATGCCCTGCCCGACGATGTGGGTGTCACCGTTTTTGGCATGCGCGGTGGGGGTGCTGGTGGGCAGCGATGGGATGGCCACCGCACCGACGGCCAGCGCCGCGCCCAGCGTCTTCCATTTCACGCCTGTGCCCCTCTCGTGATCCGTTCGGTGGGAGCCTACGTCCATCGGTGCGGGCGCGGACGACTTCACCCGAGGAATCCTTCGCCCCGCGCCGGGGTCCGCGTCGGTTGCCGCGCGGGCCCGCCGCGTCAACTAGAGTTCTTCGTCGATCGACCGTCCGGTCATCTCAACCGAAGGGCGACCGCCATGACAGCACGGCCAGAACCGCAGCCAGCGGGCGGCCGCCCGCGCGTGGGCGGGAAGGGGCCCGGCCGCTCGGTCAAGCTGAGCCGCGACGCCATCGTCAACGCCGCGCTGACCTTCCTGGACCGGGAAAGCTGGGACGCGCTGACCATCAACGCCCTGGCGACGCAGCTGGGCACCAAGGGCCCGTCGCTGTACAACCACGTGCACAGCCTCGACGACCTGCGCCGCGCGGTGCGGATGCGGGTCATCGACGACATCATCGGCATGTTGAACCGGGTCGGGGAGGGCCGTTCCCGCGACGACGCCGTGTTGGTGATGGCCGGCGCCTACCGCAGCTACGCCCACCACCACCCCGGGCGGTACTCGGCGTTCACCCGGATGCCGCTGGGCGGCGACGACCCCGAATACACCGCCGCGACCCGGGCGGCGGCCGCGCCGGTGATCGCGGTGCTGTCGTCCTACGGGCTAGAAGGCGACGAGGCGTTTTATGCGGCGCTGGAGTTCTGGTCGGCCATGCACGGTTTCGTGCTGCTGGAGATGACCGGCGTGATGGACGGCCTGGACACCGACGCGGTGTTCTCCGACATGGTGCTGCGGTTGGCGACCGGCCTGCAGCACCGCAGCGAGTAACCGCCGCCCCTGACGGATCCGGGGATTTCTGTAAACTCGGTGGGGCATCTGAACCCGGCCCGCGGAGCTGATCCCATGCCCGAGGAGTTCGAGCTCGAATCCCTCACCCACCTTGCCGTGATCCTGGCCTGGCTGGCCGGGGCCGTCGCCGTCGCGTACCTGCTGGGCTGGGGGTTGTCCTGGCTGCTGCAGCGCGTCGGGCGGCGCAGCGGACTGCTCACCGACGTCGCCGCCCTGACCCGGCGGCCGGTGCGCGCCACCCTGATGGTGATCGCGGCGCGCGCGGCGCTCGACGCCACCATCGCCGCGTCGGTGTCCTGGCGGGGCGCACTCGATCACCTGCTGCACATCCTGGTGATCGCCGCGCTGACCTGGCTGCTGGCCGCCCTGGTGCTGGTGGTGGAGCGCCGCGCCCTGGTCCGGTTCGCCGGCGGCGCGGCCGGCATGGCCGACGCCGACCGGCAGCGGCGCCGGATCCGCACCCAGGTCACCACGCTGCGTCGGCTCACCATCGCCGTCGTCGTCGTCCTCGGCGCGGCGGCGGCGCTGATGACCTTCCCGTCGTTCACCCAGCTCGGCAAGACGCTGTTCGCCTCGGCCGGCGTGCTGTCGGTGGTCGCCGGCCTGGCCGCCCAGACCTCGCTGGGGTCGGTGTTCGCCGGGATGCAGATCTCGTTTTCCGACGCGATCCGGGTCGGCGACGTCGTGGTGCTCGAAGGCCAGTGGGGCCGCATCGAGGAGATCACGCTGACCTACGTGGTGGCCGCGTTGTGGGATGAGCGTCGCCTGGTGCTGCCGACCACCTACTTCACCACCACCCCGTTCGAGAACTGGACCCGGCACGCGACCGAACTGCTCGGCACCGTCGAGCTCGACGTCGATTTCACCGTCCCGCTCGAACCGATGCGGGCCGAGCTGGACCGGCTGCTGGCCGACACCGACCTGTGGGATGGCCGGGCCGCGTCGCTGCAGGTGACCGACGCCGTCGGCGGGTTGCTGCGGGTGCGGATCCTGGTCAGCGCACCCGACTCCGGGGCGCTGTTCAGCTTGCGCTGCGCGGTCCGAGAAGGCATGGTCGACTGGTTGCGGCGCACCCATCCGGGCGCGCTGCCGCGGTGGCGGGTCGAACCGCCGCGGCCCGGTTTGGGGGCGGAACTCGTCGGCGCGACGCGGGGTCGGGGAGCCGCGGAATAGCGCCGCGACCGCTGCTTTGACCTGCCGGAGTGGCGGCGGGTATTGTGGTAGCTCGTGCCTGGCCGCTTGCGGCGCGTTTGGTGACATAAGACGCGCACGCCGGGCCAATTCGCATGTCCAGTGTGCAACGGAGCGAGTCCGTCACCGGCGCATGCGACACACCCGGACGCGGGGTAAAGCGGCCGGACATAACTGCAGTACACAGACTTGAAGCCGGATAGAGACGTCCAACGCACAACACAGGAAGCTGGTAGATGCCAACCATTCAGCAGCTGGTCCGCAAGGGTCGCCGCGACAAGATCGCCAAGGTCAAGACCGCGGCCCTCAAGGGCAGCCCGCAGCGTCGGGGCGTGTGCACGCGTGTGTACACCACCACCCCTAAGAAGCCGAACTCGGCGCTTCGGAAGGTTGCGCGTGTCAAGCTGACCAGCCAGGTCGAGGTCACCGCCTACATCCCGGGCGAGGGGCACAACCTGCAGGAGCACTCGATGGTGCTGGTGCGTGGCGGCCGGGTGAAGGACCTGCCCGGTGTGCGGTACAAGATCATCCGCGGCTCGCTGGACACCCAGGGTGTCAAGAACCGCAAGCAGGCTCGCAGCCGTTACGGCGCCAAGAAGGAGAAGAGCTAATGCCGCGCAAGGGGCCCGCGCCGAAGCGTCCGCTGGTCAATGACCCGGTCTACGGATCGCAACTGGTCACCCAGCTGGTCAACAAGGTGTTGCTGCAGGGGAAGAAATCGCTGGCCGAGCGCATTGTGTATGGCGCGCTCGAACAGGCCCGGGACAAGACCGGCACCGACCCGGTGGTGACCCTCAAGCGTGCGATGGACAACGTCAAGCCCTCCCTGGAGGTGCGCAGCCGCCGCGTCGGTGGTGCCACCTATCAGGTGCCGGTCGAGGTGCGGCCCGAGCGCTCCACCACGCTGGCGCTGCGTTGGCTGGTCAGCTTCTCGCGGCAGCGTCGGGAAAAGACGATGGTCGAGCGGCTGGCGAACGAGATCCTCGACGCCAGCAACGGCCTGGGGGCCTCCGTCAAGCGGCGTGAGGACACCCACAAGATGGCCGAGGCGAACCGGGCCTTCGCGCACTACCGCTGGTGATGTCCATCGCTGGCGGTGCCGTAGGCGCTTAGTCGGCGACAACCGACCGTGGCCGCCGCCGGCGACAACAGCAACCTAGTAACCGAAAGAGTGGGAAGACTTCTGTGGCACAGAAGGACGTGCTGACCGACCTGAGCAAGGTCCGCAACATCGGCATCATGGCGCACATCGATGCCGGTAAGACGACGACGACCGAGCGGATCCTGTACTACACCGGCGTCAACTACAAGATCGGTGAGACGCACGACGGCGCCTCCACCACCGACTGGATGGAACAGGAGCAGGAGCGCGGGATCACCATCACCTCCGCGGCGGTGACCTGCTTCTGGAACGACAACCAGATCAACATCATCGACACCCCGGGCCACGTCGACTTCACCGTCGAGGTGGAGCGCAGCCTGCGGGTGCTCGACGGCGCGGTCGCGGTGTTCGACGGCAAAGAGGGTGTGGAGCCGCAGTCCGAGCAGGTGTGGCGCCAGGCCGACAAGTACGACGTGCCGCGGATCTGCTTCGTCAACAAGATGGACAAGATCGGCGCCGACTTCTACTTCACCGTGCGCACCATCGAGGAGCGCCTCGGCGCCAAGCCGCTGGTGATCCAGTTGCCGATCGGCGCCGAAAGCGAGTTCGAGGGCATCGTCGACCTGGTCGAGATGAACGCCAAGGTGTGGCGCGGCGAGACCAAGCTCGGGGAGAAGTACGAGGTCACCGAGATCCCCGCCGACCTGGCCGAGAAGGCCGAGGACTACCGCAACCAGCTGCTGGAGGCCGTCGCCGAGACCGACGAGGAGCTGCTGGAGAAGTACCTGGGCGGCGAGGAACTGTCCGTCGCCGAGATCAAGGGCGCCATCCGCAAGCTGACGGTGGCCTCCGAGCTGTACCCGGTGCTGTGCGGCAGCGCGTTCAAGAACAAGGGCGTGCAGCCGATGCTCGACGCGGTCATCGACTACCTGCCCTCGCCGCTGGACGTCGAGTCCGTGCAGGGGCACGTGCCGGGCAAAGAAGACGAGATCATCACCCGCAAGCCCAGCACCGACGAGCCGTTCTCCGCGCTGGCGTTCAAGATCGCCGTGCACCCGTTCTTCGGCAAGCTGACCTACGTGCGGGTGTACTCCGGCAAGGTCGACTCCGGGGCGCAGGTCATCAACGCGACCAAGGGCAAAAAGGAGCGGCTGGGCAAGCTGTTCCAGATGCACGCCAACAAGGAGAACCCCGTCGACACCGCGTCGGCCGGGCACATCTACGCGATGATCGGGCTGAAGGACACCACCACCGGCGACACGCTGTGCGACCCCAACGACCAGATCGTGCTGGAGTCGATGACGTTCCCGGACCCGGTCATCGAGGTGGCGATCGAGCCCAAGACCAAGAGCGACCAGGAGAAGCTGTCGCTGTCGATCCAGAAGCTCGCCGAGGAGGACCCGACCTTCAAGGTGCACCTGGACCAGGAGACCGGCCAGACCGTGATCGGCGGGATGGGTGAGCTGCACCTGGACATCCTGGTCGACCGGATGCGGCGCGAGTTCAAGGTCGAGGCCAACGTCGGTAAGCCGCAGGTGGCCTACAAGGAGACCATCAAGCGCTCGGTGCAAAACGTCGAGTTCACCCACAAGAAGCAGACCGGTGGGTCGGGCCAGTTCGCGAAGGTCATCATCAACCTTGACCCGTTCGTCGGCGAGGAGGGCGCGACCTACGAGTTCGAGAACAAGGTCACCGGTGGTCGTATCCCGCGCGAATACATCCCGTCGGTGGACGCCGGGGCGCAGGACGCCATGCAGTACGGCGTGCTGGCCGGCTACCCGCTGGTGAACCTGAAGGTCACCCTGCTCGACGGTCAGTACCACGACGTCGACTCGTCCGAGATGGCGTTTAAGATCGCTGGTTCGCAGGCGCTGAAAAAGGCTGCCGCAGCGGCGCAGCCGGTGATCCTGGAACCGATCATGGCCGTCGAGGTCACCACGCCCGAGGACTACATGGGCGACGTGATCGGCGACCTGAACTCCCGCCGTGGCCAGATCCAGGCCATGGAAGAGCGCAGCGGTGCGCGTGTCGTCAAGGCGCACGTGCCGTTGTCGGAGATGTTCGGCTACGTCGGCGACCTTCGGTCGAAGACCCAGGGCCGGGCGAATTACTCGATGGTGTTCGATTCCTACGCCGAGGTTCCGGCGCAGGTCTCGAAGGAGATCATCGCGAAGGCGACGGGCGAGTAGTTCGTCCTGGCCGCTACGGTGGCATAACTGAAAAGATCAACCCTGCTGTAACTCAGCACCTACAGTCCAGGAGGACACACAAGTGGCGAAGGCGAAGTTCGAGCGGACGAAGCCGCACGTCAACATCGGGACCATTGGTCACGTTGACCACGGCAAGACCACACTGACCGCGGCTATCACCAAGGTCCTGCACGACAAGTACCCCGATTTGAACGAGTCGCGCGCATTCGACCAGATCGACAATGCGCCCGAGGAGCGTCAGCGCGGTATCACCATCAACATCTCCCACGTGGAGTACCAGACCGACAAGCGGCACTACGCCCACGTCGACGCCCCGGGGCACGCCGACTACATCAAGAACATGATCACCGGTGCCGCCCAGATGGACGGTGCGATCCTGGTGGTCGCCGCCACCGACGGCCCGATGCCGCAGACCCGCGAGCACGTGCTGCTGGCCCGTCAGGTCGGGGTGCCCTACATCCTGGTCGCGCTGAACAAGTCCGACGCCGTCGACGACGAGGAGCTGCTGGAGCTCGTCGAGATGGAGGTCCGCGAGCTGCTGGGCGCCCAGGAGTTCGACGAGGAGGCCCCGGTGATCCGGGTGTCGGCGCTCAAGGCGCTCGAGGGCGACGAGAAGTGGGTCAAGTCCGTCGAGGAGCTGATGGCCGCGGTCGACGAGTCGATCCCGGACCCGGTCCGCGACACCGACAAGCCGTTCCTGATGCCGGTCGAGGACGTGTTCACCATCACCGGTCGTGGCACCGTGGTCACCGGTCGTGTCGAGCGTGGCGTGATCAACGTCAACGAGGAAGTCGAGATCGTCGGCATCCGCAACGAGACCACCAAGACCACCGTCACCGGTGTGGAGATGTTCCGCAAGCTGCTCGACCAGGGTCAGGCCGGTGACAACGTCGGTCTGCTGCTGCGTGGTATCAAGCGTGAGGACGTCGAGCGCGGCCAGGTCGTGGTCAAGCCCGGCACCACCACCCCGCACACCGAGTTCGAGGGCCAGGCCTACATCCTGTCCAAGGACGAGGGCGGCCGGCACACGCCGTTCTTCACCAACTACCGTCCGCAGTTCTACTTCCGCACCACCGACGTGACCGGTGTGGTGACGCTGCCGGAGGGCACCGAGATGGTGATGCCCGGTGACAACACCGAGATGAGCGTGAAGCTGATCCAGCCCGTCGCCATGGACGAGGGTCTGCGGTTCGCGATCCGTGAAGGTGGCCGCACCGTCGGCGCCGGTCGGGTCACCAAGATCATCAAGTAGTTCCTGCGCGAGCAGACGTAAAAGCCCCCCGGCACTTCGGTGTCGGGGGGCTTTTACGTCTTGTCGATGCGGGCACCCCTACGTTGAGCGGCATTCTCACGACGCGTCGCGGGCGTGTTGCGTCGTGAGAATGCCGCTCGACGCCAGCAGACGGTAGAACACGTTCCAATTCCGGCTGCTAGCCTCATCGGGTGACCACCAATGGTGCTTTGCAGGGTCGGGTCGCCTTCGTCACCGGCGCCGCCCGCGGTCAGGGACGTGCGCATGCGGTGCGGTTGGCGCGGGAGGGCGCCGACATCATCGCCTCGGATATCTGCGCGGCGGTGTCCGACACCATCACCTACCCGGCGGCCACCGCCGACGACCTCGCCGAGACCGTGCGCGCGGTCGAGGCCGAAGGCCGCAAGGTGCTGGCCCGTGAGGTCGACATCCGCGATGACGCGGCGCTGCGGCAACTGGTCGGCGACGGCGTCGAGCAGTTCGGCCGCCTCGACATCCTGGTCGCCAACGCCGGGGTGCTGAGCTGGGGCCGGCTGTGGGAGCTGTCCGACGACCAGTGGAACAGCGTCGTCGACGTCAACCTGACCGGCACCTGGCGCACCGTGCGCGCGGTGCTACCCGCGATGATCGACGCCGGCAACGGCGGGTCGGTGATCGTGGTCAGCTCGTCGGCCGGGTTGAAGGCCACCCCGGGCAACGGGCACTACGCGGCGACCAAGTACGGGCTGGTGGCGCTGACCAACACGCTGGCGCTGGAAGCCGCCGAGTTCGGGATCCGGGTCAACTCGATCCACCCGTACTCGGTCGACACCCCGATGATCGAACCGGACGCCATGATGACGGTGTTCGCCGAGCACCCGAGCTATGTGCACAGCTTCGCCCCGATGCCGCTGCAACCGAACGGATTCATGACCCCCGAGGAGGTGTCCGACGTCGTGGTCTGGCTGGCCGGGGATGGCTCGGGAACCTTGTCGGGCGCCCAGATCCCGGTCGACAAGGGCGTGCTGAAGTACTGAGCGCCCGCTACGGCGCGCCCACCGCGTTCAGATTGCGCTGAGGGCTGTGGCCGCGGGCTGATCCACGACCCGCACCGCAACCTCAGCGGGGCACGGCGACGCCGCTCACGAATACAGCTCCAGCGTGCAACACTTCGCCGCACCGCCGCCCTTGAGCAGCTCGGACACGTCCACCCCGATCGGCTCGAAGCCGGCCGCGCGCAGCTGATCGGCGAAGCCGACCGCCGCGGACGGGTGGATGACGTGGTAGCTGTCCGAGACCGCGTTGAGCCCAAACACGTTGGCGTCGGCGTCGGCGACCACGATCGCATCGGGAAACAACTCGACCAACCGCGCTCGGGCGTCGGCGCTGAAGGCCGGCGGATAGTAGGCGACGGTGGTGTCGTCGAGCACCGTCAGCGCGGTGTCCAGGTGGTAGAAGTGCGGGTTGACCAATTCGAGGCTGACCACCGGGATCCCCACGATCTCGGCGACTTCGCGGTGGGCGCGCACATCGGTGCGGAAACCCGTTCCGCCCAACAGCTTTCCGTCCGCCAACAACAGGTCGCCCTGTCCTTCGTTGACGTGGCGGGTGGACACCGGTCGATACCCGTTGGCCACCATCCACTGCCGGTAGGCGTCGGCCTCGCCGGCGCGTTGCGGGTATTTGAACCGGGTGACGATCGCGGTCTGGTCGATGATCAACCCGCCGTTGGCGGCGTAGACCATATCCGGCAGACCGTCCACCGGCTCCACCACGTCGACGGTGTGGCCCAGCTGGCGGTAGATGTCATACAGCTGCTTCCACTGCGCCATCGCGACCGCGGCGTCGACGGGCACCGCGGTGTCCATCCACGGGTTGATCTCGTA
This sequence comes from Mycobacterium sp. pUA109, assembly GCF_041287095.1. Taxonomy (NCBI): domain Bacteria; kingdom Bacillati; phylum Actinomycetota; class Actinomycetes; order Mycobacteriales; family Mycobacteriaceae; genus Mycobacterium; species Mycobacterium sp. pUA109. The sequence goes on along the minus strand of NZ_JBGGKS010000002.1, from coordinate 7,536 downwards.
GCTGACCGCGAAGAACGTGGGCGGGGTCATCACGTAGTGCCGGGCCCGGGGATGCCGTCGCACCCGGTTCCCGCCGGACGCCGCCGTAGCCACCGGGTCGGCGCAGAACGGCATAGGCCCACGATATGGGGGCCGCCGGGCGCAATCAAACACCGACGAACCGCGCCGGGGCGGACGGGTAGTCGACCACGCCGCGCGGCGATCGTGTAGAAACGCCAGGTGACCAGTAGCGCGTTGGGGGACCGACCCACACATGGCATCGTGATCGTCGGCGGGGGCCTGGCAGCCGCCCGCACCGCCGAGCAACTGCGTCGGGCCGACTACCGCGGTCCGCTCACCATCGTCAGCGACGAGGTGCACCTGCCCTACGACCGGCCCCCGCTGTCCAAGGAAGTGCTGCACAGCGGGGTCGACGACGTCACGCTCAAACCGCGCGAGTTCTACGACGAGAACGACATCACCCTGCGGCTGGGGTCGGCCGCCACCGGCGTCGACACCGCCGCGCAAACCGTGACGCTGGCCGACGGCGCCGTGCTCGGCTACGACGAGCTCGTCATCGCGACCGGGCTGGTGCCGCGGCGCATCCCGGCCTTTCCCGACCTGGAGGGCATCCGGGTGCTGCGGTCCTTCGACGAGGGCCTGGCCCTGCGCCGGCACGCCTCGGCCGCGCGGCGGGCGGTGGTGATCGGCGCCGGGTTCATCGGCTGCGAGGTGGCCGCCAGCCTGCGGGCGCTGGGCGTCGCGGTGGTGCTGGTCGAGCCGCAGCCCGCGCCGCTGGCCTCGGTGCTCGGCGAGCAGATCGGCGGGCTGGTGACCCGGCTGCACCGCGCCGAAGGGGTCGACGTGCGCACCGGGGTCGGGGTGGCCGAAGTCCGCGGCGACGACCACGTCGACACCGTGGTGCTGACCGACGGCGCCGAGCTGTCCGCCGATTTGGTGGTGGTCGGCATCGGGTCGCGCCCGGCCACCGAATGGCTGGACGGCAGCGGTATCGAGGTCGACAACGGGGTGATCTGCGACGCCGCCGGACGCACCAGCGCCGCAGGTGTGTGGGCCCTCGGCGACGTGGCGTCCTGGCGGGACTCGGCCGGACACCAAGTGCGGGTGGAGCATTGGAGTAACGTCGCCGAACAGGCCCGGGTGGTGGTGCCCGCGCTGCTGGGCCAAGACACCGAACCCAAGGTGGTGGTTCCGTACTTCTGGAGCGACCAGTACGACGTCAAGATTCAGTGTCTGGGCGAACCGCACGCCACCGACACCGTGCACCTGGTGGAGGACGACGGCCGCAAGTTCCTGGCCTACTACGAGCGCGACGGTGCCGTGGTCGGGGTGGTCGGCGGCGGGATGCCGGCCAAGGTGATGAAAACCCGCGCCAAAATCGCCGCCGGCGCGCCGATCTCGGACGTCCTGGGCTAACCTGCGGCGCGACCGGCTGTCCGGGTGATCGCGGCCGATCCGGGTGTGGGAGACTGCCCGCGACGGGGACAGGACCGGATTCGAGGAGCGGGAGTGGGGTCCAACCAAGATCCACCGGCGGGGGACGACCGGTCTGACGATGCGACGACGCCCGCGGGCGGCGAGCCGCCGGCGGACGCGGAGCCGCCTCGCGGCAGCATGCGCTTTCAGGACGCCGCCAGCACCCAACCCCGCCCGCCCACCGTCGCCGAGGCCCGGGCCCGCGACAAGGCGCTGCGCAAACAGCAGGAGCTGGAGGAGGCGCGGCAGGCGGCCGAGGCCAAACGGCGGGAGCGCAACAGCCGACTCATGGGTGGGGCGGCCGTGGTCGGCGTGGTCGGGGTGGTCGCCGCGCTCGGGTACTGGGCGCTCTCGCCGAGCCGGGTCACCGCGCAATGCGTCCGCGACGACCCCTACGGGCAGCCGGTGATCGTCGAGGACAGCTACTGCACCAGCCACGGCGGCGGCCTCAACGGCTTCTTCTACTACGGTGGGCATCAGTACCGCTACTACTACGGCAGTTCCGGCGGCATCGGGTCGCACCCGGTGGGCGGCACCACCACCGCGCCGAAGGGGGCGACGATCACAACGAAGTCCGGCACCACCATTCACCGCGGCGGCTTCGGCAGCAAAATCGGCGGCAGCACCGGCTCGTGACCGCCGGCGACGATGCAGAGCGCAGCGATGAGGAGGAGCGGCGCTGGTGAAACGCGTTAGGATCCAGCCGCGGCGCAACTGGCCGGCGATCGTGGAATCCCAGGGACTGGTCTATGGCACCCCGGCGCGGGACGCGGCCGGTGCGGACCGGCCGTACTGGGACGAGTCGGTGTACTACGAATTCGACATGGACGAGGTGTTGGCCTTAGAGGCCGACGTCGAACTGCTGCACTCGATGTGCCTGAACGCCGTCGAGCAGGTGGTGCTCACCGAGCGGTACGCGGACTTCGGTCTGCCGGAATGGAGTTGGCAGCCGATCGCCGAATCGTGGTACCGCTCGGACCCGCACGTGTACGGCCGGTTCGATTTGCGTTACGACGCGCGGGGACCGGCCAAGCTGCTGGAATACAACGCCGACACCCCCACCACGTTGCTGGAGGCGGCAATCCTGCAGTGGCACTGGCTCACCGACCGCTTCCCCGACGACGACCAGTGGAATTCGTTGCACGATCAGCTGGTTGAGCGCTGGAAGGCCGTGCGGGAGCTGTTGCCCACCAGCGAATTACATTTCTCGTGGACCGGTGCGGAATGGACCGGCGAGGACCAGATCACCACCACCTATATGCAGGAGACCGCGGCGGAGGCCGGTTTCGAGACGGTCGGGTTGACGATCGAGGACGTCGGCTGGGACAGCGCGCTGGACCGGTTCGTCGACCTCGAAGAGGCGCCCATCCACGCCATGTTCAAGCTGTACCCCTGGGAATGGGTGCTCGACGACGAGTTCGGCAAACACGCGGTGGAGACGCTGCCGACCACGATGTGGATCGAGCCGCTGTGGAAGACGCTGCTGTCCAACAAGGCGATCCTGGCGGTGCTGTGGCAGATGTATCCCGGGCACCCCAACCTGCTGCCCGCCTACCTCGACGACCCGCACGAACTCACCGAATACGTCCGCAAACCCAAGCTGGGGCGGGAAGGCGCCAACATCACCGTCGTCGGCGCCGGCATGGAGACCGCCACCGGCGGCGTCTACGGCGAGGAAGGTTTTGTCTACCAACTGCTGGACCCGCTGCCGCAGTTCGACGACATGCGGCCGGCGCTGGGCGCCTGGATCGTCGGCGATTCGTCGGCGGGGCTGGGCATTCGGGAAACCTCCGGGCTGATCACCGACAACGGCGCCGCTTTCATCCCGCACCGCATCCCGAAATGAATGGAGTCGAATCGATGACCGCATCCATCGTGGCACTGCAGCCCGATTATTGGAGCTCCCTGGGTCGCGGGGTCAGCGCCATCGTGCTGTATGCCATCGTCGGGCTGGTGCTGATGATGGTCGGGTTCCAAGCGATCGACCTGGCCACGCCGGGGCCGCTGCGCAAGATGGTCGCCGCGGGGAAACCGAACGCCATCATCGTGGCCGCCGCCGGGATGGTGTCGATGGCGCTCATCGTGGTGGTGGCGATCTACTCGTCGTACGGGAAGCTGGCCGAGGGGCTGATCGCCACCGCCGTGTACGGGCTGGTCGGGATCGCCGCGCAGGTCGGGATGATGCGGATCGCGGCCTTGGTGATCGGGGTGGGCATGGACGCCTTGTTCGAGTCCGACCAGTACCGCAACGAGGTGCTCACGGTGGCCGCCGCCCAGTTCGCGCTCGGCATGGTGGTCGGGGTCGCGATCCTGTGACCCGCGGGGCTATTCCCCGCGCAGCGAGTGCGGGGCGATGATCGCGGCGTCCAGGGTGGCCGCGTCGATGGTGCGGGGCCGGTAGGGCAGCGTCGCCAACCGGGCCCGCATCGCCGCGGCCGGATCGTCGTGCGGGTGCGCGAGACCCGACAAGAACGCCCACTCGTGCTCATCGCTGCCGAAGTAGACGACGGTGCCGAAGGTGTCGTGAAAGCGTCGCCACGACCGGAGCAGGGTTTCGTTGCGCCACACCGTTGGACAGCCCGCCTGGCCGACCACGACGCCACCCAGCTCCCGGCATCGTTGCAGGAAGTCGACGCCGTAAAGCCGGTTGTGCTGGGCGGGTTCGGTGCGCTCGTCGGGCAGGTCGACCACCACCACGTCGTAGGGCTCGGTGGCGTCGGCGACGAAACCCCAGCCGTCGCGGTAGTGCACGGTGACCGGTCCGAGTCCGTTTTCGGCGCGGCGCAATTCGTCGGGCGAGTAGCCGTAGGGCAGGTGCTCGGCGCATAACCGGACCGCGTCGCGGTCGATGTCGACGTGGTCGACGTGCGTCGCGCCGGCCAGCACCGCGAGCTGGCTGAGCACCCCTTCGCCGGAGCCGATGATCAGCACCCGATCCAGCGTGGCGGCCAACAGCAACGCCGGCACCAGCAGCGCCTCGTGGTAGACGAGCTGGCTGAACGCCGTGCTCTGGCGTTCCCCGTCGCTGAACAGGGCCACCCCCTGGGTGGTTCGGCCGATCACCAGGTGCTGGTATTCGGTGTGCACATCGCAGAGCACGTCGGACAGCTGCCAGCTGCGGGTCAGGCCCGGGGCGATCGGCTCGACAATCTCGGTGCCCGCACCGCGATACACCGTCCGGATGTCGCCGTGCGTCGCGGCGAGCTGCTTGCCCAGCAGCTGCACCGCCCGCTGTGCGTCGGCGGTGTCGCCGCAGGTGAACACGTCGACGAACATGGCGCCGCGCTCCGGGTAGCTGTGCATCGAGGCGTGGGATTCGGTGAGCAGCGCGACGACGGTCACCCCGTGCGGTTCGAAGCGCTTGTCGATCATGTCGCACACGGTGGCCCCGGCGCCGACCAGCGCCTCGTGCAGGATGCGCCGCAGCTGCCCGACGTCGTCGGCCAGCGCCGGGTCTAGCCCGCGGAACTCGGCCAGCACGTGGCGCCCGCCAAAGCGGCTACCCGGTCCGGACTGCATTGGGTGCCTCCAGGAAATGTGTTGACAGCGGGGGAAACCCGTTGAAACCCGTCGACGCGTAGCTCGCAGTGTAGGCACCGGCGGCGTCGATGGTGACGGTGTCACCGGCGGCCAGCGTGACCGGCAGCGGGTAACGCTGGTAGAGCACGTCGTCGCCGTCGCAGGTCGGTCCGGCGACGACGGCGTCGCCGAGCGGGTCGTGGTCCCGGTCGGTGCGCAGCCGGTAGCGGATGTATTCGTTCTCGGTTTCGGCGAGCCCGCCGTAGCGGCCGACGTCCAGATACACCCAGCGGCGACCGTCGGTTCCGGTGCGTACCGCCACCACCTCGCACCGGATGGTGCCGGCCGACGCCACCAGCAGACGCCCGGGTTCGAGAACCAGATGCGGTGGGGCAGCGCCGAAGTGACGGGTCAGCGCCGCGGCGATGACCTCGGCGATGCTGGGCAGGTCCGGGGCGGCGGCGGTGTAGCCGATCGGGAAGCCGCCGCCGGCGTTGAGCGTGGTGAGGCCACCCACCGCCGCGAAGATGTCGGCGGCGTGCGCGATGCCGAGCTCCCATGCGCTGGGGTCGAGCTGCTGGGAGCCGACGTGGAACGCCACCCCGTCCGGGTGCAGGCCCAGGCTTCGTGCTTGCTGCAACAGCCGGACGGCCGCGTCGGGCGCGCAGCCGAACTTGTCGCCGAACGGCGTCACCGAGGCGGGAAACGCCAGCGCGACACGGCATTCCAGGTGCGCTCCGGGGGCGTGCGCGGCGAGCGCGGCCAGCCCGTCGTGGGTGTCGACCGCGAACCGCCGCACCCCGCGGGACCAGGCGTAGGCCACATCGGACGCTTTTTTGACGGTGTTGCCGAAAGTTTGGATGCCGCCGTCGATTCCGGCGTCCGTGCAGGCGTCGATTTCTCCGATGGAGGCGACGTCGAACGCGGCGCCGGCCGCGGCCAGCAGCCGCAGGATCGGCTCGGCCGGATTCGCCTTGACCGCGTAGCGGATCTCCGCGCCGGGCAGCGCGGCGCGCAGGGCGCGGAAATTTTCGCGCACCCGGCCGAGGTCGATCGTCAGATACGGCGAGTCGGGCACACGGCGCAGACTACCGTGCCGGGCCGCGGCCAGGTCGGCGAGCAGACGCAAAAGCCCCCGTTGCGGGCCGAAATACGGGGCTTTTGCGTCTGCTCGCGCGTTAGCGTGCGCCCAGGTAGAACCGGCCACCCTGGTCGTCGAGGCACTCGGCGGTCAGCCCGTAGGGCTGGCGGACCGGCTCCTGCAGCACGGTGCCTCCGGCCGCCCGGACCGCCGCGACCGCGGCGTTGATGTCCCCGACCGTCCACATCGGCACCGTGAGCGGCTGCGGGCTGCCGCCCGCGACCCCGGCCATCGGATGCACCGGTGCGATCTGCCAGCCGTCGTCGACGTTGCCCGGCGCAAAGGTCCAGCCCAGCACCCGGCCGTAGAAATCCCGGAAGCTGGCCGAATCCGGCACATGGTAGGTGACATACGCCAGCTCGCCGGGCCTGGATCCGTTGCGCGTCGGGCGTTTCTGCTCGCCGGAGGACTGATAGACGGCGAACGCACCACCCTGCGGATCGGTGGCATTGAGCACGGCGCCGTGGCCGAAGTCATAGGTTTGGCCGGGTTTGCCGCCCGCCTCGGCGATGGCGTGCCGGGCGGCGTCTAGATCGGCGACCGCATAACAGCAGAACAACGTGGCAAGTTCGCCGGCGGCGAAAATGCCCGTGGGCAGACCGGCATTCGTCACCTGATGCGAAGAGGCGTCATACGTCCAGCCCAGCACCTGGCCGTAGAACGCTGCCGCGCGGTCGGCGTCGGGCGTCCACACCGACACGTAGCCGATGTCGCCGTGCTGAATCGCCGTGCCCGATTCCGGTATCGGGCCGATCAGCATCCACCGGTGCCCGAACGGGTCGGCGATGGTGGCGATCCGGTTGCCGTAGTTCTCGTAGGCCTCGCGCAGTACCTGCGCGTCGTGTTCCCGCGCCCGCGTCAGGACGGTGTCGGTGTCGGGGACGGGCAGCATCAGGCTGACGGAGACCGCGTCCGCGGACGGTGCCCGCAGGCCGAACTCGGGGTATTCGTCGGCCAGGTAGAGCACGCCATCGCCGATCGCCAGCTCCGCGTGCCCGACCCGACCGTCGTCCATCACAATCGGCTCCCCAACGACGGTGCCGCCGAAGATCCCGGTGTACCAGTCGAGGGCGCGCCGCGCGTCGGTGACGGCAAGGTAGGGCAGCGCGGCGGCGCGGGGTGCCGTGGGCGCGTTGCCTTTCGCGGTCGGCTCGCTCATGACAACTCCTTGGGTTCCGGTGGTAGGGGAGAGTGCAGCGTGCGGCCGCGGGGCAAACGCCACATCGTGCTCATCCCCCTATCGTCGCGGCGGCGGGCGCATTATTTGGCGGTTTCCCGACACGAGCGTGCGCAGATCCGGTGATTTGCGTGGCGTGTCGACCGGGGACACCTTCGTAAGGGGTTTTTGTCAAGGGGTTGGGGGGCTGTGCCCCGGTCCTCGTCTCTACGTAGTTCGTCAA